>NZ_CP071462.1:1593121-1911746 GCF_017352155.2 Haloterrigena alkaliphila
AGGATCTCTCGAACTGGACGGTGATGGCGGGTTCGCTCTCGCCCGACGAAGACCGCGCGTACGTCGGCTCCCAGTCCGGCCGCATGGAGGTCGGCGCCGACGACGATCGCGCGATGATCAAGCGCGAGTTCGACTCGCCGCGGGACCTCTCCACCGAGTTCCCCGCCTTCGCGTTCACGAGCGACTCCGACGTCGCTCCGGTCGTCCAGCTCTGGGACGAGAACGAAGACCACGTGATGCTCCAGTGTCGGATCGAACCGGACCAGCCCTTCGCTCCCTACGATCTGGGACTCATCGACATCGTCGGCGAGCCCGACATGAGTTCGATCGTCCACGCGAAGATTTCCGTCTGGGCTCCCAACAGCGAGCCGACGCTGTGGGTCGACGACTTCCAGTTCGTCGGCCGACCCGACACCGGCACCGTCATGCTCCAGTTCCCGGACGAGACGATCGCTCTCGACGCGGCGGAGCGCCTCGCGGAGCACGACCTCCCCGCGACGACGTTCGTCAGCACCGACTACGTCGGCTCTTCCGGACGCCCCTCGCTCGAGGAGCTCGAGACCCTCCAGGACGAGGGCTGGACGATCGCTAGCAGCGGCGCCCGCGGCCGCGACCTCACCCAGCTCGATGCCGACGCGCAGGAAGCCGAGATCAGCGGCGCTGTGGACTGGCTGACCGAGCACGGCTTCGATGCCGGCGCCTTCTCCTATCCGCTCAACAACTACGACGAGACGAGCATCGACCTGGTCGAGGAGTACCACGATATCGGATTCGTCGCCGGCTACACGGGCCACGGGAACGTGACCAACCCGCAGATCGTTCCCCGGAACACCAATCCGAGCGCGGATGAAGCCGACAAACTCATCGAGTGGACCGCCGAACTGGGAACGATCACGACCCTGTCCTTCCGCACCCTCGAGTCGCTCGAGGAGGCGCTCCCGGAGGTCCTCGACTTCGCGGACGAACTCGAGTTCGTCACGCCCGCCGACGTCGCGTCCGACTATCGCCACGAGTAACGCCCTATCCCGTTGGGACTGTCCGCCGTTTTTTCGGTCGTTCCCGTCCGCGAGCGACGGCGCCGGTTCGCGGCTCGAGCACTGGCTCCGATCTCGTGACACCGGTGGCGGCTGTGGCTCCGTTTCGGCGGACGTGGCTCCGTTTCTCATTTCGTCGCCCGCACGCACGAGCACCGTACGCGAGTCCCCAGAGAGCGGCTGCGAACACTCGCCCGATACCTCGAGCGAGGAGCGGTCGACCGGACGCTATATCACGGCTGGCTCGCAACGGCCGTCCATGAGAGTACCACGTCCGCGCCGGCCGCGCCAGTTTCGGCTGGCCGACTCCGCACAGCAGATCGTCGGCGGCTTCCTGCTCGCCGGCCCGTTCGTCGTGACGGAGGAGGTCTGGACCCTCGCGGAGAGCATGAGTCTCCTCCAAGCAGTGTTGACGATGGGTGTCGTCTCCGCGATCGGCTACGGCGCCCTCTACACGGCCGACACGACCCGCGATCCGGACGCCGAACAGGAGGTCGCCGGCGTGCCGGTCCGCTTTATCTCGCTGCTCTGTGTCTCCGTCGGCTCGGTACTCATCCTCGCACTCCTGTTCGACGCGCCGGCGACGTTCCTCGAGGGCGAAACGGATGCCGGGAAGGTCGAGATCACGCTCAAGGCCGTCAGCGTCGGCTCGGTGTTCAGCATCGTCGGCGCGGCGACGGCCGACAGCGTCTTTTCGAAGTAGCGGGCGCGTCTCCGCATCGATTCGCGTCGGCGGATACCGACCGCTCGCGGATCAGCGACTGAAAAAAGTTCGTTCGAACCTCGTTTCGAGACGCGACCGCCGCCGCGTCGCTCAGTTGCCCCTCTCCACGGGTCGCTTGCGCTCCCCGTTTCGTTACGAGACCTCCTTCGCGTGCTCAGTCGCCCTCGCCCTTTTCGATGGGCGCGTTGACCAGGTTGCCCCACTCGGTCCACGAGCCGTCGTAGTTGACGGTGTCGTCGTAGCCGAGCAGTTCGTGCAGGGCGAACCAGGCGACGGAGGAGCGCTCGCCGATGCGGCAGTAGGCGACGGTCGTCTCGTCGCCGTCGATGTCTTCGTCGGCGTAGAGTTCCTCGAGTTCCTCGCGGGTCTTGAAGGTGCCGTCGTCGTTGGTGACGGCGGCCCACGAGATGTTCTTCGCGCCGGGGATGTGGCCGCCCCGCTGGGCGGTCTCCTGGAGTCCCGGGGGCGCGAGGACCTCGCCGGAGTACTCCTCGGGCGAGCGGACGTCGACGAGCGGAACGCCGCGCTCGATCGCGTTCTCGACGTCCTCGCGGTAGGCGCGGATGCTCTCGCGCGGGCCGGCCGCGTCGTACTCGGTCTCGGAGAAGTTCGGCTCCTCGTCCGTGGTCGGGTAGTCGTTCTCGAGCCAGTACTCGCGGCCGCCGTCGAGCAGCTTCGCGTCGTCGTGGCCGTAGTACTTGAACTGCCAGTAGGCGTAGGCGGCGAACCAGTTGGAGTTGTCGCCGTAGAGGACGACCGTGTCGTCCTCGCTGATGCCGTGACTGCCCAGCAGGTCCTCGAAGTCCTCCTTCTCGAGGATGTCTCGCTGGGTCTGGTCCTGAAGCTGGGTTTCCCAGTTGAACCCGATCGCGCCGGGTGCGTGTTCCTCCTCGTAGGCTTCCGTGTCGACGTCGACCTCGACCAGTCGGAGGTCGGAGTCGTCGCTCTGGAAGTCGTCGAGGCGCTCCTCGACCCAATCGGCCGTGACGAGTACGTCGTTGGCGTAGTCGCTTGCCATAGCTGTCCCTTCGGCGGCGACACACAAAGGGACTACTTAACCGGTCAATTCGGACACCGATCGATCCTGTCGGAAATACTTGCCACTACTTCGGGCCGCCGCGAGGTTTGTCTCCACTGACAGCCGGTGAAAGAAGCAGAATTCCCGCATTTCCCACGAATGAGCCAGCTCAACGATACCTTTCGTCGACTGACACCAGCAATAGTTGCCACTGTCCCGGAACTCGGTCTGATGGGTCCAAACCGGTGCGTTCTCGGGGCTCCGCTCGTATAGACCGACCAATGAACGATTCGGTCGTCGTCACGCCCGACTGGCTCGCGGCCCACCGCGAGGACGAACAGGTGCGCATCGTCGACGTCAGGGACGCCTGGGAGTACGACGGCATCGGCCACATTCCCGGCGCCGTCAGCATTCCGTTCGACAGCTACCGAGACGAGAGCGACGTCGACCGCGGGACGCTCCCCGGCGCCGACGCCTTCGCCGACCTGTGCTCCGAGGCCGGCATCTCGCCCGACGATACGATCGTCGCCTACGACGACACCCACGGCGTCTTCGCCGCCCGCTTCGTGCTCACGGCCCTCGAGTACGGCCACGCCGACGTGCGCCTGCTCGACGGCGACTACAGCGCCTGGAACCGCGAGTACGAGACCACGAGCGACGCCCCCGAGGTCGAACCGACCGACTACGAGCCCGACCCGCTCTCGCGCGAAGAGAGCCCGCTGGTCGGCTACGACGCCGTCGCCGAGGCCCTCGAGCGCGGCGCGCTGTTCGTCGACACGCGCGAACAACACGAGTTCGAGGAATCCCGTCTCCCCGGCGCGGTCCGGTTCGACTGGCGCGAGGTCGTCGACGACGAGACGCGCCGGTTGAAGCCGCCGGCCGAACTCGAGGCCCTGCTCGAGTCGTACGGAATCACGCCGGACCGCGAGATCGTCCTCTACTGTAACACGGCGCGGCGGATCAGCCACACCTACGTCGTGCTCCGGGCGCTGGGCTACGAGGACGTCGCCTTCTACGAGGGGAGTCTGACGGAGTGGCTGGCCAACGACGGAACGGTCGAGACCGGGCCGGCGACCGAGGACGACTGAGCGCTGCCGCCGATCGGTGTTCGATCGGACTACCGACGACCGACGCGCGGCGGTCTTCCTCGAGACGCCTGTAGTTCCAGCCCCTTCGATGACCGTTTCGATGGTCCGAGGGGTGTCGATGAGTACGTGACGGATACCCGCGAATCGTCGGTATCGATCCTCCGTCTGCGCTCTCATTTGCTAGCTATTACCACTCACAGTGTTGCGATCGGTTCGTGCGGACCGACGAACCCGCTCTACCGTTCGACTCCTGTTTCGGCTTGAATAGGTACGACCCAGTTACCGGGCAGAAATCACTGCATTACAAGGGTGACAGTTACCGCCCGGTAGCCTATGTGCGGTATTGTCGGTGCCTACGGTTGGACTAACGACGAGACCCTCTCGTCGATGCTCGATCGGATCGAACACCGTGGTCCGGACGAAGAAGGATCGTATCTCGACCGTGACGCCGGGCTCATGATGGGCGCCCGGCGGCTGGCTATCGTCGACCTCGAGGGCGGCTCCCAGCCGAAGTGGAACGAGGACGAGACGGTGGGCGTGGTCTTCAACGGCGAGATCTACAACCACGCGGAGCTTCGCGAGTCGCTGTCCCGGCAGGGACACCGGTTCGAGAGCGAGTGCGACACCGAAGTGCTGGTCCACCTCTGGGAGGAGTACGGCGAGGCGATGGTCTCCCACCTCGAGGGCATGTTCGCCTTCTCCATCTGGGACCGCGAGGCCGACGCCGTCTTCCTCGCCCGCGACCGGTTCGGGATCAAACCGCTGTACATCGGCGAGACCGACCAGGGGTACGTCTGGGGGAGCGAACTCCCCGCGCTGCTGATCGGCGGCGTCGACCGGACGATCGATCCCGCGGCCGTCTACAACCACTTCTCGCTCGAGTACACGCCGGCCCCCCAGACCCTGCTGGAGTCCGTCCAGAAGGTCGAGCCCGGTCAGGCGGTGCGGATCGACGCCGACGGCGTCGAGAAACACCAGTACTGGAACCTGCTGGACCTCGATACCGGGAGCCAGACCGCGACGATGGCCGGTGCGGCCGACCGTCTGCGCACCATCCTCGAGCGATCCGTCGAGAAGCGCCTCATGGCGGACGTTCCGGTCGGCGCGTTCCTCTCCGGCGGACTGGACTCCTCCGCGGTCGTCGGCATCGCGTCGCAACTGAAGGACGACCCGCTCAAGACCTACTCCGTCTCCTTCGAGAACGAGATGCTCGACGAGAGCGAGGAGGCCCGCCTCGTCGCGGACCACTTCGGCACCGACCACACCGAGGTCCCAATCGACCTCTCGTCGATGAACCTGTTCGGCGAGATGATCCAGCACCTCGGCGAACCGACGGGCCACCTCCAGATGCTCCCGATGTACGCCCTCTCCGAGCGGGCCAGTCAGGACGTCAAGGTCGCGCTGGCCGGCGAGGGCGCCGACGAACTGTTCGCGGGCTACCCGTGGTACCAGCACGTTCCCCAGCACAAGCGGAAGGTCGACTTCATGCCGGAGTTCACCCACGACGTCGCCGGCGCCGTCGCGCAGGTGGCGCCGGTCGGCAACAAGCACCTCCGGTACTACTCGGGGCTGAAGAACAACGAGGAGATGCTGCTCAACCACGTCTGTGGCTTCACCACGTTCCGACCCGAACCCGACGAGTTCCTCCGGACCGGGGAGACCGCCACGACCTCCGGCCTGCGCTCGGACGTCAGCGAGGTCATCGACAACGTCGAGGACCCGTCCCTCGAGCAGCACATGTCGACCTACGAGACGCGCTACACCATGCCGGACTACCACCTCTACAAGGCCGACCACATGAGCATGGCCCAGTCGCTGGAACTCCGGGTCCCGTTCCTCTCGACCGAGATGGTCGAGTTCGCCCACTCGCTGCCGGCCGAACTCAAGGTCAACGACGACGACGTCAAACGGGTGCTCAAGACCGCCGTCAGCGACCTTCTCCCCGATCCGATCCTCGAGCGAAAGAAGATGGGGATGCGCCCGCCCGTCGAGGACTGGTTCGAGGAGGAACACGCGTCGATCGAGACCTGGTTCACCCGGGAGAAACTCCGGCGGACGCCGTACGTCGACGCCGACAGGGCCACCGAACTCCGGGAGGCCCACCGTCGCGGCGAGCAGTCCGTCGGCCGAACCCTCTGGATGATCCTCACCTACGTCGCGTGGTACCACTCCTTCGTCGACGAAGAGAACGCCGTCGTCTGATTGCGATTCGGAACTGCGTCGCCCTCGATAGACGGACTCCGCGTCCCCGATCGGCGGTCGAGAGCGATCACGATTCCCGAGCCGTCGCCGTCGGTAGCGTGAACCGGAACGTCGCCCCCTCGTCGGGATCCGAGTCGACCCGGATCTCGCCGCCGTGGCGCTCGACGATGCGTCGACAGAGTGCCAGACCGATCCCCGTCCCGTCGTGTTCTTCGTGGCTGTGCAACCGCTGAAACACCTCGAAGATCCGCTCCTGATCGTCGGGATCGATGCCGATGCCGTCGTCGCTGACCGCAATCTCACACTCGTCGCCGCGATGGTCGGCACTGACGCGAATCCGTGGCGAACCGTCGCTGTACTCGATGGCGTTCGAGACGAGGTTCTGGAACACCTGCCGCAACTGGTCGGGATCTCCCTCGACACGGGGTAGCGACTCGCTCGAGAGGGTCGCGTCGGTCTCCTCGAACCTGAGTTTCAGATCGCTGTGCACGTCCTCGAGGACGGCGTCGAGGGTGACCGGTTCGAAGGAATTCCCTCGCGTTTCGACGCGAGAGTACGCGAGCAGCCCGTCGATCATGTCGTGCATGCGTTCGGCGCCGTCGACGGCGTAATCGATGAACTCCTCGGCATCGTCGTCGAGTTCGTCACCGTATCGTCGATCGAGCAGCGACAGGTAGTTCGTGACCATCCGCAGCGGCTCCTGGAGGTCGTGGCTGGCGGTGGAGGCGAACTGTTCGAGGCGCTCGTTCGATTCCTCGAGTTTTCGCTCGTACCGGCGGCGCTCGAGTTCGGCGCTCACCCAGTTGCCGAGCAGTTCGACGAAGGTGACCTCCCAGTCGGAGAACTCCTCGGTTCTGGCGTCCAGATCGTAGAAGCAGAAGGTCCCGTAGACCTCGTCGTCGACGGTGACCGGCGTCCCGAGATAACAGGAGATCCCCCACTCGGCGTTGCCCGCGCGATCGGCCAGGTCCGGCGCGTCTTCGTCGACGTCCTCGAGGACGAGCGTTCGCTCGGTACTGACGACTCGTTCGCAGTTGGTCGCCTCGAGCGGGGCGGTGTCCCCCGCCTCGAGATCGGCGTTCGGCGGTGCGTCGACGGCCTCGAAGATGTATTCGTTGGCGTCCTCGTGGACGCACGACAGCGCCGCGTACTCCGTGCCGATCGTGCGTCGAACGACGCCCAGCAACGCCTCGAGCTGGTCATCGAACGGTCGATCCGGGTCCGCGATGACCTCGTAGGCGTCCCGGAGCGCGCGTTCGCGCTCCCGGGTCCCGTTCTCTCGGCCGTTTCGGTCGCTCACCTCGCGCACGCAGACCGTGACCCCCGTCTCCGAGGGGTGCACGCGCCCTTCGAGCCTCGCGCCGATGGGCTGGGAGAACGCGTCGAACGAGACCGGGTTCCGGGTCTCGAACGCGCGCTCGAACGCTCGCCGGCACGACTCGAACGCGTCGTCGTCCCAGACGACCGTCCCGAGCAGTTCGCTTTCGGACCGCTCGAGCAGTCGCTCGGCTCGGTCGTTCAGAAAGGTGAACCGCCACTCCTCGTCGAGTGCGAACACGGCGTCGGCGATCCGCTCGTAGACGACGGACGCGTCGTCGTCGTGCGGTTCGGGCGGTTCTGATCGGTCTCCCATCTACGCCTAGTGACGCGACTGTCCCGTATAAGCTATCCGCCGCTCACGTCCCGCCAGTCCGGTGCCGTCGAGTACTCGCTCGCGGACAGCTCGTCGAACGCCGCGTCGATCACCTCCGACAGCGCCGGGTGGACGTGGACGGGGTCGGCGACGTCCTCGACGGTCCCCTCCCCGCTCTTCATCGCGACGACGACCTCCTGAATCAGCGTCGAGGCCTGCGGACCGGCGACGTGACAGCCCAGAATCTCGCCGTCGGGCGCCGCGAGGACCTTCACGAGTCCGTCGCCGGCGTCCATAATCATCCCCAGCGGCGCGACGTCGAAGGGGACCGTCGCCGACTCGTACTCTCGCCCTGCGTCCTCGAGTTCGCCCTCCGTCCGCCCGACGCTGGCGGCTTGCGGCTCGGTGAAGATGGCGTGGGGCATCGCACTGTAATCGACTTCCCGGCCGGCGTCGTCCAGGACGTTCGCGCAGACGATTTCCGCCTCGTAGTCCGCCGCGTGCTTGAACGGCTGCTCGCCGACGACGTCGCCGAGCGCCCAGATTCCGTCGCAGGTCGTCTCGAGCCGGTCGTCGACCACGACGTGCTCGCCGTCGTCGGTCTCGACGCCGGTCGCCTCGAGGTTCAGCGTATCCGTGTTCGGCCGCCGCCCCGTCGCGAGCAGCAGTTCCTCGGCCTCGAGGTCGACGGCGTCGGTATCGTCGTCGCTCGGCTCGGCGGTGACGACTACCGCCGAACCCGTCTCTTCGACCGCAGCGGCCTCGTACCCAGTGTAAACATCGAAGTATTCCTCGAGCGACTCCGTCACGACCTCGCTGATCGCGTCGTCCTCCCGGGACACGAGTTGCTCGCTGCGGCCGACGATCGAGACGTCGGTTCCCATCGCGGCGAAGAAGTAGCCCAGTTCGGCGCCGATGTAGCCCCCGCCGACAATCACGAGGGAGTCGGGTCGCTCGTCCAGAAAGAGCGCGTCGTCGCTGGTGAGGAAGTCGACGTCCTCGAGGCCGTCGATCGGCGGGACCATCGGTCGACCCCCGACCGCGAGGACGACGCTGTCGCCCCGCAGGCGCTCGGTGCCGCCGTCGTTCAGGTCGACCTCGAGCGTCCGCTCGTCGACGAACCGGCCCTCGCCGCGGTAGAGCGCGACGTCGTCTGATTCCTCGAGGCTCGCCGCCTGTCGCTCCGCCTTCCCGTAGACCGTCTCGTG
The DNA here is from genome assembly GCF_017352155.2 of Haloterrigena alkaliphila. Lineage (NCBI taxonomy): Archaea > Methanobacteriati > Methanobacteriota > Halobacteria > Halobacteriales > Natrialbaceae > Haloterrigena > Haloterrigena alkaliphila. The sequence continues at coordinate 1,602,029 of NZ_CP071462.1, forward strand.
GATCGCCGACGTGATCTCCCCGTAGTCGACGCCCTCGAGCGCGGCCTCGACGCCGAACGCCTCGGCGTGGCGAACCGTCTCGACGACGTCGGCGCGGTGGATGAGCGCCTTCGAGGGGATACAGCCCCGCGTGATGCAGGCGCCGCCGAGGGGGCCGCGTTCGATCACGGCCGCCTCGAGGCCGTCGTCGGCCGCCGCGGTGGCGGCCTGACTCCCGGAGCCGCCGCCGATCACGACCAGATCGTACTCGTCCATGCCCGATGCGACTACGGGAAGGCGCGTAAAACTCGAGCCTGCGAGTCGAATTCGTTCGGGTGGATCGAACCCGTTTGGGAGGGACGACTCTCGAGCTACGTGTCGGCTTCGTCTCGCCGCTGGACGGCGTCGTCGGCCTCGCCGTCACGCACGGTCCAGTGCAGCCCGATGCCGACGGTGTCGTCGACGAAGGGGATCGCGGACGCGTCGCGGTCGGCGTCGACTCGGTCCGGCGGCGGGAGGCGCACTGACTCGCCGTCGACGACGATTCGGACGTCGGTCGCGGTCGGAAGCCGCTCCTGGAGATCGTCGATCGCGTCGACGGGGTCGACACTGAATTCGGCGCTGCCGCCTCCGCTCGGTCGGGGAGCGTCGGCGGTGTCGCCGTCCGCGGGGACGCCGCCGATCACGGGTTCGATGGAGACGTCCTCGCTGCGATTCGAGAGCACGGCGTTGACGGCCGCGCCGACGAGGACCACGAGGCCGCTGACGTAGAGCCAGGTCATCAACACGATAACGCCCGATAGCAGGCCGTTCTCGGCGTTCGTGGAGCCGTACTCCACGTAGAGTCGAAACAGCGATTCGGCGGTCACGAGACCGACGGCGGTGACGGCGACGCCGGGCAGCACCTCCCTGACGGTGATGTCCGGCACGTCGGGGAAGCGGTAATACAGCGGGACGAGCGCGACGCCGGTCGCGAGGACGAGCAGAAGCCGCTGGGCGAGCCAGCCCGCGATGCCGCCGACCGCGCCAATCCCGCTGGAGGTCGACTCGACGGCGACGACGACGCCGACGACCGTCGCCATCGAGACCAGCACGACGATTCCGTCCCGGAGCTGATCGACGAACGTGTTCTCCGCCTGCGACTCGTAGACGTCGGAGAACGCCATGTCGAGGCTCCGGAAAATACGCAGTGCTCCCCAGAGGAGGGCGGCGAGACCGACGAGCGAGGCGCCGGCCGACGTCGTCCGGAGTTCCGCGACGAGCACGTCCGCCGCCCCGGGCGTCAGCGCCGCACGGGTGATCGACAGCAGCCCCTCCTCGAGGCCTTCGTTGCCGACGCTGCCGATGATCGCGAGCAGGAGTAACAGGAGCGGGAGCAGGGAGAGGAAGGCGTTGTACGCGATGCTACCGGCCATGAACGTCACGCGCTCGGTCCGCAGTTCGTGGACGATGGCTCGCAGTACGGTTTCGACGCGGTCCCGCCGAGCGTTCATGCTCGCCGGAAGGATTTCGGCTCACATAACCGCTGCGTCAGACCGCAGTCGGCCTCGCGACCGAGTAGCGGGTCGCGAGCGGGCTGACTACAGCCAGTCGTCGCCCGGATCGTCGTCCGTCGCCTCCCGGTAGGATCGGACCGCCTCCGCGAGGTTCCGCAGCGCCTCCGCGGGCGTCTGCCCCTGGCTCGAGACGCCCGTAATCTCGTCGTCGGCGATGTGGAGACCGTGGTCGTTTTCGCGCATGGTGACGTCCGCGTCCTCGAGCGCCTCGTACTCGCCGGGGTCGGCGCTCGCGTCGTCCTCGGAACTCATACTCGGAAGTAGTTCGGGTCGGCTGAAATACTCACCGACGACAGGTGACGAGCGCGGACGGCTGTTACGCGAAAAGGGGTACAGTATCGCGGTTCGTCCTCGCACACAGCATCACGGTTCGTTGTACGTAGATATTCATCCGATAGACGTGCTCACGACCGTACTGACTGCCGTCGAAGAACGAATCGAACGGTGGTGGGACGCGGCGTCCTCCCGATAGCGACCGGTCGCGGGTCGATCCTGTCGGCGTAGAAAAAACCTTTAACGCCGTCGCCCCGTAGACCGAGCAAATGGTACTCGACGATCTCGGGAGTTCTCTGCGGGGCACCCTCGACAAACTCCGCGGGAAGTCGCGACTCAGCGAGGAGGACATCGAGGAGATCGTCAAGGAGATCCAGCGCTCCTTGCTCTCCGCCGACGTCGACGTCTCGCTCGTGATGGAGCTGTCGGACAACATCAAAGAGCGAGCCCTCGAGGAAGAGCCTCCGGCCGGCACCCCGGCGCGGGACTTCGTCCTCCGCATCGTCTACGAAGAACTGGTCGATCTCATCGGCGACTCGACGGAGTTGCCCCTCGAGGAGCAGACCATCCTGCTGGCGGGGCTGCAGGGCTCGGGGAAGACGACCTCCGCCGCGAAGATGGCCTGGTGGTTCTCGACGAAGGGGCTGCGACCCGCCGTGATCCAGACTGACACGTTCCGGCCCGGTGCCTACGAGCAGGCCCAGGAGATGGCCGGCCGCGCAGAGGTCGACTACTACGGGAATCCGGACGCCGAGGATCCAGTCGAGATCGCCCGGAAGGGCCTCGAGGAGACCAGCGAGGCCGACGTCCACATCGTGGACACGGCGGGTCGCCACGCGCTCGAGGACGACCTGATCGACGAGATCGAGCAGATCGAGGGCGTCGTCGAACCCGACACCTCCCTGCTCGTGCTGGACGCGGCGATCGGCCAGGGCGCCAAGGACCAGGCCCAGCAGTTCGACGAGTCCATCGGGATCGAGGGCGTCGTCATCACGAAACTCGACGGGACCGCGAAGGGTGGCGGTGCGCTGACGGCGGTCGACCAGACCGACTCCTCGATCGCCTTCCTCGGGACCGGCGAGGAAGTGCAGGACATCGAGCGCTTCGAGCCCGACGGCTTCATCTCGCGGCTGCTCGGCATGGGCGACCTCGGCCAGCTCGCCGAGCGCGTCGAGCGCGCCATGGAGCAGACCGAGATGGAGGAAGACGACTGGGACCCCGAGGACATGCTGCAGGGGTCGTTCACCCTCAACGACATGCAAAAGCAGATGGAGGCGATGAACAACATGGGGCCCCTCGACCAGGTGATGGACATGATCCCCGGCTTCGGCGGCGGGATCAAGGACCAGTTGCCCGACGACGCGATGGACGTCACCCAGGAGCGGATGCACACCTTCAGCGTCATCATGGACTCGATGACCGACGCCGAGAAGGAGTACCCGAAGGCCATCGGCGCCAGCCAGATCGAACGCATCGCCCGCGGGTCGGGCACCAGCGAGGACGAGGTCCGGGAACTGCTCCAGCAGTTCAAGATGATGGAACGCACCATCAAGCAGTTCCAGGGCATGGGCTCGGACAAGGAGATGCAGCGCATGATGAAACAGATGCAACAGCAGGGCGGCGGCGGTGGCGGCGGCATGGGCGGCATGGGTCCGTTCGGCTGATCGTCCCGTTCGGTCACTCACTCGAACTGACCGCCGTCTCGCCACGTTTCCTCCCCGGTCCTCAGCATACCCGTTTTCCTTCTGACTGGATCGCCCTCGTGTTATCTGCCACTACGTTCATGATGCTCTAGGCGTATCCTCGAGTATCTATGAATCGTCGGCAGTATCTCGTTCGTACCGGCGCGGGCGCCGTCACGCTGACCGCGCTCGCCGGTTGTCTCGACCGCTCCGAGGACGCCTCGAGTCAGCCCGTTTCCGATCGAACCGGCGAGCGCGCACTCGACCGCGCCGTCGGCACCCTGAACCTCGCCGCGGTCGCGCTCGCCGTCGACGAGGACGCCCTCGAAGACGTCGAGCGCGACGCGTTCGATTCGGGGGAACCCACCGAACTGATCGACGACGCCCGGGATCACCTCGAGACCGCGGCGACCGAACTGCCGTCGGATCGCGACGCCGACGTCGAGACGCTGAACACGTACGCCGACGTCCTCGAGCAACTGATCGCGGTCACCGCGGTCGTCACCGACGAGGCGCTCGCGGACGCGGTCGACGACGTCGTCGCGGCGATCGACGGCGAGGGTGACCGCGAGGCGGCGGCCGCGACGCTCGACGAGCAGACGACGGAGATCGACGCGGCCCGAACGACGTACGACGAGGCGCTCGCGGACGTTCGGTCGTTCGGCGATCGGTTCGAGGAGTTGACTAGCCTCGAGCCAGCACAACTGGAGGAGGGAGTCGCCCCGCTCGGCGACGCGGTGGCGTCGCTCGCGACGATCGGCGACGGGCTCGAGTCGATGCTGGACGGCACCGGCTCCCTCGAACGCGGGCGGGACCACTTCGAGAACGGAGCGTACGACCGCGCACGGAAGGCGTTCGCCGCCGCCGAAACGGCCTTCGAGTCGGCGAGGACGGCGTTCGACGCTGACAATCCGCCGGCCGGCTTCGCCGACCGCGTCGGGACGGCGCACTGTCAGGCCACCCGACTGGGCGAGGCCGCGGGCGACTTCCGCGCGGCCGCGAGCGCGGCGGCCGACGGCGACCGGATCACCGCCCGAGAGAAGCGAAACGACGGCGAAGACGCGCTCGAGGCGGCCGGCCGCTGTGCGTAGTCGGTTACTACCACGATAGCGCATCAGACATCGATCAACGGTCGCGTCGGGCCGTCAGTCGACGGTCGCCGCGTCCGCCTCGAGGGCCGCCTCCGACGGCAGGTCGTCGATCAGGACGACCGCGTCGCCCTCGAGGACGGTCGCCCCGTCGCCGTCGGTGACGGTCGTCTCGATCCGGTACTTCGACCGGCCCAGGTCGTCGACGACCTCGCAGACGGCGGTCACCCGCTCTTCGAGCGGGATCGGCGCGAGAAAGCTGCTCTCCTGAGAGATGTAGATCGTCAGCCCGGGCAAGCGGGCGAGCGCGGCGCTGATCAGGCCGTTCGCGAGCACGCCGTGGACGATCCGCTCGCCGAAGCGGGTCTCGGCGGCGTAGCCGGCGTCGAGGTGCAGGCGATTCGTGTCGCCGGTGACCTCGGCGAACGCCTCGACGTCGTCCTCGGAGATCGACTTCGAGAAGCGAGCGACGTCGCCGACGTCGACGGTGGTCTCGTCCTCGCCGCGGTACTCGAACTCCCAGTCGTCGCGTTCGTAGAGGGTGTCGGTCCGGACCTGCCGTCTCGGGTGCCCGGCCTCGAGTCCGCCCGTCCGGTGGGCCAGGTGCGGGACGTAGTAGGTGAGTTCCGTCGTCGTGAGGATGCCGACGAGGCGGCCCGGGTCGTCGTCGCCGGCGTCGCCGTCGCGTTCCACGACCGGGAGGTGCTCGATTCCCATCTTCCGGAGAACGGAGACGGCGTCGAGGATCGACGTCTCGGGGGTGATCGTCTCGAGCGGGGACGACATCACGTCGTTCAGCGTGGCGGCACCGAGGTCGGTGCGGTGACAGAGTTCGGTGGCGAAGTCGCCCTCCGTCACGATGCCGACCGGCGCGCCGTCGCGGACGACGACGACCGAACTGACACCTTCGTCGCGCAGCAGCGTCGCGGCGCGGGTCGCGGTGGCGTCAGGCGGGGCGGTGACGACGTCGGTGACCATGATCTCGGCGGCGGTGATCGTGTCGTGCATTCGTCGGGTGTATGTGGTCGACACCCATCATAGGGGCGGGCAGTTTCGAGGTTCGAATCCGTCTCTCGGTCATCGTGCAGACCGGACCCGGTGTGCGGTGGCGCGCGCAGGCGGTCGGCCGAGCGCCAGCGAGGCAGACTGACGAATTCGTGCGAGGGATGAGCGAGTGAGCTTGCGAACGAGCGAATCGGCTGGGGAGGGTGTGGGAATCCCCGTTGCCAGAACGAGTAGATCGGTTATTTCCCGTTTTCGCTCGAGCTCACCGTTACGTAACTGGATCTGAGTAGATGTGAAGAAAACTGTCCTGCTATCCTGGCAACAGGGAATCGCCTCGCCCTCCCCACCCGATTCGCTCACTGCGTCTGCTCACGGGCGCGAAGCGCCCGTTCGCATGGTATGCGGGACCACCGGTCCCGCACTATTCGCTCATCCAAAGGAAGACGCGAAGCGTCTTCCAGGCCGTCACTCGCTACGCTCGCGACGACCTCGCGCGATATCGTGTCGCGGTTCGTTCGCCACTCACCGCGACACAGCGCGCGCCACCGCACCGGATCCTCGGTCCGGAGTGCGCTTTCGTGGCCCGTACTGTGTACTGCGCGTCCAGACGAGCGAAGGCGAACTCGAGTGCGAGCGGAAAACCGACTCAGGCGTCGACCGGCCGGCCGTCTTCCGTCGGCGGCGCGATGTGGTCGACGTACTCCTCGAGGCTGGGCTCCTCGACCCGGACCCGAACGGCGATTTCGCCGAGTTCGTCGGGTTTGCCCACCGAAAAGTTCACGTAATCCTCGAAGGCCGCCTGCTTCTTCAGCGCGAAGGAGAAGGTGTCGCCCTCGCGATTCGCGAAGAACTCGCCGCGCGCGGTGTCGAGGATCTCCTGTCGGTGGAGCAGGTCGGAGAAGTGGTCCATCGCGTGGGCCTCGGCCCTGACCTCGCCGAACTCCTCCTCGAGGTCGGCGTTGGGGAAGATGTTGGCGACGGCGTCGACCACCCGACTCGTGACTTCGGTGTCGTAGACCGGCGCCGTGATCTCGACGTCGACGCGGTAGATGTCGGTCATGGGTCCGTGTTCGAGACGGAGTCTGGAGTCGGTTCCGGTTCCGATTTCGAGTCGCCGTCGCGGTGGGTCGCCGCGTCGCCGCCCTCGCGGATGATCGCCTCGATGCGATCGTGAAAGGCCTCGAGCGAGTCAGTGTTCTCGACGACGACGTCCGCGCGGTCCATCGCGTCGTCCATCCCGAACCCGCGCTCGCGCTCGTCGCGGGCGGCAAGCCCCTCGCCGCCGTCGTCCTCGCCGGCGTCCCGGCCGCGGTCGTCGATGCGCTCGGCCCGCATCTCGAAGGGAGCCTCGATGCTGACCAGCGTGAACGCCGCGCCGAAGCGCTCCTCGAAGACGTCGACCTCGGTCCCCGAGCGGAGGCCGTCCACGAGGACGGTGTCGTGGTCCTCGAGGCGGTCCTCGATCATCGGCAGCGAGCGCTCGGCGATGGCCGTCGGCCCGTTCTCGTCGCGCAGGGCCTGGGCGACCTTGCCGTGATCCTTCGTCGGGTCGAGGCCGCGGTCGGCCGTCTCCTGGCGGACGACGTCGCCCATCGTCACCACCGGGATGCCGTGCTCGCGCGCGACGGTCGCCGCCTCGCCCTTGCCGCTGCCTGGCAGTCCCACCGTTCCGATGACGTGCATCGGGGAAACGTATCGGCGAGACGTGCATAAGCGCTGTGTTCGGCGCTCACCGCGGTTCCGTTCCGCCGGTCGGCCGGTGAGCAGAACGGAAATCCACACCGCTTATGCCGGTCGGTCGTGGATTCGTACTCGAGGGCGCGTAGCTCAGTCCGGATAGAGCGTCGGACTTCTAATCCGACGGTCGTGGGTTCGAATCCCATCGCGCCCGTGCAGCGAGGAACGAAGTGACGAGCGAACCGGCACGTGGGATTCGAAATAGACCGAGGTTCTGCGCGGAGCGCAGGTTCTCGGGTGTGGTTCGAATCCCATCGCGCCCACTAACTGCTCGTACTCGAGAACCAGATCCTCGCCGTCAATTCGAGGACCTCGCCAGCGTTGCTCCCATCTGGCCACTCGTGGACACGATTCCAATATCATTTGTCTGTGGCACAGTTCACATCTGACTTCCTGCTCCGATAAACTAATGCGTGTTGACACCCAACCAATCCTGTCGGCAGAGCCGGCAACGGCATCACATTGGGGATAGGGGGGAACACAACGATCATCGCCACGCGCGACGATCACCATCCCCGCTGCCGACACGCGTACACCCTTTGAGGGACTGCACGCCGCGTCGAGTGCCCCGACTTCGTCGGTCAGGACGACGGAACTCGGTCACTCGAGGCCAGCGCACAGGACAATTCAGGCCCGTGATACAACCCCGGCGAGTGCTACCTCCAGGTATGGACGATACGGCCGTCGAGACCACTCGCTACAGCGACGTCGTCGCCGGCGTCGACTCGTTCGCCGACCACGCTCGGCGCCGCGCCGAGACCGAGCGCGAGGCCGTCGAGTGGGCCGTCGACGAACTCGAGTCCCTGATCGACGAGCGGGACGTCGACCTCGAGCCGCTGCTCGAGTACGCGCGGCGGAGCCGAGAGAGCCTGCCCGAGCGCCACTTGCGGGCCTACGAGGCGATGGCGGGGGTGTTCGACGTCGACCCCGAGGTCTACGAGGCGTACGTCTTCGCCTACGCGGAGCTCTGCGAGGCGCTGGCGCCGGGGGAGGGCCGCTCCGAGAAGAACCCGATGGGAGCGGGCAGGGGATGTACGAACGCGCTCGTCGCGCCGCCCCGAGTCGAGTCCGACGGCGGGATCGACACCGGAGCCGACGATTCCGGCACCGCCGGCCCGCTGGTGCTCAAGAACCGGGACATCGCGGGTCGGGGCACGCGCCCGAAGTCGGTCGTCGAGCAGCCGCCGATCGACGGCTATCACGGCATTCTGACGATCGACACCTGCGGAACGATTTCGATGTTCAAGGGGGTCAACGATCAGGGGCTCGTCGCCGCGAACACCTACATCGACTGCGAGGGCGAGGGCGAGGACGTCACCCCCGAAACCCAGCTCCGGAACGGGACCGTCATCCGGATGATCCTGGAGGAGTGCGCCACGATCGAGGAGGCCCGGGCACTGCTCGAGTCCCGGCCGACGCGCCAGTTGATGGGCCAGACGCTGTTTCTGGCCGACGACACCGACGCCGTCTTGCTCGAGGTCGATCCCGCGAACGAACGGATCGCGGTCCAGGACGACGCCGTGGTCACGCGGACGAACCACTTCGTCTGCTCGGCGTCGACCGAGGCCGAGAGTTCGACGAAGCGCCGGCGGCGGGCCCTGGAGTTGCTCGAGGGCGACGCGCAGCTCGATCGCGACGACCTCTGGACGATCGCACAGGATCACGCGAACGGGCCGGGGGACGACTCGATCTGTCGCCACCCCGAACCGGAAACCGACGAACCCCACGCGTTCGGGCAGCTGACGACCGCGAGCACGGCCATCTTCGAGGGCGGGTCGCCGGCGATCGAGGTCGGCATGGGTAACCCCTGTGAGACCGAGCGCACCCGCTGTGCGTTCGGCGACGAGGTGCCGGCTAATCTTCGAACCGGTCAGCGGTGGCTCGATCGACTGCACTGATTCGTGAAGTGGTTGTAGGTTTCCGTCGGTGGTCGATCAGTTACAGTGTGAATGGAACGAGGCTTTGATTAGCCAGAAGGTGAAGAGTAGTGTTCTGCTATCGTGGCAACAGGGAATCGCCACGCCCTCCCCAGCCGATTCGCTCACTGCGTTCGCTCATCCCTCGCACGAATTCGTGGCACAGTTCACTATCGTTCACTGCGCCACAGCGTGCGCCACCGCCTGCCGGATGGACGGACTGGCGGATTCCGCTCTCGATCTGAACGCATCAGGTAGAAATACCGCCTCGAGTAGCAATACGAGGTCGATGCGCCGTCAGGCCCGAACGCGGCGCTGCTCGAGGTCGGCCTCGAGCCGCGTGGCGGCCTCGAGACGCAGTTTCTTCGCGCGGCGTTTCGAGAGCCGCGAGTCGGGCAGGCGGTTCGCGAGCGGGTCGTACGCCGACGGCGTGAACCCGAGATTTCGGAGGTAGTTCCGGACGCGCGGGGTCTCAACCCCGTCGTGGATCGCGGCGTCGGTGGCCGCTTCGACGGTGTCGAACGCGGGCAGCGTCATCGCACCGTCGGGGCCGCCGGCAGCCGATTGCGAGTCGCCGATCGCGGTCCCGCGGGCGTCGGCCCGGGTAACGATCGATCTGACGTCCTCCGCGAGGCGCAGTACCTGACTCGGCAGGGCCGTGTCGGGCGAGCGCCACTCGACCGTCGGCATCGCCTGCCGCAGTCGAACCGGCGTCCAGACCGCGTCGTAGGGGGAGAACTCCTCGTCGAACGCGTCCGGGTCGACGCCGCGCTCGAGCGCGCGCTCGCGGAACCCGTCGTAGGCGTCCTCGAGCCGTCGCTCCCACTCGTCGACGCTGTCGACGTAGGGCCAGAGCTGGCCCTGTTCGGGACAGGTCTCGTAACACGAGCGCCGGTAGAGGAACGGGCGAGCGCACTCAAGAATGCGCTCCCCGCGGTAGTGCGAAGAACTGTTCACGAGCGCGAAGGCGGGGTCGAGGGCCGTCAGCGCGCTCAACTGGTCGGCGACGTTCGACTGCTCGAAGTGCAGGTGCGTCCCCGCACAGACCCGCGCGTCGTGGAACGCCGGTCCGACGGTCCGGCGCTGGAGGTCGGTCCCCTCCTTCTCGCGGTAGGGAATCTCCGTGGGGCTGGCGTGCAGCGGCGTCGCCAGCGGGACGAGTCGCCTGTCCCGCTCGCGGGCCGCGTCGACCACCTGACCGACGAGAGCGCGGAACTCCTCGCGGAGTTCGGCCGTCGACGAACAGGGCGTCGTCTTGATCTCGAGCATCGGCTCGACGAACTCGGGGTCGATCTGGTCCGAGAGATCGAGCAGTGGTCCGGGCGGGACCAGGTCGCCGTCGTCGTCGACGACCCAGTACTCCACCTCGAGGCTGGTTTTCATGGATGTCTCCGTTGGGGATGGGGTGCTGTGTTGGCCCTCGAGCAAGCCGTCACCGGGCCACGTTTGTCGAACTGTGTCCGGCAGCGGATCGGATTCCGGTGCCGTCGTCCAGTTTTCTGTGTTGTGGATCCGAACGTAGGAGGAGTTACCCTGAAGCGGTTGAGCCTGCATGCGCAGGCGAGAGATCGGCAGTATCAGGCCGTGTACTCGCTCGAATCCGACTATACGCTCGACCGGTAGTTCCGCCGAACCGATAGCTTCCGCGAGCGTCGGAAGCCACGGGCCGTTCCGGGCCGGTAACACGGATGTTACGTGGTTGATCCAGTGTCTCTGCTGGGTTCATACGGCTGCGGTAACATTGTGTAACTACACGTGAGCAACGATACGACTGCGGACGACAACGGAGAAACTGCGTCGGTGATCGTCGTCGGCGGCGGTGCCGCCGGTCTGAGCGCCGCGCTGTTTACCGCGAAGAACGGCCTCGAGACGACGGTGTTCGACACCGACGAGACGTGGATGCACAAGGCCCACCTGTTCAACTACCTCGGCATCGGCTCCGTCGGCGGCAGCGAGTTCATGGCGACGGCCCGCCAGCAGGTCGACGACTTCGGCGCCGACCGCCGACAGGGCGAGGAAGTGACCGCGGTCGGCGAGTCCGGCGACGGCTTCGTCGTCGAGACCAGCGTTGCGTCGGAGACGCAACGAGCAGACGGCGATAGCGCGGAGCGAAGCTCCGCGGACCGTTCGAGCGGGCGACGCCCGCGAGAAGAAGCCGTCGACGAGGACGGGAGCTACGAGGCCGACTTCGTCGTCCTCGCGACGGGCGCGAACCGCGACCTCGCCGAGGATCTCGGCGTCGCGTTCACCGACGAGGGCACCGTCGACGTCGGCGTCGAGATGGAGACCAGCCTCGAGGGCGCGTACGCGACGGGCGCGATGGTCCGCGCCGAGGAGTGGCAGGCCGCGATCGCCGTCGGCGACGGCGCCGCCGCAGCACTCAACATCCTCTCGAGCGTAAAGGGTGAACACTTCCACGACTTCGACGTCCCGACCGACGCCGAGCGCGTCTTCGGGGAACACGTCGCGGAGTAACCCACCATGTCAGACGACTCACAGCGCCCGGTCACGCCGGAACTGCCCGACAGCCCGGTCCACACGACGGGAACCGACCACATCACTATCTGGGGGAGCAACGAGGCCGACACGGTCGAGTTCTACCAGGACGTGCTCGGCATGCCGCTCGTGCTCCGCCAGCCGAACCTCGACGACCCCTCCCAGACCCACCTGTTCTTCGACACCGGGGACGGTCGCATCCTCACCTTCTTCGTCAGCGACGACCGCCCTTCCGCCCGCGGCCAGCGCGCCGGCGTCGGCGCCGTCCACCACCTCTGCTTTAGCGTCGATCCCGACGAGTACGAGGAGACGATGCAGGCGCTCGAGGACGCCGGCCACGGCTACAACGTCTTCGACCGGGGGATCTTCCACTCGATCTACACCCGCGACAACAACGGTCTCGTGATCGAACTCTCGACGGACAAGTACGAGATTCCCGACGACCGCCGCGGCGAGGTGCTCGCCAAGGCCCAGGAACTCCGCGAAGACGACGGCGCCGACTACGCCAAGGACGAACACCTCCGCGGGGCGATCGAGGCGCTGGGGCTCGAGGTCGTCGAGCACGACCTGCCGGAGGCCAGCGCGGGCACGGGTGGCCTCTGATGAGCGCCGGCGACGACGCGGACGGCCCCCATCAGGGACAACCCCTCGTGACGGGCGGCACCGACCTCGCGGACGCCGACGCCGCGGTCGTGCTGACCCACGGCCGCGGCGCGACCGCTCAGGGAATGGTCCAGATGGCGAACGAAATCCATCGGGAGGGCGTCGCCTTCCTCGCGCCGCAGGCGGCCCGGAAGACGTGGTACCCGAACTCCTTCCTCGAGCCCGTCGAGCGCAACGAGCCCGGCCGAACCTCGGGCCTGCAGGCGATCGGCGACGCGATCGGCGAGGCCAACGACGCCGGGGTTCCGACCGAGCGCATCATGCTGATGGGCTTCTCGCAGGGGGCCTGTCTCGCCAGCGAGTTCGTCGCGCGCAACCCGCGACGGTACGGCGGTCTCGCCGCCCTCAGCGGCGGCCTCATCGGCGAGGCCGTCGATCCCGACGACTACCTCGAGGGCGACGCAGATCTCGAGGACACCCCCGTCTTCCTCGGCTGCAGCGACGTCGACCCCCACATCCCCGAGGAGCGCGTCCACGAGACGGCCGACGTGCTCGAGGCGATGAACGCCGACGTCACGAAGCGCCTCTACGAGGGGATGGGCCACGGCGTCAACGAGGACGAACTCGAGTTCGTCGCCGGGATGGTCGCCGACCTCGTCGCCGACTGACCTCTCGAGTCGACGGCGGCCTGAAGAGACTGCTATTTATACTGCGCGACCACGTAGTTCCGCCAATGACTTCGAACGGCGCGGACCGGCGGACGTTTCTGGCGGGGACGGCCGGGACGCTCGCGACCGTCGCCGTCGCCGGCTGTCTGGGGCGCAGCGACGACGGCGACGACGACCCGGAACCGGTCCTCGACGTCGCGGAGGGGCTCGAGAGCGATACCGATCCCGCGGCGTGGCGCGACATCGAGGAACTCCGGTTCGACGGCTACGTCGGGGGATGGCTCGGCCTCGAACCGACGGCGATCGATCACATCGAGAACCCGACGCTCGTGCTCGTCGAGGGGCGGCGGTACGAACTCACTTGGGAGAATCAGGACGGCGTCCACCACAACTTCGCGTTCTGGGACGAAGACGAGGAGGTCGTCGAGGACTACTCGACCGAGGGGACCGACGTCCCCGGCGAGCGAGAAACCCTCGTGTTCGAAGCGACTCCGGAGATGGTTACCTACCGCTGCGAGTACCAGCCGGCGCGACAGCTCGGCGACGTCGAGCTCATCCCGGACCCCGCCGACGGCGAGGAGTCCGCGTAGGTTCGCCGTCGCCGCGCTCGAGGCGCCTGCGGCCGTCCGCTGGCTCGAGGTGCCATTCAATGCCGGACGCGGGCGGCCCGATCACCGAACGATCGTGACCGAGACGGGCGCCCGCCGAGCGATCGTCTCCGCGACGCTGCCCAGCAACACGCGGGAGACGCCCGAGCGGCCGTGACTGCCGATCACGATGTGGTCGACGTCGTTCTCCGCCGCGAACTCGACGACCTCGCGAGCGGGGTCGCCGGTGGCGACCTCCATCCGATAGTCGACGTCGCTCTCGTCGATGAAGTCCATGAGGTCCTCGCGCAGTTTCTCGGCGGCCGCCTCCCGGCGCTCGCCGAGCAGGTCCTGAATGGCCTTGATGCTCGCGTCGGTGTAGCTGTCCGAGAACTCGACGACGCGCAGCAGGACGAGCTCCTCGTCCGCGTGCTCGTTGATCGCGTATTTCACCGCCTTCTGTGCGGGTGCCGAGCCGTCGTACGCAACGAGAACGGTCATACGTTCAGTATCCAGTCGGGACGCTTAAATGTGAACGACGGACGCCCAGCGATCAGTCTTCGAATCCGTTCTCGAACCGGAAGGTTCCGTCCCGCTGGACGACCTCGCCGTCTACCTCGATATACGAGTCCTCGCTCATGTCGACGATCATGTCCACGTGCACCGCGGAGTCGTTGGCCTCGTTGCCCTCGCCGACGGTGTCGTCGTAGGCGCGGCCGACGGCCATGTGGACCGTGTCGCCCATCTTCTCGTCGAACAGCATGTTGTAGGTGAACCGGTCGATGTCGCGGTTCATCCCGATGCCGAGTTCGCCCAGTCGGCGCGCGCCGTCGTCGGTGTTGAGCACTTCCGTCAGTACGTCCTCGTTCTTCGCCGCGGAGTGGTCGACGACCTCGCCGCCCTCGAACTCGAGGTAGACGTCCGTGATCTCCCGGCCCTGGTGATAGAGCGGCATATCGAAGAGGACCTCACCCTCGACGCTGGCGGGCTGGGGAGCGGTGAAGACCTCGCCGCCGGGCAGATTGTGCTCGCCGTGGTCGTTGAGCGTGGGGTTGCCCGCGACGGACATCGTCACGTCCGTGGTGTCGCCGCTGACGATGCGGACCTCCTCGGCGGGGTCCATGATCTCGACCATGTTTTCCTGATGGTCGCGCTGTTCCTCCCAGTCCTTGTTGACGGCGTCCCAGACGAAGTTCTCGTAGCCCTCCGTGCTCATCTCGGCGAGCTGGGCGTTGGCCGGCGCGGGATACTGCGTGAGACACCAGCGCGTCGAGAGGCGTTCCTCGAGGATGGGGCGGTGGGCCTGCTGGTAGGCCGCCTGCGTCTCGGGGTCGACGTCGCTGGTCTGGGTGGCGTTGTCCGACGCTCGAATGGCGATGTAGACGTCGGTGTTCTGGATAAGGGCGAGTTCGTGCTCCGGCGTGTCATAGTCATCATCACCTGCCCGCAGAAAAGCCCGCCGCTGGCGTTCGCCCGTGCGCTGGCTGACCGATACCGGATTCGCGCCGTGGTCGCCGATGACCTCGTGGAGGGCGACGACCAGGTCCTCGGCGACGGGGTGTGCGTCGACGACGACGTTGTCGCCTTCCTGCAGATCGACCGAGTGGTTCGCGATGATCTCGGCGTGTTCGCGGATGCGTGGGTCCATGTCCGATACGTCGCCCGACGCCGGGATACCGTTTTCGAAGCGGCGACTCGAGGCTGTCCTCACTACCGGCGTCGAGCACCCGGCCGCCGGAATCGAGGACGAGCGGTGGACCATCTGCGAGTCACTCGGCGGTTCGTCCCCGAGCTGATCGAGGTGGGGGATCGCGTGCGGACGGCCGGCGGTCGCCGGCTATTTCTCGCCGCGGCTCACACCTCGAGTCATGATCGATCTGCGCTCGGACACGGTGACGAAACCCGACGACGAGATGCGCGAGGCCGCCCGCACCGCCGAAGTCGGCGACGACGTCTACGGCGAGGATCCGACGGTCAACGAACTCGAGGCCCGCGCCGCCGACGCGGTCGGCAAAGCGGCGGCGCTGTACGTTCCCTCGGGGACGATGGGCAACCAGATCGCGGCCCGCGTCCACACCGAACGGGGGCAGGAGGTCCTCGCTGATCGCGAGAGCCACGTCGTGAAGTACGAACTCGGCGGTCTCGCTCAGCACGCGGACCTGCAGGTCCGCACGTACGATGCGGACCGCGGGGTGCCGTCCCCCGAACAGGTCGCCACCGCACGCGTCGCCGAGGACCTCCACCGGCCCGGAACCGGCCTGCTCTGCCTCGAGAACACCCACAACGCCCGCGGCGGTCTCGCGATCGCCCCCGAACGGATCGCGGCGGCGGCCGAGGCGGCCCGCGAGCGCGACGTGCCGGTTCACCTCGACGGCGCACGCGTGTTCAACGCCGCGACGGCGCTCGACGCGCCCGCCACCGACGTCACCGATCCCGTCGACTCGGTCATGTTCTGCCTCTCGAAGGGGCTCGGCGCGCCGGTCGGATCCATGCTCGCCGGCAGCGAGGAGTTCGTCGAGCGGGCTCGTCGCGTCCGCAAACTGTTCGGCGGCGGACTGCGACAGGCTGGCATCGTCGCGGCGCCCGGCCTCCACGCACTCGAGAACGTCGACGACCTCGCGACCGACCACGAGAACGCCCGGTTACTGGCAGACGGACTCGCCGCGGTCGACGGGTTCGACGTGCAGTCGCCCGAGACGAACATCGTGCTCGCCGATATCGAGGGGACGGGCCTCGAGACGGAGACGGTCCTCGAGCGTCTGCGGGATCGAGACGTGCTGGCGAGCGCGTTCGGACCGACGACGCTCCGGTTCTGTACGCATCGGGACGTCTCGCGGGAGAATATCGAGGCTGCGATCGATGCCATCGAAGCGGCGTTCGGCGCGACGTAAGCCGGCCGGGCTACCGCGCTCAGCGCATCCCGTCGCGGAACTCGAGGATCGTGCGGCGGATGAGCAGATACGAGAAGAAGATCAGCGCGAGGAGGATCACCACGATCGCGATGATGACGGGGTCGTCGGGGAGCAGGTCCAGCATACGCAACCCCTTCCCTGTCAGCGAGCAAAATCGTTTCGACCTCGGTCAGTTCGTCCCAGTGGCTGTCGACTGACCGTTCGTCCACGCCGACCGATCACAAACTCAAATCCGAGTTTCACCTAGCGCCGTCTATATCGGTCCGTCTCCCCTCTGCTATCGTAGGTCCCGATCGTCACCCGCCACTGCGCGATCGGGACCAGTCGGTCGACGGCTCCCGCCCGTCGGTCCCCGACCGCCGGTTCGGTCCATCACCCTCCACTCGCCCTCCAACCCGATTTCGGTGGTCCCCCCGCTGACGCGACTGCCCTCCGACGAAAGCTGATCCGCACCCGTACCGTACGCCCGTACCGCTGTTTCTGACGGGCGCATCCGCCCACGAGTAGAAGCAGTCGCTATCGCTCGGCCGCCGCCGGTTCGTGCCCACGTTCAAATGGGAAGGGGCATCCTAATCGGGGCATGATCGCAATCGCCGGTGCGAAAGGTGGCTGTGGGAAGACGACGACGACCCTCGGCCTCGCGGAGGCGTTCGGCCGCACTGGAACGCCCGCCCTCGCGGTGGACGCCGACAGACAGCTGCCGAACCTTCACGTGAGAGCGGGAATCGATAGAGAGCCGACGCTCGCGGCGGTCGACGGCGGGGACGGCGTCTTGCAGATCGCCCAGCGAGATCCCCGCTCGTCGAACGTCGGCGTGCTGCCGGCGCCGAAACCGTCCGACCAGGTCGACGTGGATACCGCGCTCGAGGGGCTGGCCCCGGACTCGATCCAATTGGTGATCGACTGTCCGTCGGGTGCGGGCCCCGACGTCGTCGATCCGCTCTCGGTCGCCGACGCGGTGATCGTGGTGACGACCGACGACGAGCGGAGCCTCGAGGCCGCCGAGACCACCATCGAGATGGCGAACCGGCTCGGCGTGCCCATTCTGGGCGTCGTGCTGAACCGGTGTGCCGACGTTTCCGACGCGGTCCGGTCGTGGGTCGACGTCCCCGTGCTGGGACGAGTCCCCGACGTCGAGTCGCCGCTCTCGGCGGCGGACGCCCGGACCGCCTACGACGAGATCGTTCACACGCTCCAGACGAAGAACGCGACCGACCGGACCCCGCCGGAGTACGCCGACGAACTGTTGGAGACCGGCATCGACGCCCTCGACCGTCGGCTCGGCGGCGGATTCCTGCCCGGGACCGTCGTCGCCCTGACGGCCGATCCGGCGAGCCAGGCCGAACAGCTTCTCTATCAGACGACTGCGGCCCGCGGGACGCTGTACGTCACGGCTTGGCGGTCCGAACGGAACGTCGATCGAGCGATCGAGACGTCGACGCTCGAGACCGGGTCCCCGACCGTTCGACGGATCGACCGCGAGGGCGCGTTCGACCAGTTGGACGAGGTTCTCGGAAAACTCCCGGACGGCGCGAACCTGATCGTCGACACGGCGACCGCGCTGGAGCGCCGCGACAGGGACGACTACGTCGCGTTCATGAACGCCCTCAAGGATCGGATGGTCGAGACGAGCGGCGTCGCGTTCCTCTACTGTACGACGCCCGATTCGGCGCCGGAGAATCGCTCGATCACGACTCACTTCGCGGACGTCGTCCTCGATCTCGAGACGACGTCGCACGGCCCAGATGGGGGCGTCGAGCACTCCCTCTCGGCGCTGAAACACCGCTCCGACTGCGGCTTCTCGGAGACGATCGAACTCGCGTTCGACGGGACGACGAACGCGATCACGGTCCCGGCCGACCGGGGCCCGTCGGTTCGGTCCGGCTGACGGCGTCCCGCGCGAAACTCGGATCCGAGTTACAATCGGTCGAGAAGCCTCGAAACGGTTATCCCGCTCGGTAGTGGACTGGCGGATATATGATTCAGGTCGCGATCAACGGCTACGGCACGATCGGTAAACGCGTCGCGGACGCCGTCCGCGAGCAACCCGATATGGCGGTCCTCGGCGTCGCCAAGACGCGCCCGAACTTCGAGGCCGAGACGGCCGTCGGGAAGGGGTTTCCCCTCTACGCCGCCGTCGAGGAGCGCGCCGATCAGTTCGGCGAGGCCGGCCTCGAGATCGCCGGCCCCGTCGAGGACCTCGTCGACGAGGCCGATATCGTCGTCGACGCCACGCCGTCGGGCATCGGCGCGAAGAACAAGGAGATGTACGAGGCGTACGACACGCCCGCGCTCTACCAGGGCGGCGAGGACGCCGACCTCGTCGACACCAGTTTCAACGCCCGTTCGAACTTCGAGGACGCGACCGGCGCCGACCACGTCCGCGTCGTCTCCTGTAACACGACCGGCCTCTCCCGCGTGATCGCACCGCTGCGCGAGGCCTACGGCGTCGAGAAGGTCCGCGCGACGCTCGTCCGCCGCGGCGGCGACCCCGGCCAGACCTCCCGCGGCCCGATCAACGACATCCTGCCGAACCCGGTCACGATTCCGTCCCACCACGGCCCCGACGTCGAGACCATCTTCGACGATCTGGACATCGACACGCTCGGGATGAAGGTGCCCGCGACGCTGATGCACATGCACAGCCTCAACGTCACCCTCGAGGAGGACGTCGACGCGAGCGAGGTTCGCGACCTGTTCGCCGAGGAGTCCCGACTCTTCCTGATCCCCGAGCGGATGGACATCGACGGCAGCGGCAAACTCAAGGAGTACGCGCTCGACGCGGGGCGCCCGCGCGGTGACATCTGGGAGAACTGCATCTGGGAGGAGTCGATCTCGACCGTCGGCGACGACCTCTACCTCTTCCAGGGGATCCACCAGGAGAGCGACGTCGTGCCCGAGAACGTCGACGCGATTCGGGCGGTGCTGGGCGAGGCGGACGCCGAGGAGAGCATCGCGACGACTAACGAGACGATGGGCATCGGCCTCTAGTCGCGGCTCCGTTTTTCATCCTCGAGGGATTCTCCAGTCTTCGGTTTCGTTCACTGCAAACAACTAGTGACGACAGAAAGTTTTTGCCGCGCCGTCTACTACCCCTTCGCATGCGCCGAGACGACCGCGACGAACCCTTCGACGACCTGTTTCGCGAGATCGAGCGGATGATGAACGAGATGATGAACGGCGCGGACGCGAACGTCGACTTCGCCTCCTCGAGCGACGTCGACAGCGGCTTCGGGATGGACACCCACGTCGACATCCACGAGACCGACGACGAAATTCGGGTCGTCGCCGACCTCCCGGGCGTCGAGAAGGACAACATCGAACTCGAGTGCGACGGGAAGACCCTGACCATCTCCGCCGCCAGCGAGCACCGCCAGTACGACGAACGCGTCTCCCTCCCCCAGCGCGTCAACGAACACACCGCCTCCGCGACCTACAACAACGGCGTCCTCGAGGTCGTCTTCGACCTCGCGGAGCAGTCCTCGGGCATCAGCCTCGAGTAACCGAGCCGTCGCGGTCGAGCGCTCTTTTCACCTGCGGTCCGCAGTCGTTCGAATCGCATCCGCCAGCCGGTCGTAGAAGTCCGGTTCGTACTTCGTCGCCTCGTCGATCGTCGGCCGCGCGTTCGTCTCGTTGACTACCAGCCGATCGTCGGTTTCGAGCAGGTCGACGCCGAGAAACGGAATCTCGAGTTCGTCGGCGACCGATTCGGCGAGGTCGCGCCACTCCTCGGGGAGGTCGACGCCCGTGGCCTCCGCCCCGCGGTGGACGTTGTGTTTCCACTGGCCCTCCTCGACGGCGTCGTCGGGCAGGCGCCGCTCGACCGCGCCGACGTACTCGCCCTCGAGGACCATCACGCGGTAGTCGGTCGCTTCGGGGAGGTACTCCTGGACGAGAAACGAGCGGTCGCCGGTCGCCTTGTAGTCGTGGACCAGCGAGAGGTAGTCGCAGATCCCCAAGAAGGAATCGAGGTCGTGGGCCTTCGCGACGCCGACGCCCCGCGTCGTCGAGTTCGGTTTGACCACGACCGGCGGCTCGAACCGATCGAAGACGTCGACCAGTTCGTCTTCGTCGACGTCGTTCGAGACGTAGACGGACTCGGGAACCGGCAGGTCGGCGCGTTCGAGTCGCGCGATCACTTCGGCCTTGTTCCGTGAGATGAGGACGGTCTCGTGGTCGTTGAGCCACGGGATCTCGAGCAGCGCGTCGGCGACCCCGCCCTCCATCAGTCGACCGGGGTAGACGAAGCCGGCGTCGTACTCGTCTGGGTCCCACGGCGCCTCCTCGCCCAGCGGCACCACCCGCTCGCTCACGGGCACGTGGTGGACCCGGATCCCCCGCTCGGCCAGCGGCTCGCGCATCCGGCGGAACGTCTGCTTGGCGTTCGCCACCGCGAGATCGATCATATCTGGATTCGGGCGCAAAGGGGTAAAAAGGTGCTCGAGACAACGATTCGATCGGACCGGTTGGCCGGGAGTGCGTCTCGAGCAGATGCGAGAGACGCACGACTCGGGGGAGGGCAGGCTGTTGCCCTGTCACCGACCGCGAGTGAGCGAAGCGAACGAGCGGGCCGACGACTGATGTGGAGAACGCTATGCGTTCGGAACGGAAGGAGGAGTGCTTTTCATCGAAGTTTTGCCGAGGGCCAGCTTTGCTGGCCCGCAGAGCAAAAGTTCGTTTCTAGGCGATAAGCTGTTCTTCGCCTTTCTCGACGACGACGCGGCACGGCGGCGAGATCTTGTTGTAGGCGCGCCGGAGCGCGTCCTTGGCGAACTCGGCGTCGTCGACGTCACACCAGATGGTGAAGATGCGCTCGCCCTTGTCGATGCGGGCGGCGGTGCCGACGATCTTCCCGAAGGCCTGTCGCATCCCGTCGGAGACGCGGTCCGCACCCGCACCCGTCGCCTGCTTGTTTTCCCGGATGACGTGGTGGGGGAACTTCCGGAGGATCATCTTGTAGTTGTTCTCGCCGGCGCTTTTCAGCATGTGGCGGTTGGCCGACAGGCGCGAGGCCTCGAGGCTGCCGTGACGGATCTGGACCTCCTCTTCGGTGATGAGGCTGATCTGGACGGGGTAGTCATCGGCATCGGCGCTGATGTCGCCCATCTTGTGCTGTGCGATCTTGGAGCCCGGGATGCCGGTGATGTACTCGCGTCGCGTGTACGCCGGCTTGTCGATCTCCCGGTACATTGAGGCGGGTTTGTCGGACATGGTTGTGATTACTTACGAAAACGCAGGCCTACCGTGCGGATAAAGCCTTCGAAGCGCGCGCTGGGTGCGGGTTCGCGGTCTCCCAGTCCGGCGTGGCTCGAGCGGTCCCGTCCAGCGGGACCCCGGTGGGGCGGCGTCTTGGCTCCCGACGGACCGCCGGCTAGGGGGATGCGAGCGGCACCAGCACAATACGGCGCAGTCGGCGACGAAAATCAGTTCAGGGGAACGTACGCACCGTCGCGCTTCTCGATCAACCCCTGACTCGAGAGGGAGTTCAGGACGCTCAGGATCGAGATCTTCTTCATGGCCAGCACGGCTCCCAGTTCGTCGACCGTCGCCCCGTCGGTCGCCTCGAGGTAGAGGTAGACGAGTTTCCCCTGTGGGGAGTTGAGTTCGGTCGGCAGTTCGGTGATTCCGGCGTCGGCGTGGGTCTGTTCCATCATCGTACTAACATCATCGACGAACTGCAGTATAACGTTATGGTGCAGTCAGTCAATATTGACTAGCGAGTACTAGTGGCATTATATGTATTGATGCTCAGTATCACGGTCGATACCCGATTCGAACGAGTGTAATACCGGTCGGCACACGGTACTCTAGCAGCCGTATCGTCTTCTACTGGTGACGTTTCAGCAATCAGATCTCGGAGACGGGATTCGGTTCGGTTCGACTCTCGATCTCAGTTGAAATCTGTATTAGTATGATTGTTTATCGTTATGGATTGGATAGTTATTTCGCGTATAATGAATATTAAGACGAACGACTCGTCGATCGCCCAACGCAGCCACAGGTCGGTCTTCGACCGCTCTCGAGCGCGAATTCGGTGAGACGGCGCTCGGCTCGAGCGTGACGGCGTAACGGGAGACCGGGCGACCGCTTCGGGCGGGCCGTTCCGCTTCCGGGTCGAACGCGGCGGCGTCCGAGACCCAGGAGAAACGGTGATCCGGTGGGGCCGCCGGCGTTTTTAATACCGTTCCGCGGCTAGCATGGGTCATGCCTCGGAGTTTCCGGATCGGCTCCCTGTTCGGGATCCCGATCAAGCTGGATCTCACGTTCTTGCTCGTGCTCCCGCTGTTCGCCTATCTCATCGGCGCACAAATCGGAGACGTTACAGGTTTGCTGAACGACGGGCTGGCGGCGGGCATCGACGTCGGCGCCGTCACCAGCGGGACGACGCCGTGGGTGCTCGGCCTGACCGCGGCGATCGGTCTCTTCGTCGGCGTCGTCCTCCACGAACTGGGCCACTCGCTGACGGCCCAGCGCTACGGATTTCCCATCGACTCGATCACGCTCTGGCTGTTCGGCGGCATCGCCGCGCTCTCGGAGATGCCCGAGGACTGGCGACAGGAGTTCACCATCGCCATCGCCGGTCCCATCGTTTCGGTGCTCGTCGGCGTCGGTTCGTACGCGCTCTTTCTCGTCGTTCCCGATACCCTCGACGGCGCCCGGTTCGTCCTCGGCTACCTCGCCGTGTTGAACGTCGCGCTCGCGGGCTTCAACATGATCCCCGCGTTCCCGATGGACGGCGGCCGGGTTCTCCGCGCGTTTCTCGCCCGGAGCCAGCCGTACGCGAAAGCGACCCAGCAGGCCGCCAGCATCGGCAAGCTGTTCGCTGTCCTCATGGCGCTGTTCGGCCTCTTCGCGGGGAACATCATCCTCATCGGCGTCGCCTTCTTCGTCTACATCGCCGCCTCGAGCGAGGCCCAGCAGGTGACGATGAAGGCCGCGTTTCAGGACGTCACCGTCGGCGACATCATGACGCACGCCAGCGATCTCCACACGGTCGAACCCGACACCTCGGTGGCGGACCTGGTCCAGCGGATGTTCACCGAACGCCACACCGGCTATCCGGTCGTCGACACTGGTTTCGACGGCGAGCGCCTCGTCGGCCTCGTGACGCTGACCGACGCCCGGGAGGTCAACCCCGTCGAGCGAGACGCCTACACGGTCGAGGACGTGATGACGACCGACCTGAAGACGATCACGGCGGAGTCGGACGCGATGACGGCGATCGAGAAGATGCGCGAGCACGACATCGGCCGCCTGCTCGTCGTCGATAGCGCGGGAGGACGTTCCGCTGAAGGGGGCGACCTCGTCGGGTTGATCTCGCGGACGGACGTGATGACCGCCTTCGACATCGTCCAGAAGAGCGGCGCGGTCAACCCCGACCGGCGCCCGCGGACCGCTGACTGACCGGCGCAGCGATTCGACTCGGGTACCCGGACGAACCGGCAAAAGCGTCCGTAACGCCCGTCTCGAGTGCCGAGATCAACATTCTTAACCGCGGCGGCGGCCGACTCTCCGGCGATGCCACCGGCCATCGAGACCGTCGATCTCGTGAAGGAATACGGCGAGCTGCGCGCGCTGCAGGGGCTCTCGCTGACCGTCGAGGAGGGCGAGTTCTTCGGTCTCCTCGGCCCCAACGGTGCGGGGAAGACGACGTTCATCAACACCCTCGTCGGACTGGTCCGCAAGACCGGCGGCGAGGCGCGGGTCTTCGGATACGACGTCGAAGACGATTACCGACAGGCCCGCGACGCCATCGGCCTCGCTCCCCAGGAGTTCAACGTCGATCGATTCTTCTCGATACACGAAGTACTGAAGAATAAGGCGGGATACCACGGCGTTCCCGAGGACGAGGCCGCGGACCGCGCCGACGACGTCCTGAAACGCGTCGGGATCTACGACAAGCGCGACGAGCGCTTCGACTGGCTCTCCGGCGGGATGAAGCGCCGCCTCTTGCTCGCGCGGGCGCTCGTGACCGACCCCGACCTGCTGATCCTCGACGAACCCACGGCGGGCGTCGACGTCCAGTTGCGCCACGACCTCTGGGAACTCGTGACGGAACTCAACGAGGAGGGGACGACGGTCCTCCTCACCACGCACTACATCGAGGAGGCCGAACGCCTCTGCGACCGGGTCGCGATCATGAACGAGGGCCGGAAGGTGACCGTCGCGACGCCGGACGAACTGAAAGAACGGGGGACCGACACCATCTCCGTCCGCCTCGAGTCGCCGATCTCGTCGACCGCGGCGAGCGACCTCGAGTCCGACCTCGGCGCGTACGCCCACGAGGTGACGACGTCGGCGGCCGGCGACAGCCTCGAGGTCCGCGTCGACGACGGCGGTTCGACCGCGCCGCGCCTGTTGAACGACCTCGAGGCGATGGGCCACGAGATCGCCGACCTCGAGATCACCCGGACGTCGCTCGAGGAGATTTTCGTCGACCTCACGCGAAGCGAAGACAGCACGGTGACGCGGTCGTCGGCCTCGAGCGCCGGTGACGGCGACAGCGGCGAGGGCGATGACACCGATCGCGCGGCCGGCGAACCGGAATCCGAGCGCGAACAGGAGGGGGTCGCCTGATGCTGTCGGTCGGCTTTCGCGCGCTCTTTCGGCGCGAGGTGTTGCGGTTCGTCCGCCGCCCGAAGAACACGTTCATGCCGCCGGCGATCACGAACGTGCTCTACTTCGCCGTCTTCGGGGTCATTCTCGGCGGCCGAATCGATCAGATCGCCGGCTTCGACTACATCCTCTTCATCGTCCCAGGGCTGATCGTCCTCGGCGCGATCTCGAACGCCTTCGAGAACGCCTCGTTCTCGATCTTCCACGGCAGATGGAACGAGTACATCCACGAAACGCTGACCTCGCCGCTGTCGTACGTCGAGATGGTCGTCGCCTACGTCGGCGCCAGCGCGGTGCGAGGGCTCATCGTCGGCGTCATCATCGCCGCCGTCGGCCGCGTCTTCGTGCCGATCAGCATCGAACACGGGCTGTTTCTGATCGCCACGATGGTCGTCATCACGGCGCTGTTCGCCGGCTTCGGCATCATCGGCGGGCTCGTCGCCCGCGACTTCGACGATCTGACCGTGATGAACCAGTTCATTCTCCGCCCGCTGGTGTTCTTCGGTGCCGTCTTCTACTCCCTCGAGACGTTCGATCAGGCCTGGCAGGTCGGCCTTTCGCTGGTGAACCCGATGGTCTACATGGTCGACAGCGTCCGGTACGGCCTGCTGGGCCACTCGGATCTGATCGCGGTCGGCATCCTCCCCGGTCCCTACGCCGACTTCGCGCCGGTGCTCGCGCTCGGCGTGCTGACGGCGGCCACCCTCCTCGTGCTGGCGATCGACGTCTACCTGTTCAAGATCGGCTACGGGTTGACGGACTGACCGCGATTCGTCGAGTCGTCTCTGGTACATTTATCTGCCCGACTGGTCGATATCGTCACATGAGAACCGAGCACTGTCCGAACTGCGGTGCCTCGCTCTCCTCGGAGGCGAACTACTGCAGCGAGTGCGGGGAGGCGGTGAACGACGACTCGTGGGGGTCCTCGAGCGCGGAGAGCGCGTGGGACGGCGCCGACGACTCGTGGACCCGGGACTCGCGTTCGGACTACGGATACGGGTCGGACCGACGATCCGAGGGCGACACGACGCTCGCGGCGATCACGCACGTGCTCGCGATATTCACGTGGGCCGTCGGTCCGCTGATCGTCCTCGTCGCCACCGACGACCCGTTCGTCGAGGAGAACGCGCGGAACGCGCTGAACTGGCAAATCGCGTTCACGATCTACACGCTCGTTTCGTTCCTCCTCGTCTTCGTCGTCGTCGGCATCGCTCCCCTACTGGTCCTGCCGCTGGTCGATCTGGCGTTCTGCGTCGTCGCCGCGGTCAAGGCCGCCGACGGCGAGGCGTGGTCGTATCCGATGACCCCCGATATCGTCTGAGCACCGAGGCGGAGCCGTCCGTGTGGCTCCGCGCGCGACTCAGTCCTCGTACTCCGCGACTTTCACCACCTGCTTCCCGATGTTCTCGCCCTCGAACAGCCCGAGGAAGGCGTCCGGTGCGTTCTCGAACCCGTCGACGACGTTCTCGCGGTACTGGACGTCGCCGTTCCGGATGAACGTCGAGAGTCGCTCGAGCGCCTCGCCCCAGCGGGGCTGGTAGTCGCTGACGAGCAGTCCCTCGACCGTCGCGCGACTTTCGATGAGTTTGGCGAGCTTTCGCGGCCCGGTCGGGACCTCGGTTTCGTTGTAGAGCGCGATCTGGCCGCAGATAGCGACGCGGGCGTCGACGTTCAGCCGGGGCCAGACGGCGTCCGTGATGGGGCCGCCGACGTTGTCGAAGTAGACGTCGACGCCGTCCGGACAGGCGTCGTCGACCGCGGTCGAGAGGTCGTCGGTCTCCTTGTAGTTGATCGCGGCGTCGAAGCCGAGGTCCTCGGTGAGCCACTCGACCTTCGCTTCGCTTCCGGCGGTGCCGACGACGCGAGCCCCCGCGAGCCGGGCGAGTTGGCCGACGACGGAGCCGACCGCGCCCGCCGCGGCGGAGACGACGACGGTGTCGCCGGGGTGGGGATCGGCCACGTCGGTGGTTCCCCAGTAGGCCGTCACGCCGGGCATCCCGAGAACGCCCAGCGCCGTCGAAATCGGCCCGTGGTCGGGGTTGACTCGCTGGAGTTCGTTCGCGTCCGCGGCGACGTGTTCCGCCCACAGCAGGTCGCCGGTGACGATATCGCCCTCGGCGAACCGGCCGCTGTTGGACTCGAGCACTTCGCCGACGACGTTGGCCTTCATCGGATCGCCGACATCCCACGGCTCGGCGTAGGACTCCGCGTCGCGCATCCGACCGCGCATGTAGGGGTCGACGGACTGATACAGCGTCTTCACGAGGACTTCGCCGGTGTCCGGTTCGGGCCGGTCGACGGTGACGAGTTCGAAGTCGTCGTGGGTCGGTTCGCCGACGGGTCGACTCGCGAGGCGCCACTGTCTGGTTTCTGCCATACCCTGATATGGCGGTGCCGGTAGGTGAAGATTGGGCTCGCGGAACCCCTCGCCTCCGTATCATCTACGAGCACGTCGCGCCTGCGCTGGGTGGTGTAATGCGCCGTCCGCCCGCGAGCCGAGGGGCCGAATTCCAAACCCTTTAACCGGTTTCTGGGCACCGCTCTAGTAATGGACCACCTGCTCACTCGCGCCGCTCGCGGGGAACGGACCGAGCGCCCTCCGGTCTGGCTGATGCGGCAAGCCGGCCGCCACATCCCGGAGTACCGGACGATCCGGGAGGACTACACCTTCAAGGAGGCCATCAAGACCCCGTCGGTCGCCGAACGGATCACGCTGCTCCCGTGGGAGCTGTACGAACCCGACGGCCTCGTCATCTACTCCGACATCCTGACCGTCCTCGAGCCGCTCGGGTTCGACTACCGAATCGAGTCCGGTGTCGGGCCGGTGATCGAAAACCCCGTCGACGGGCCGGGGGACGTCGAGCGGGAGACCGAGGACGTCGCCGAGGCGCTGGATTACGTCGGCGAGTTGATCGACCGGCTGGTCGACCGCGTCGGCGATCGGACGGCGATCATCGGCTTCGCGGGCGGCCCGTTCACCCTCGCCTCGTACGCCGTCGCCGGCGGCGCGAGCGACGGCCGGACGCCGATCCGCCGGTTCCGCGCGGAACACCCCGATGCCTTCCGGACGCTCCTCGAGCGATTCGCCGCGGGCGTCCGGGAGAGCCTCGAGTATCAGATTCGGATGGGCGCCGACGTCGTTCAGCTGTTCGACACCTACGCGAGCGTGCTCACACCCGAGGACTACGAGGAGTTCGTCCTGCCGCTTCACCGGGAGATTCTCGCCGACCTCGACGTCCCCTCGATCGTCTTCGTCAAGAACATGGCCGGCAAACTCGACCTCCTCGAGGCCAGCGGCGCCGACGTGGTGGGCCTCGACTGGAGCGTCGACATGGCCGCGGCCCGCGAACGACTGGGCGACGTGCCGGTCCAGGGGAACCTCGACCCCACCCACCTGTACGGGAGCGAGGCGTTCGTCGAAAAACGGACGCGGGAGATCGTCGAGAAGGCCGGTCCGGAGGGACACATCCTCAACCTCGGCCACGGCGTCCTCCGCGACACGCCCGTCGAGCGCGTCCGCACGTTCGTCGAGACGGCGAAGTCGATCGATCGCAGTCGGTAGTCGGCCGTTCTAGTCGTCCGCCGCGAACCGGTCGGCGACCGTCTTCGCCTCGCGGATGCGGCTCGGGACCCCGATCCGGCTGGTGTAGTTCGTCGCCAGAACCACGTTCTCCGGGAGTTCGACGTCCTCGAGGGCCGCCCACGAGGTGTCGTGGGCGGGCATCACGCGCGGCAGCTTCGTCACCGAGAGCAGTTCCGGATCGACGCCCATCACCTGCCGGAACTCGCGGCGAGCGACCCGACCGAGTTCCGCGTCCGAGCGGTCGATCGCGTCCGGATCGTGCATCCCGCCGAGGAAGACGGTGTAGACGCCGTCGCGGTCGAAGAGGCCGTCGTTCCACGTGACGCCGAGGGTCTCGAGGGGCTCGTCGCGGCGAACCTGGTAGCCGAAGCCCTCGGCGTCCGCCTCGGCGGCGAGGTGGACCAGGACCAGCGAGTTGTACGTGAGCTCCTCGAGCGGTTCGGCGACCGCGCCGGAGAGCCCGCCAAGGAGCGACGCGGCCGCCGGGGCCGGCGTCGTCACGACGACCGCGTCGACGTCGATCGTTCGGCCGCCGAGGTCGAGCACGTACCCCTCCTCGTCACCGTCGCGGATGTCGTCCACCGACGCGTTCAGGTGGACGTACGGGCGGTGGGCTTCGTAGAGGGCGGTCGGCAGCGTCTGGAGGCCGTTCGCGAACGAGACGGGCGGCGGCGTCTCGTCGTCCCCCCGCAATCGACCGAACGCCGCCCGGAGGAGCGATCCCCGCCGCTCCTCGAGGGCGATCAGCCGCTCGAGCGAGTGTTCGACGGGCATCGTCGCAGGATCGGAGCCGTAGATCCCGCCGAACAACGGTTCGACGACGTTCCGGTAGGCCTCCTCGCCGAACTTCCGCCTGAAGAGGGTCGCCGCCCGCTCGTCCGGCCTCGCGGGATCGGTCAGCGGTTCGGCCAGCAGCCGGAGCTTCCCGCGCCACGAGAGCAGATCGGTCCGGAGGAACGCCCCCGGAGACCGGGGGACGAGTCGGAGGTGCCCGTCGCCGTAGACGTACAGCGGGAGCGAGTCGTCCGCCCGAAGCAACTCGTCGCGCAGCCCCAGGTCGTCCACGAGGGCTTCGATCGAGGGGGTGAGCCGGATCCGCTGTGGCCCGTACTCGAGGAGGCGCCCCTCGACCGTTTCGGATCGGATCGCGCCGCCCGGCCGAGAGTCGGCCTCGACGGTCACGACGTCGATGTCCCGCTCGGCGAGGTAGTGGGTGAGCGCCAGCCCGGTGATGCCGGCGCCGATGACGCCGACCCTCATCGGGTCCGCGGGCTGTTGAGACAGAACGCGCCGGGCGCGTCCCGACACTGGCACTGCCGGAGGTTGTAGTAGCCCGGCTCGAACCCGCCGGTGAACGGCTCGATCAGGTCCGCGAGGGCGTCGATGAACTGCTCGTCGTCGTAGGGGACCGGCACCCGGTAGAAGTCCAGCCCCGCCTCGAGGGCCTCCTCGCGGAGTTCGACGTCGAGTTCCGAGAGCGTCTCCGACTGCTCGTGGACGAAACTCACCGGTTCGACGACGACCCGGTCGGCGTCGACGGTCTCGATCACCCTCTCGATCGACGGCTCGGTCCAGTCGACGTCGCGGTTCTCGTGGTTCTGATAGCCGAGTTCGTACTCGTCGACGCCGAGTTGGGCCGCGAGCGCCTCGCAGTACTCCTCGACGTACTCGACGTACCGGCTGCCCTCGTCGAGGTAGTACTGGGGCGTCCCGTGGGCGGAGAAGACGAGTCGCGCGTCCCCCTCGAGCGAGAGCCCCTGCGTCTCGACGAACGATCTGACGTTGTCCGCTCGCGCTCGCGTGTAGCCCGGGTGGCGGTGCCAGCCGGTGAGTTCGCTCACGTCGACGTCCCACTCGGCCGCCTCGATGGCGTCGGTGAGCTCCTCGAGCGCCGCGACGGTCGTCGAGGGACCACAGAGCGGATAGATCGGCAGCCCGACGAGCTGCTCGACCCCGTCGCTGCGGGCCCGCTCGACCGCGTCCTCGATGAACGGCTCGGTGAACTGCATCCCGACGTAGGTCGTCACGTCGTAGCCCCGATCGCGGAGTTCCCGCTCGAGGAGCGTCGCCTGCGCGTCGGCGTGCGACTGGAGCGGCGAGCCGCCGATCTCCTCGTACTCCTCGATCAGCGCGGGCGCGCGTCGCTGTGCGAGTTGGCGCGAGCGCTCGCGCGCCTCGGCTTCGGTCGTCTCGCCCTCGATGTCGGCGTTGGCGTAGAAGATGCGTTCCAGATAGTCGACGACGGTCTCTCGCGTCGGTCGCTCCGGTTCGCCGAAGTTCAGGAGTGCGACCCCAGTAGACATACCGACGGCTAGGAACGACCCCCGCAAAAGTGTTGAGTTTCCGGTCAGGCGCTGGGTTTCTCTCGACGGCCTCGTCGCGCGTTTTCCGAACGTATTCGGTGGTCCTCGCCCGAACCGATTCGGTGCTTGTCGCCCGAGCGGACCCGCCGCTCGTTCCCGTGAAATCCGAGCGAACGGAACTATTTTTGACACTCGTTCGCGTACGTCGAGTATGGGAACCGATCGCGACGTTCTCGAGCGCCTGCTCGCGGGCAACGATCGCCACGTCGAGTCGCTGCCGGCGGATTACTTCGCGGACGTCCAGACGAGCCAGCACCCGACCGTCGTCGCGATCTGCTGTTCTGACTCTCGGGTCTCCCACGAGGGCATGTGGGGCATCGAACGCCCGGGCGCGGTCTTCACGCCGAGCAACATCGGCAATCAGATCTGGGACGAGGACGGCGGCGAGCGGATCGTCGACGGCGGCGTCCTCTACCCGATCCACCACACCGGCACCGACGTCGTCGCCGTCGTCGGCCACACGGGTTGCGGGGCCGTCACCGCGGCCTACCACGTCGCGACCGGCGAGGAGTCGCCGGGCCCGAAGGGCGTCGACAAGTGGGTCGACCAGCTCGTCCCCGTCGTCGAGGCGGGCCTCGAGAGCGGGCTCGTCGACACCGACGCGGACGACGAACGGGTGATCAACCAGCTCGTCGAGTACAACGTCGGCTATCAGGTACGCTCGCTCGCCGAATCCGACGAGATCCCGGACGGCGTCGAGGTCTACGGCTTCGTCTACGACTTTCAGGGCATTTACGGCGACGAACCGGGGCGGACGTACCTCGTCTCGGTCGACGGCGAGACCGATCCCGACGCGCTCGCTGACCTCGTGCCCGAGGGGTACGAGGCGACGGCTCGCAGTCTGCTCTATTAGCAGCCTCGATTCGATAACGCTGGCTGCGAACTGAACGCGGAATTCGTCTATGGGCGTACTCGATCGTGTGCTAACTCACCGGTCGGATACTCGGCTCTCTGCTGGCTTCGCTTGGATGAGTGCTATCCACAAGTCCTCGATTTCTTGGACGAACTCGATAAAATCGTCCGGCTCAACTGGCTTTTGGACGTAGTGATCCGCATCAACGCCCTTCGATTTGACGATCCCCTCTCCTACCTCCGAACTCGTGAGGACGACGACAGGGATGTCACGTAATGCTGGCTCGTTATCCAGTTCAGACAGTACATCCATCCCTCTGTTTCCGGGTAACTTCGGCTCGAGCAGGATCAGATCGGGGCGTGGGTCATCTGCGTGCTCGCCGCGTTGATTGATGAAATCGAGGGCAGCGTCAGCATCGGAGACGGTGTAGAGACTATTCTTGAGTTTGGCATCTTTGAAGGATTCCGTGAAGAGACGTGTGTCCCCGGGATTTGGTTCGACCAATAAAATGTTGACCCGCTCACCCTCCTCCCCCTCGTTCGAAGACATTGTGAACTGTTTTAGACGGCCACTTAAAAGATCGCGGTCGCGTAAATTGATCAGTCTAGTTTCTGGACGTATCGTGGCTTCCGTAGCGTAGTTCGATAGGGAAACCGTACTGCTATCGACTGCGACGACGGTACCGGATCGGTGGAGACGGGAAAAACGATCGCCCCTCGAGGCCGCGTCAGTCGTCGTCCGCCGGCTGTGCGGGCGGCGTCTCGGTTTCGACCGCCGCCGTCGCCTCGGCCTCGAGTTCGGCGTCGGCCTCCCACTCGAGGTCGCCGGCGTACTGGAAGACGGCGTTGTCCTGCTCGGGATCGACGACCGTCAGGTCCCCGATCCAGCCGTTGTCGAGCAGCGTGCGAACGTCCTCGTGCTCGCGGAGGATCTCGGTCACGCGCTCGACCGGCGCGTGGACGACCGCGGTCAACCGCAGCGGCTGGTGGAACGGCTGCTCGTCGTCGATCTTCAGCGACTGCAGCGGGAGGCCGGTCATCAGATCGCCGCCGTTGCCCTGTAGGACGCCGACGTTGCCGACCGGGTTCTGGGTGATCTTCGAGCCGCTGCCGTAGACGGCGTTGTCGACGGTCGCGAAGTAGTACTGGTTGTTGATCCACTGGGTGACCACGAGCGGCCCCGTGAAGATCGCCTCGAGCGCCTCGCCCTCGGGGTCGGTCGACCAGTCGTAGGAGTGGAGGAACGCGCGTCCGTCGAGGTTGCGGTCTTCGGTCAGTTCGCGGGGGCCGATGACGAAGGAAGCGTTGCCGGCCAGCCCCCACTCGGGGCGGGCCTCGGCCCAGTCGGCCGCGCGGCGGTCGACCTCCGCGACGCTCTCCTCGGGATCGCCGCCGGTCGTCGCCTCGGTGCGCTCGGCCGCGGCGCCGGCGCGGGCGCGCTCGAGGTCCTCGCGCAGGGATTCGAGGTCCTCGCGGTGGCTCTCGGGGACGTCGCCGTCGAACAGCGCGATCTCGTCGGTCGTCGTGTTGTGCTCGCCCGCGAGGAAGACGGTATCCTCGGGGACGTCGAAGCCGCGCTCGCGCAGTTCCGCCTGCACGTCCGCGTCGTTGCAGATCTCTGCGAGCACGCGGGCGTTCGGGCCGCCCGGGTTGCCGGCACAAGCCCCGCAGTCGAGACTCGAGTCGAAGGGGTTGTTCGTCGTCTCGCTGGCGTGGCCCGTGAAGACGACCAGTCGGGCGAACTCCGTCCAGCCCATGAGTTCGAAGGCGGTCGCGGCGTACTCGACTTTCTCCTCGAGGCGTATGCCCTGCGGGAGGTCGTGGTCGCCGTGACTGTGGTCGTCGGCGGCGCCGTCGAGGGCGGGCGAGGTGGCCTCGTACCGGCTCGGCACGCGCTCCTCGACGGCGTCCTTGAGGTCGGCGATTGTCGAGGGCGACAGCGTCCGCGCGGCCATCGCGAGCCGTAGGCGCTACCGGCGCCCTCGACGAACGTGAAGGCGGCGACCACGTTGTTCTTGAGCGTCTTGAAGTGCTTCCGTGCCGCGCCCACGAGTCCGTTCCACTGGTCGCGGGTCGTCACCGCGTCGGTCGCCTCGTCGGGCCGGTCGACGACGCGGTGTTCGGGGTCGACGATCGGCGGACAGGCGTCGACCTCGGCCGTCGAGTCGTACTCCCGGTGGCGCATCGGGACCCCGAAGAAGCCCGCGTAGCCGTGGGTCTCGTAGGGGCCCTGGGCCTCGATGTGACGGCGGATCACCTCCGAGCGGGTGTCGATACAGAACACGAGTTGTGCGGCCGGCCGGTCGCCGTCGTCGGCCCCCGAGGGGGCCGTGACGGTATCGTCGATCCCCTCGAGGAGGCGCTCGCGGTAGCTGCGCTCCCACGCGGTCAGCCAGATCTCGGGCAGGAGAATCTCCCCGTCCGCGTCGCCGCCCTTGACGGTCGCGTCGCCGTCGTCGACGGTCGCGGCCGTGGCGGAGGCGGTCGCGTCGTCGTCGGTTTCGGCGGGCTCGATCGGCGCGTCGAGCAGGTCGGCCAGCGTCAGTCTGACCGCCAGATACGACATCAGCGTGATCGGGTACCGCTCCTGCCACGCGTTGGCGCCGTCGTCGGCCCGCTGCTTGATGAAGCCGCTCCAGCCCGGGAGCGAGGCGAGGTGGTGCTCGGCGACGTCGACCCAGCGTCCCTCGGGGTAGTCGCCCAGCACCGCCTCGAGCGCCTCGGTCGCGGTCTCGGGGAGGTCGTCGGGGTCGTCACAGCCGGGCACGTCGCCGTCGTAGGGGGCCATCTCCCGCCACGCGGCGTAGA
This sequence comes from Haloterrigena alkaliphila, assembly GCF_017352155.2. Lineage (NCBI taxonomy): Archaea > Methanobacteriati > Methanobacteriota > Halobacteria > Halobacteriales > Natrialbaceae > Haloterrigena > Haloterrigena alkaliphila. The sequence goes on from NZ_CP071462.1 coordinate 1,636,753, forward strand.
ACCCGTCTTCGCGGTTGGGCATCGGCCACTTCGACTGGCCCTGATCGAGGAACGCGGCGAGCCACTTCGTCAGCACGCGGTCGACGGCCGCGGTCGCGTCGTCGGTCTCGCTGCCGCGCGCCGCCGCGATTTCGGCCATCTCGTCCAGGAGCGTCTCGGGGTCCCGGTCGACGCCGCGGGCCTCGAGTTCGCCCCGTAGCACGTCGGGATCGATCCGGCCGGTCTCCCACGCTCCGCGGAAGACCGACGGCTGCGGGTAGCCGCGACCGCCGAAGAGGCGCTCTCCCTCGGCGACGGCCCGGTGGAACGGCTCGTCCTCGAACCCCGAGAGGGGGTTGGCGGTGACGAACGAGTGCAGCGGCCAGACCGAGCCGATGCGGTCGGCCGCGCGGTCGATGCTCTCCGCGATGCGACGGTGATCGTCGGTACCCTCAGATGTCATTGTACTCCTCCTTGTCGGTCAGCACGGTCGTCGGATCGGGCTGGGAGAGGTTCAGCAGGGAGACGTAGAGGCGCTCGCTCGAGCGGTACCAGCCGAGTTCCGCCGCGAGGTAGGCGCCGACGAACAGGGCGACCACGAGGTAGTGGGCGACCGTCATCTCGGTCGACACGTAGGTCATCGGCACGCCCGCGAGCATCCTCGAGACGGCGTTGAACGCGACGGCGTAGCCGCCGATGGCGGTCAGCACGATCAGCGGGGCGCTGACGAACCTGACCGTCGTCGGCAGCGTCGACCGCCGGAGGATGTCCCGCGCCGCGGTCAGCGTCGTCAGGACCACGACCAGCGTCAGGACGGCCCCGCTGTTCAACTCGAGGCTCGTCGCCTTCCCGGTGAGGACGCCGAAGAGGACGCCGCCGCCGACGGCCGTCACCAGACTGACGGCGATCCCGGAACCGCCCAGCTGCGTTCGCGTCCCGTCTTTGGGAACCGCCTGCTCGACGGCGGCGCCCGACGAGAGGAACAGGTACGCCTTGTAGAAGCCGTGCAGGATGAGGTGGGCGATCGCCGCGGCGAAGAAGCCGAGGCCGCACTGCAGTATCATAAAGCCCATCTGGGCGAGCGTCGAGCTCCCGAGCTTGCGTTTGACGTCCGTCTGGACGAGGATCATCGCCTGTCCGAGCAGGGCGCTGACGGCGCCGACGACGACGAGGACCGACATGACGGCGATCTCCTCGGCGATCACCGGGGCGAACCGGGTCAACAGGACCCCGCCCGCGTTGACGAACCCGGCGTGCATCAGGGCCGACGCCGGGGTCGGCGCCGTCATCGAGGACAGCAGCCAGCCGTGGAACGGGAACAGCGCCGACTGGATGATCGCCGCGAGAAAGATCCCTCCCGCCGCGGCGAGTCCGACCGTCCGCGAGACGCCCTCGAGGCCGGCGAAGATCCCGGTGATGGTGGTCGCGCCCGTCGACCACGCGAGTAGTGCCAGCGAGACGGCGAGCAGGGCGCTGCTGGCGACGAAGTAGCGGCGGGCGACGGCGGCCGCGGCGCGGGCCTGCTCCCACTCGCGAACGTGGCCGATCAGCGCGGCCATGAGCAGTCCCATCGCCAGCCACGCGGCCGCGAACAGCGCGACGTGGTTCGCCGCAGTCAGCGTCATGACGACGAGCGTGAACCCGAGGACGCGGGCGTAGAACCGGTCGATGTGACGGTCGCCCGCCATATAGCGCCGGGAGTAACTGTGGACGATCCCGCTGAAGAAGGTAACGACGACCCACAGCACCGTGGTCAGCCCGTCGACCCGCAGGGCGCCCGCGAACTCCCACTCGGTTCCCCGGGAGGCCGCCAGTACGAGGACGCCGACGCTGAACAGGAAGAGCGTCCAGACCGTCCAGGTCGAGGCCCGCGGGACGATCGAGGTCGGTGGCGTCGGTTCGGGGCGCTGTGCGACGTCGTCGGGTGGAACTGTTTCGTCGGTCATGCTTCGCTTGCACGTTCGGACCAGCCTGACGTTCGGGCGCGTCACAGTGTTCCGTTCGCGGCAACACTTGCACTACTGGTCGTCTTCGGTCGGAATATGAACAGACTGGTTATTATAGGCTTCGGTTCGAACAATTCGTTCTGCAACCCCTCTCACAGGCCGTCTCGACTGCCGAGATGAGAGGCGTAGACGAGAGCCCGCCGACCCAGTAATACGCGAACGAGCCGCTAGCGAGGGCGAATTCGGTTGCTCGAGCGGTCAGTACCACCCGCAGGAACGTACGGCGAGGGACGCCGACGGAACGGCAGAACGGGAGTTCGTCGGGAGACGGATCGTCGATCCCGCCGCGTCACCGGAACGAGAACTCGTCGAAGGACGTCGACCGGTGGCTGCGAACCAGTACCTCGTCGGTGATCGTCAGCCCCATATCAGCGATCTCCTGTGCGATCGGCGTGATATCGTGATCCGTTTCGCCGACGACCGTCACGAGCAGGTTCTGCTCGCCCGTGACCAGTTCCTGCACCGAGACGACGCCGGAAATCTCGAGGATGTCGTCGATGTACTCTCCTCGGTCCGGGATCGGCGCCGTACAGAAGAGGAGCATGCGGATCGGATACCCCGATTTCGTGTAATCGATGTTCGCGCTGTACCCCTTGATGACGCCCTCCGACTCCAGGCGCTGGATGCGTTTCCGGACCGTACTCGAGGAGGCTTCGGTCCGCTCGGCGATCTCACTGGACGAGAGGTTCCGGGCCTCCTCCTGTAACGCGTAGAGGATCTCCCGATCGACCGCGTCGAGATCGTAATCCGTCATACGGTTCCTTTCTCCGCGACGGCTATAAGGAACTTCGGCCGACAGATCCGCTCGATTCCGATATCGGCTTCGAGTCGAACTCCGCCCGTGGTCGCGAGCCCGCCCACGCTCGCGACCTTGCCCGCGACTGCGGACGCGGGCGCACCCACGTTCGTGTCGCCACGTCCGTGTCGGTAACGTTTTGCTATTCGCACCCGCATCCGTCCCACATGCGCGCGTTTCTCGAGTCCGATACGGGATTTTACTACGCCATCGGTCTCTTCGTGACCGTCGTGTTTCTGGGCGGGCTGGCCGTGCTGGCGGTCGTCAACCCCGGCGGCATCGGCGCGACCGAACTCGGCGGCCTCGTCGTCGGCTTCGCCCTGTTCATGCTGGTGTACTTCGTCTCGGTGACGGTCCATCGCCTCGAGGACTGGGAGGAACCGTGATCGAGCGACGGTACTCGGCGATATGTGGTGCGAGCGGACCGCTACCGCCACATATTGCCGTTCGAAACGAGCCGCAGGGTTTATCAGTATCGGGCCGTTCTCTTTAGAAGCAATGGCGAAAGGAACCGTTGATTTCTTCAACGACACTGGCGGCTACGGATTCATCGAAACTGAGGACGCGGACGAGGACGTCTTCTTCCACATGGAAGACATCGGCGGCCCGGACCTCGAAGAAGGACAGGAGCTCGAGTTCGACATCGAGCAGGCCCCCAAGGGCCCGCGCGCGACGAACGTCGAGCGCCTGTAAGACGGATTCGCAGCGGTATCGGCACTTGATTGCAGTATTTTAGACACCCCCGAGCGGTCGGTATAGCCAATAGTCGGTTGGAGTGTCGATCGAGGCGACGCTTGGTCACTAGCTGGGCGTCCCGTACGGTGTAGCCGAAGGGGATCAGAGAAGCCGAGTGTCCTGCTACCGTGGCAACGGGGAATCGCCACGTCCTCCCCAGCCGATTCGCTCGTTCCTTTCAGTCTCTCGCTCATCCCTCGCGCATGATCGGCGGCCGCCCTCACTGACGCTCGGTCGGCCGCCAGCGCGCGCCGCCGCACGCCGGCTTCTGGACCCGGACCGTTTTGTGGATCCGACACCGACTCGAGACCATGACCGATCCGCTCATCCGCCGTCGCGACGAGATCGAGTACGAGACCGTCGACGCGGCCGACGGCCTCGAGAAGGGCGTCCTCGTCGGCGAGGACCACGGCGCGCCGACCTTCGCGATCCGCCGGTTCGTCCTCGAACCGGGCGCCGAGGTGCCCGAACACACCAACGAGGTCGAACACGAGCAGTACGTCCTCGAGGGCGAGTATACGGTGGGAATCGGAGACGAAGAGTACGCGGTCGAAGCCGGCGACTCGCTGCTGATTCCGGCCGGGACGGTCCACTGGTACCGAAACGAGGGCGACGAGCAAGGGGCGTTCATCTGCGCCGTCCCGAACGGCGACGACGCGATTGAATTGCTCGAGTGAGTCGGTCCCCTCGAGGAGGCCCGAATCTCCGGGTGAGTTAGTCACCTCGAGTGAACGCGGCTTCGCGGCTGATACGGGCGTCCGGAACGACGCCACCGTTTTCGTCGAGGCCGATACTGACAGCAAACAACGCTGTGCGCGGTGGTCCGAAACCACAACGCCTAAACGTCTTTTAGGACTACCTAAACCTCGATGGCAGGTGCGCAGTCGGTCGGCGAGCACGCCGCGGCTCGGGACCGCGACGGGTGGGTCACCGGGAAGCTCGTAGTCTTTTGTCTCGCGGCGGCGGTCGTCACCGTCGTCGCCGGACTCGTACAGGTGTTCTTCGGCCCGTACTCGATGACACTCTCCGAGCTCGTTTCGGCGGTGTTCAACCCCGCGGTGATCTTCAACCTCGAGGCCTGGTCGTCGTTTCTCTTCGGGACCGACCTCCCCGAGATGACCACGGACAGCGTCGTCGTCTGGACGGTCCGGCTCCCGCGGGTGTTCGTCGCGATCATCGCCGGCGCGACGCTGGCGATCTCCGGGGCGATCTTTCAGGCGGTGACGCGCAACGAACTGGCCAGTCCGTTCGTGCTCGGGGTCAGTTCCGGCGCCGGCTTCGCGGTGCTGGCGACGCTGGTGGTCTTCACCGGACTCACGCCGTTCCTCCCGTTGATCGCGGCGCTCGGCGGCACGGTCGCCTTCGTGATCGTCTACGGGATCGCCTGGAAGGGCGGGACCAGTCCGATCCGGCTCGTGCTCGCGGGCGTGATCGTCAACATGGTCTTCCAGTCGCTCCAGCAGGGGCTGTTCTTCTTCGTGGACGATCTGGGGGTCGCCCAGACGGCGATCGCCTGGCTCACGGGCTCGTTCACGGGAACGGGCTGGTCGGAGGTCCGGATCGCGATCCTGCCGGCGATCGTCTCGATCGGTATCGCGCTGGCCGGCGCCCGGCAGTTGAACGTCCTGTTGCTCGGCGAGAGCACCGCCAAATCCCTCGGCATGCGCGTCGAACGCGTTCGCTTCTTCCTGTCCGCGGTCGCGATTCTGGCGGCGAGCGTCGCCATCGCCGTCGCGGGCGTCATCAGCTTCTTCGGGCTGGTCGTCCCCCACATCGTCCGGAACACGGTCGGCGGCGACTACCGACGGCTGATGGTCGGCTGTCTCTTCGCCGGGCCGGCGCTGCTGGTCGCCGCCGACGTCGGCGCGCGGCTCGCGCTGGGCGGGACGCAGATGCCGGTCGGCGTCGTCACCGGCCTGGTCGGCGGTCCCTACTTCCTCTACCTGATGCGCAAACAGCAGTCCATGGGTGAACTCTGATGGCAGAACCACGACACACGACGCAGGAACGGATCACCGACGGCGACGGCGTCGCGGTCGAGAGCGCGCTGGTCGGCGAGGACCTCGCGTTGAGCTATCCGTCGGTCGACGAAACGATCGTCGACTGTGCGCGACTGGACATCCCCGCGGAATCGGTGACCGCGCTCGTCGGCCCCAACGGCAGCGGGAAGAGCACGCTGTTGAAGGCCCTCTCGAACCACCTCGAGCCGGCAGAAGGGACGGTCACGATCCACGGGGAAGATCTCGATTCGTTCGACCAGAAGGAGCTGGCCCGCGAACTGGGCGTCCTCTCCCAGGAGAACGACTCGCTGGGCTCGATCAGCGTCGAGAACCTGGTCTATCACGGCCGCTACCCGCACCGGGGCTTCTTCGAGGGCGTCAGCGAGGACGACCACTCGGCCGTCGAGCGCGCGATCGAGCTGGCGGGCATCGAGCAGATCCGGGACGCCGAACTCGGCCAACTGAGCGGCGGCCAGAAACAACTGGCGTGGATCGCCATGGTGTTAGCACAGGACACGGACGTCCTCCTGCTCGACGAGCCGACGACGTTCCTCGACGTTCACCACCAGTTCCGGGTGCTCGAGACCATTCGGCAGCTCAACGAGGAGAAGGGCGTAACGGTGGCCGTCATCCTCCACGACATCGCGCAGGCGGCCCGCTTCGCGGACTACCTGATCGCGATGTGCGACGGCGAACTGTACGACTGGGGGCCGCCCGAAGAGGTGGTGACCGAACAGCTGCTGGCCGACGTCTTCGGCGTCGAGGCCACCGTCCAGCACGAGCCGGAACTGCAGGTGCTGCCGCGACGAGCGCTACCGGATCGGTAACGAACGACTGCACGACACGCAGCGGTCGCGTTCGATCCGGTCCGACTACGCGTCGAACGTCGGGCCCGTGCCCCATTCACCGCGACGAACGGTGAATCGGGTCGACGAACGGATACGCTCGAGATTTCGGCGGGAAACACCGTTCCAGTTCGGAACACTTTTGATGTTTTAGGCCAACCTAAAAGTTGATGAGCAACGAACGGACGTGGACGAGACGAAACGTTCTCCGAACGAGTGGAGCGATCGCCGGGATCAGCGCGATGGCGGGCTGCATCGACTCCCTGGGGTCGTCCGACGAGCCCGAATACACGGTTTCGATGCCGCCGGTCGGCGAGGTCGGGTTCGACTCGGTCCCCGAGACGTGGGCCGCCAACAACGGGAGCTGGGCCGACATGGGGATCGCGCTGGGTCAGGAGCCGCCCGAGGCCCTCTATCTGACGAGACGGTACCACACGCAGTATTACGACGACATCCCCGACGTGAGCGTCGATCCGTCGGGTATCGATTCGCTCTGGGGCGACGGCGAGTTGGGCGTCGAGGAGTTCCTGAATTTGAGCGACGAGGTCGACGTCTTCGTCATGGACCCGAACTTCATCGAGGGCCGATCCGGGTTAGGCGCCGACGACGTCGAGCGGATCCGATCGGCGGGAACGCCGTTCTTCGGGAACAGTATCTTCTCGCAGGGGTACGACTGGCACGACTACGACTACCTCTCGCTGTACGAGGCCTTCGAGAAACTCGCCGAGGTCTTTCAGGAAGGGGATCGCTACGATGCGTTCGAGTCGCTGCACGACGAGTTCCGGTCGAGCCTCGCGGAGAGCCTTCCGTCGGACGACCGGCCCGAAGTCGCCATCCTGTGGCCCCAGGAGGACGGCGTCTTCCTCCCCTACCTCGTCGACGAGGGGACGAGTTTCAAACACCTGCGCGATCTCGAGGTCGATGACGCGCTCGCGAACAGCGACGTCGAGAACTTCCACAGCGGTCGCGGCGAAGTCGACTACGAGATGCTCCTCGAGGTCGATCCGGAGCATATCCTGTTACGCAGCGAGGAATACCAGTCCCGCGAGACGTTCCAGCAGGAGGTCGTCGAACCGATGAAGAACCACGATGCCGGGCAGCAACTGACGGCCGTCCAGAACGACGACGTCTACCGGGCCGGCCCGCTCTACCAGGGGCCGATCATCAACCTCGTCGTCACCCAGCGACTGGCCCAGCGGCTCTACGGCGTCGAGGAGGAGCTGTTCGATCCGCAAGCGGTCAGCGACATCGTCAACGGCGATTTCTGAGCGACCGCGGCGACCGTGCTCGAGGTCGAATCTCGCCCGCGTTCGCATTCGAGGTCGATTCGGTCCGCGTCCACGCTCGGGTTCGACGCCACGACGCGACTCGAGCGGCACAGTCCGAACCGCTGAAATACCGCCCCACCCTATGGCCGCTCGTGTCGAAGCAGGTCCAGGAGGTCGAAACGATATTCTGTCACGAGGCAGGCGATGACTACCTCGTTGTCGTCGAGCGTGACGGACAGCGGCTGTTCCGGGCGAAGCTCGGGCTCTCGGAGACCTCCGCGGGTCCCCGCCCCGCGAAGTTCCGGCTCAAGGACGGCTCGAGCGAGGAGCCCCGCCAGCCCGACGAGTTCGTCGAACTCGCCCGCCGCGCCGGGCGGATCCGCATCTCCGAGCAGACCTCGCCCGAGAAGCGCCAGGAACTCATCGAGATGCTCGAAGGCTACCAGCTCGAGGACAAAGCGAAGGCCGTCAGGACCTGCCGGTACTGCGCCTCCGCGGGTCGGTACTCGCCGATCACCACGGAGACGGCGGTCAAGGACGACGACGACTGGATCTGCCGGGATTGCGCGCGACAGGAACTCGAGCGGCAACTCTCCTACTCCGGCGGGAGCGGCCAGGTGACGGGCGCCGCGAAGGAGCGACTCGAGGACCTCATGATGGAGGTCCAGGACCTAGAGCGGATCGTCAACCTCCTGCAGGGCCAGTTGGATCCGGACCTCACGAAGTTCGATACCATCTCGGCGACCACCGACGAGGTCGACCCCGTCCGGGTGGACTCGCTGAACCTGCATCCGGGGCTACAGGGCCTGCTCGAGGACCGGTTCGAGACCCTCTTGCCGGTCCAGAGCCTCGCGGTCGAGAACGGGTTGTTCGAGGGGGACGACCAGCTGGTGGTCTCGGCGACGGCGACCGGGAAGACCCTCGTGGGTGAGATGGCCGGCATCAACCGCGTGCTCAACGGAAAGGGGAAGATGCTCTTTCTCGTCCCACTCGTGGCGCTGGCCAACCAGAAGTACGAGGACTTTCAGGACGAGTACGGGCACCTCGTCGACGTCTCGATTCGCGTCGGTGCGAGCCGCATTTCGGACAACGGCAACCAGTTCGATCCGAACGCCGACGTCATCGTCGGCACCTACGAGGGAATCGACCACGCCCTGCGGACCGGCAAGGAGATGGGCGACATCGGGACCGTCGTCATCGACGAGGTCCACACCCTCAAGGAGGAGGAGCGGGGCCACCGCCTCGACGGCCTCATTTCCCGGCTGAAGTACACCTGCGAGCAACGCGCGAAGCGCCGCGACGACTACGACGGCGCGCAGTGGGTCTACCTCTCGGCCACCGTCGGCAACCCCGAACAGCTGACGGAGGCGCTCGAGGCGACGCTCATCGAGTTCGAGGAGCGCCCGGTCCCCATCGAACGCCACGTCACCTTCGCCGACGGCCAGGAGAAGGTCCGCATCGAGAACAAACTGGTCAAGCGGGCGTTCGACACCGAGTCCTCCAAGGGGTATCGGGGGCAGACGATCATCTTCACCAATTCCCGACGACGCTGTCACGAGATCAGCCGGAAACTCGAGTACTCGGCCGCGCCCTACCACGCCGGACTGGACTACAAGCGCCGGAAGTCTGTCGAACGCCAGTTCGGCGAGCAGGAGCTCTCCGCCGTGGTGACGACCGCCGCGCTGGCCGCGGGGGTCGACTTCCCCGCCTCGCAGGTCATCTTCGACTCGCTGGCGATGGGGATCGAGTGGCTCTCCGTCCAGGAGTTCCACCAGATGCTCGGCCGCGCGGGTCGGCCCGACTACCACGACGAGGGGACCGTGTACGTGCTGGTCGAACCCGACTGCAGCTACCACAACTCGATGGAGATGACCGAGGACGAGGTCGCCTTCAAACTGCTCAAGGGCGACATGGAGTCGGTGATGACCCACTACGACGAGGACGCCGCCGTCGAGGAGACGCTGGCGAACGTCACCGTCGGCGGCACGGCCGCGAAGGCGCTCAACGACCGCATGCTCGGCGAGGTGCCCACGAAACACGCGATCGGCAAACTCCTGCAGTACGAGTTCATCGACGGCCTCGAGCCGACGCCGCTCGGACGGGTGGTGACCCGCCACTTCCTGAACCCCGGCGAGGCGTTCACCCTGCTCGACGGCATCCGGAAGGACGCCCACCCCTACGAACTCGTGGCCGACCTCGAGTTGCGGGACGAAGAGCTCTGACGGCGTCTCGAACTGTTGTACACTGACCGGGTACGCGTCGCGGTCCCACGCGAATCCGGCCGGAATCCTTTTCAGGAACGTATCAGCGGCCGGAACGGTAAAGAGCGGCACCGTCCATGTCAGTAGCAGCGCCGGGGACCAGCCCGGAGAGATCAATGAACACAACGACTCCAGCCGCGATCGAGCCGCCGGCGAACGTGTTGCTCGTCCACGCGAACGAGTGCGAGTCCGACGCCTGCGACGCGCTCAGTCACGACACCGGCGCGACGGCGGATCTCGTGGTCACGTTCGCGGACACCCAGCTCGAGCGGCCGGATCCCGGCGACGTCGAGGGACGGGTCGGCCTCCTGACGATCGGCGACGTGCTGGTCGCGGACACGTCCGAGTCGGCCGCCGACTTCGACGAACCGGTCGTCGTCGATTCGGTCCGGGACCCGACGGATCTCTCCGAGATCGGCGTCGCCGTCAGCCGGTTCTGCAAACACTGGTCGGACGAGCAACTCACGGTCTGTTTCGATTCGCTCGATGCCCTGCTTCGGCACACGTCGCCGAAGAAGGTGTTCCAGTTCGCGCACGTGTTGACCAATCGGCTCTCGAGCGTCGACGCGTACGCGCACTTCCACTTCGATCCGACGCGACACGACGATCGAGTGGTCTCGACGTTCGGCGAGATCTTCGACGCGGTCGTCGCCGAGGATGGCAGCGAGGAATCGCTGCCGGAGGCGACCGACGACGAGGTCGCCGAGTTACTCGCGGCGTGGAACGACGGTTCCGACGGCGAGTTCGACTTCGCCCCGGCGCCGTCGACCGAGGCAACCGACGAGGACATCGCGCGGATTCTGGGGAAGTAGGGCGGGGATTGCGGGTGGTTTTGGGATGGGGTGGCCCTCGGTCAGGGGACGAACGCGACGCCCAGTAGGGCGAACGCGATGACGGCGATCGCGCCGAGCACCCCCCCGAGGGCGACGATCACGAGCACGACGGGAGTGACGGCGATCGCGAGGCCGAAGACGGTGTGGCCAAGGAACAACACCAGCAGGCCGACGACCGCGTTGACGATGAAGGGAGCGAGCGCGCGGACGAGCACTGCCGCGATCAGAACGCCCACGAGGACTGCGATCAGGACGAGGATCTCGAGACCGGTCATACGAGCGGCGGTATCACGTCGATTGATAAAACCGTTCGGCCGTAACGAAACGCTTTATGACGTGGGACTTTTAGGAGGGTGTACGGGATCGTGGGTTAGCTTGGTATACTTCGGGCCTTGGGTGCCCGTGACCCCGGTTCAAATCCGGGCGATCCCATACTGTATAAAAGTGAAGCGGCCGGTATTGCCGCTTCACTCTCCGGTTTCTCACACCGAACAGCGACTGCCTTCGAGGGGTGGTCGGCGTGACGGTCGCCCCGTGGCCGTCGGTCGACAACTCGCCGACGTGCGAACACTGTGGAGAACACGTTTCGGAGCGGTTCTGCCGGGTATACGGCGATAACCGCGACCGAGCGCATCGCTGTTCCGAGTGCGACACCTACCGGCGGCTGACCCGCGGGTCCGCTGCGGGGATCGACGTTTCGATTCCCGACCCGGAGACGTCGCCCGGCCGCCACGGAGGTGAGACCGATGTCTGAGCGCCTCGAGTGGCCCGAGGGCTTCGAGCGGACGCCGGCCGACGATCGCGAATCCTACCCGCACGGCTTCCGCGTTTCTCGCAGCACTGCCTTCGACAACATCCTCGAGGAACTGCGGAAGATGGACGCCCGCAACGTGCAGGTGAAGACGGCTGCACCGCACACGCAGGCAGCGCCGCATCGGCCGTACGCCGACCGTGATCCAGACGATCCAGGTGTTGTGATTTACTTCGAGGGGGACGGCCAGCAGTTCGCGGTTCCGTGCGATCGGTGGAACAACCTGCGGGACAACGCCCAGGCGATCGCGAAGTATCTGAACGCCAAGCGGGCACTCGAGCGCTACGGCGTCCAGACCGTCGAGTCGGAATTCTCGACTCAGGCGCTTCCAAGCGGCGACGAGGACGCCGTTGCCGCCTCAGAACCGCCCCACGAGATCCTCGAGGTTGCGCCTGACGCCGCCGCCGACGTCGTGAAGGCTGCTGCTCGAGCGAAGAAGAAGGAACATCATCCGGATCGGGGCGGCGATCGCGAGCAGTTCCAGCGAGTCGTCGAGGCTGAGGGGGCGATGCTCGATGCGTGAGTTCGTTCCGGCGAGCGAACTGTACGACGTCGAGAACCGGTCGCCCATAGCCCATCCGGCTCATCAAGCGACCGACGCCGACGTTCGCCGCGCCCTCGAGGACCGAGAGATTCGAGCCGACGGTGGTAACGCCTCGAGCGATACTGAACGGATCGAGATTCCACTTTGGGAAATCGCTCCCGAGAGGTGGGTGTCCCCAAATGAGGAAAAATCGTTTCGAGTAACGGCCGCCGGGATTACTGGAGATCAGGGAAGCGAAACTCTCGTCGTCAAGATCGAGCGATCACTACAGTCGGCTACTGAACGCGAGCGGGGTGACCGATGACGGTCGCCGAGAACCGGGAACGCGGCCACGACGTCGAAACTGCCGCCTGCAACCGTTGGCCCCTCGAGCGCGTAGCCGACGACTGCGCCGAGTGGTACGACCTCGAGTTCGTCGCGGACGTCACCGGTGACCGCGCCGGCACGATCGCGACGACCGGCGACATCGTCGAAGCGAAGTCCTGTTACGAAACCTACGACGGCCGCGCAGGTCGTTGGTGGATCCGTCGCGAGAACCACGAACGCCTCCTCGAGATGGGCGGCTGGTACGTTCTCGTCGTACTCGAGCGCGAGAGCGACGACGTCCTTCGGATGGCGCTGACGAGCGCGGAGACTGTCGACCGGATTATCAGCGGGAACTGGTGGGACTGCGGGAACGGCGGTCGCAGTGCCGAGCAGTTCCGCCAGATCGCGTGGACGGCCACCTTCGACGATCTGCGGAGGCCGCAATGACGGTCCACACGACGTACTTCGGCGGCCTCTCGAGTTATGACCCCGCCGAGGAGGCGTCCGTCTTCGGTGTTGTCCGGTACCCGCAGGACTTCGTCGCGCGCATCACCGACCGAAACATCCCGGCCGTCGCGCCGCCCGAGGACCTGCTAAACGCCTACAAGACCGTCGAAGAAGCCGCCGAGGACAACGGCGAGTTCAACCCCGCCGCGATCGCGTGGAACTCCGTCGACTTCGAACGTCGCTACCTCGCCCACCTCGAGGCGAAGGGACCGCAGACTGTCCTCGAGGAGCTGATCGACCGCGTTCGCGAGCGGGACATCTGGCTCGTCTGTTGGGAGAAGGACGCCCGCTGGTGTCACCGACGACTGCTCGCGAACGCGATCATCGCCCAGCTCGACGAGACCGAGATCGTCCACCACCCGGACCCGACGACGATTCCCGTTGGTGACGGTGACGACAGCGACGAAGCCGCCGAGACGGGACCGACGCTCGAGGACTTCGCTGAGGGCGAGAGAGCGCGATGAGTCAGGTCGAGACGACGCCCCACGAGATCGAGGGCCGCTGGAAGTGGCCCGACTGGGGCCGTGGACCGTACGACGCACTCTCGTCGGTGATGCTCGGGCCGCCTGTCGAGGGGTACCTCGAGTTGGACGTCGAGATCGACGGCGAGCCGTGGCACCTGAAGGTCAGTTACAGCAAATCCGGGTTCGCGCCGCGACTTTCGGACGGAATCAACGCCGAACGGCTCTACGAGTGGGACATCGTGGGTCGTGGGCGCGGTGAGCGAAAGGCATCGTTCAATATCTCGCCGCGGTTCCCGAACATGCGCCACTGGGAGACTGGCGATCGCCTCCAGCTCCCCTGGGAGAATCAGGTGGGTGACGTCGACGGGGTCGACGTCGAGTATCACACGAGTAACATCGAACCCGAGCGCGGCCTCGAACTCCTGCCGGAGTTCTACGCGGCGATATTCGACGAGGCGAACGAGCGCGTTCATCCGGAGTACTTCCGTACCGAACCCCACTCAGCGAGCCGCATGTGGGCGTACGAGCGATACGTGCGGATTCGACGCGAGTGGGCGGAAAAACTCTCGTCGGCCGGTGTGCTCCAGAAGATCGCTCACTACCTCTCAGACCTCGAGGGAGTTAAGGCGGAACTCCATATCGACAACGAGGAGGTAGTCAACCACCAGAACCGGCTGTTTCTGAACCCCGCATCGGCCGCGAAGTTGCTGCCGGGCCATACCTACGGACGGAAGTTCGAGATCTACCAGCTGAAGGACCCGGACGCGGTTTCGAAAGACCACCCGTCGTACCACCCGAAGGTGGAGGTGCTGGTGAACAAGTCGATGAACGACGGTGAGGCATGGGCATGGGCCGATCGCCACGCGGTCACCAAGCAGATCGAGGAGACGCTGTTGAACGCGCTCCATTGGGAAGACATCCCGCTCGGTCCCGACGGGAACGGTGTGTACGTCGCCGACGACCATTTCGACGCTGTTGCCCGAGAGAAGCCGGTCGAACTCTACGAGGATCCGACGCCCCGCCTCGAGGCGAAGTCGGATCACCTGTTGATCACGACGCTGCGAGACATGGGCGAGACCGCTCGCGACGTCACCGAGCGAGTCGCGACCGACGGCGGTGCGACGGTCGACGGCCTCGCCGACCAGCTGGGCAAGCACCCCGCGACGATCTACCGGGCGATCGAAGATCTCGGTGATGTCCTCGAACTCGACCAGGGCGACATCTCGTTTCGCGCCCGGAAGTACCGCGAGGAGTTGCGGGCGCTCGTCGAGTCCGCCGAGTACGCGATCGAGAGCTACGCCGACCGGATGCAGCACCTCATGGGGCTGGCTGATCACGTCGCCAAGTCCTCGCCGTTCCAGAAGTGGCTCGCACAGAACGGCGCCGACCTCGAGTTCGACGGCCAGGGCGAACCGCGGCGGATGCGAATCGACACGATCCTTTCGCGGCTGAAGTCGGATAGCTTCGAGAACGTTGCGACGATCGCCAGCGAGGCCCTCGAGAAGTGGTCGAAGTCGGGGAACGATCCGACGATCCTCCGGGGCGCCGAGCTCACCTGGAAGACTCCCGGCGGCGGAACAGAGACCGGATTCGTCGGCGCCGTCGCCGATCGCTGAACCGGCCTGAGTAGTGGCAACACTCTTGGTATCGCTGTTTTCTACAAGTTTGATTGAATAACACGAGTTCTTAGACAAATCTGGTTGTAGTCTGCGCCTCGAGGCTGGGTCGGCACCGCGATCGCACCGCAATGCCAGCGGGGTCGTTTCGCGCTTCGCGCAAAAGCCCCCTTGGCGGGTGTCCCCAAGGGGACAGCGCCAAAAAATTACAAAACCCCCTCTCCGCCTCCGCACACGGATCTCCAGTTGAAGCACATGAAACAGAGGATAGATATTTACCTCTTCACTCATAGTGTATCTCATGAACTCTGACACATCACCCGAGGAAATCACTGATGTAGTTGATTTGTATGTCGTACGGAGAAAGTTTCAAGCAATACTCAATGGGGAAGAGGATGCCCGCAATCGAACAGTCCAACAGGCAATTTCAGAAATAGGAAGTCCGAGCTCCCGTGAAGCGTTCAATGAATGGTTCGCCTCTCTTGAGTCTGAGGAATCCCAGTTAATTGCAGATGTATTAAAAAAAGGTCAGAAGGAAGAAATCTTAGAGAAGCGTAAATACAAAATCCCGCATTTTGAGTCAACCGATTATAAAGAAGCCCACAAAGTAAGAGACGATATCTCACTGTCCGAAGCGACTTACTATGATTCGTATTTTAAATTCTCTAATGGTAGTATGTCCATATTCTCTGTTATAGAGATGGATCCAATTCTAAAAACGGTCAGTAAAGAGGCCTCTGATAAAGAAGAGGCCCAGTCTATGTTTAGAGAACTGATTCAAGAGCATGATTATCCAAGAGATTATAGAAAGGCAGCTCGCGAGATACCTCTACCACTTGTTGGCGGTTTGGAAAACAATCCACGACCTCGGATAGTTCGGTTCGAGGACCCCCGACATCTGTACGTTGAACTCTGGTCATTTGGGAAAGAAAAGAACGTGTACCACCCCGAACAGGGTGAAACACTTTCGTTCCAATCAAGAGCAAAATCTCAAA
This sequence comes from Haloterrigena alkaliphila, assembly GCF_017352155.2. Taxonomy (NCBI): domain Archaea; kingdom Methanobacteriati; phylum Methanobacteriota; class Halobacteria; order Halobacteriales; family Natrialbaceae; genus Haloterrigena; species Haloterrigena alkaliphila. Next base: position 1,652,719 of record NZ_CP071462.1, read on the forward strand.
TAAGGATCCATATTGACCGTGGATTGATTGAGTACACTAGTACGCGAGACACGAAAGCTCATGAAGAAACAGACATGAGTCATATCGAATCAATATTCTCTTTTGATGGGGAGTTGCGGACAGATGGTGGCTCTCAAGGACGATTTGCAACCCTCACAGATGAAGATATCACTTCAGAAGACATCTGGAACGTCATTCAGAATATTGGCGTGTTTAGCACATTAGAATCATTTGAAGCAAAGAACGCTACGATCAGCTACTCGTCAGTCAATAAACGTGATGTGAAGAAAGGACCCAGCCGGGATGACATAAAACGGGACACAAAACTTCGAAGAGCAAATGTGCAGATACTGATCGAAGACCCTGCAGATAAGTGTGAGTTTATTGAACCCGAGTATATATTCGAAGAGCACGATTTCGACGACGATGATAATATTGAACAGGTAATACAAGAACTCACTGACAAGGAGGGTTACAACGAACTAACACCGTTTACCATTTCAATACATGCTAAAAATGACACTATACAAATTGACAAAGAAAGCTGTCAACCCAGTACACGGGCAAAGGTATTTGATCACGTTATGGATCAACTGGAGTGATCGCCATGGACAATAAATGGCTGGAAGATGAGGATTATTACGAGGCATTAAGGCGGATAGTTAGAGAAACAGCGAGAGGCGGTGTTGAGATACAAGATGAACTGCCTACCAACCTGACAGAGATATATGAGGAAGGTGTAGATGAGGAAATAATAAAAAAGGACGAGTTATTTGATTGCCCAAATTGTGAAAGAACGTATTCCTTTGACTACTCTAGGGATGTCTGCGATTGTGGCTATCCTGTAGGTAACAAAGCCGAGTTCACTCCACATACAGTACAATATTACCATGACATCTATCCTTCTTTTATTAAGAATCGCATTGGCGATGAGATAGGCGAGTTTGAGATTGTATATCGGGATGACCGCATCGAGGATATCCCTGCAGCAGATCTCCATCCTACAGATACAAGTAATAAGAATTTCATTCATATTTCACCCTACTTTCACTCTGAAGTTGGCATGGTTCCATTCCCCGGCTACTCAGACATATTCCTGAGCTGGTCAAAGGTTCGGGAACTCATAGTAAAGCCAGGAGAGACTATTGAAATTTTATCTGACTACTTGGAGAGCGAAGAGGGAAATGATGACCAATTGATCGGAGATGGGGGAGTTATCTTTGATTCAGGGGTATCTGCAACCGATTTTCGGAATCTTTCAGATAGACCTTGGTTTACTATGCAACGAGATACAAGTCCAGAGATAGCTAACCGACGGTCTCGTGAAACATTTAAAATGGAGTATTATGATCTATTTGAACATCTTGGGATGGAGTTCCTTCACACGATGTTTCCCCATGCGATCCAGTTGGAAGGGGGGAAACAAGGAAAACCTGAACCAGATGGATATCTGCATGTGAACAAACGGAACAGCAAACAGACATATTTAGTAGAATCAAAGTGCTATTCAAGGGACTTCAAGATATTCTCAGAAATAGACAAGAACAAAAGATACATAGAACGATTTGTATCGGATATCGAGCCTGAAACAGACTACAATTTGGTCGGGTGTATATTCATTGCAACCAGATTCAATCAAGATAGAACAAGGAAAGATATCGGGGAAATGGTATCAAGAAATATAGAAGAGAGAAATTTGGATGTGATCTGTATAAATGATCAAATGATGGGGCAAGCGGTTGAACAACTAAGAGAGTTGTATAGACTAGAACCGTCATCTAATTTTCGAATCTATAAGAACTCTAGCTTCTACCGGGATCTGCTTGATGGCTTGAGTCAATTTTCAAGACAGCATGGAGTAGATAATGAAGCATTCGAGTCGATGATTCTAGATAAGATGACTAAGGCTGGTAAAAAAGAGATCAATAGGGAAAGAACTCTGAGAGAAGGCTTCGACCACTCCGTTGGTTATGAATCGTTCTGTGAAAGGATCGCTGGCTAATTGCTCAATTCCTAAAACTCCGAATTGACTTTCTCAGATAAATTATCGCCATGAAAAGAGGCAATATAAGTTGTCCCATCTCCCCCTCCGGTAGCAGGTCGATAGATCTGGTTTCCCGAATATGCACACGAGCCGCGAAACCTGATGTGCCTATCAAGCGACGATCGCCTCGACGAACCCGCTGGCCATTCAGATTGGGTGTAGGAATACCTCTGACCATGGGCATATGGGCCGCTCGAGTAAGGCGAAAAAAGAGGATTCGGGGGTTGTGTGTACGAGCATGCAAACCAAACTATAGGCATCTCGAATCAGTATCGGAATTCCGGAAACCGCCCTCAGACGCTTATTTGGTAGCCTCTCCCTCCATAGAGCATGGGCAAGACGAATCCTACCTACCGAGACACCCTGAGCAAGTTCGAAAACGACTGGGCGCCGTATCGCAGAGCGCTCCGCCTCGAGTACCAGGGTCACTTCGACCGACTGTTCGACCAGGCGCGGAACTTCGCCGATGCTGGCGGAATCCAGAACCATCGCGATCCGATGATGACTCACCTTGTTTCGATCTTACTCGCACAGGAGTGTCGAATCGCCGAACTTGAAGAACGGCTGGAATCTGACGGCCAGTAGCCTTAATCGCCGGTACTCGAATGGTCTACTCGGCGGGGAGAGGAACGTCGCTGCCAACGGGTTCCGTTCGAACTGAGACATTCGAAAACGCCCCGCTCCCGATCGAAATCGTTCCAACGTCGATAGCCAACGATTGATCTCCGATCGGCCGATCCGATTGACACACCACTATCGGATGAGGAGCTTCGACGTCGGTTCACCACCGACGTCTTCTGAGCGAGAACCACTCAAACAGCAGTGACTCAGCGCCGATTTGTTAAAAAGGCACTATCGAGCCCCTCTGATATAGGACGCTACAGTGCCTAATTCCACTGGTTTGGCATAGTGAAACCTCGATAACAGTGCTTGGCAGATTCGTTTACGAGAGTTTATCAGTAAAGACAAGGCCAGACGGGAGCGTCATGCGACACTCACAAGAAGACCTGTTAATCGTATACGCCCTTGCTTTGCTCGCTGAAGAGCATAAAGGAACTCTGAGGGAAGATGAGGCACTAAGTCTTGCAGCTGAGATAGCATATCAACATGGACTCTCAGTTTCCGAGGCGATCCGCCAACTTGAGTGACTGATTTTGAGGAGCAACTGAAGTGATAAGCAATATCAATGCTATCAAGAGTCCCTATCGATTTATTCCTCTTCGTAAAACGGAGGCATATCTGGGTCTGGGTTAATTGACTTATTTGAGGCATCGTACAGGTGCTCTAATACGCGAATTCCGACCCGGATAATCCGCTGTGCATTTTCTTTGCTTATGTCATGACCAAATGCAGTTTCAGTGGTTATATGATAAACATCCAATATATCTAAGTATAAGCCCTGATCCACGATGTTGTCTTCATGATCACGCAGAAACTCCAATGAATCTTCAAACGAGGAAGGATGATCCGCTCTATCAAAATCACGTTCATCAGCTAGTGTTTTAACAACCCTTGTTAACTCACTACGCAGTCTAGATAAAGCAAATTCCAAATCATTATCCGCTTTTCCATACAAATATTCCCTCATATTCCTACTTCTTCTCCTTATATCAGAGTTTTCTGTCGAAAAGTTTTGTTCATTAACACTCTCTTCTACATTCCTAAGTGTACTCTCTAATTCGGCTTCCAAATCCCCATATGATATTCGTTTCACAAGTGGGAGGTAAGGAATCACAACTAGAATCCCAATTAGAGCAACTAATGGCCAAGATACCCTGATTCGATCAGGCCATACCAATTCCACTAATATTATTACAACAACAAATACATATGTTATTTTTAATGTTGGCCTCTGGAGAGTACTTTCTCTATCTGAATCTCCTATGCTTCTTAATCCCATGTGATATACTGAATTCTGGCTGGAAGCTATTGGTTATTATCCCCTATACATCTAGTCTCTGTAGGGATAAAACACGAAGAAAGAGGATCAAAATATGCTATTGATGCTGATTTTTGACTGTTCGGTTCCGCGATGATTGCCGCCACCATGCCAGCGCAGCAGCGGGAGATTCGACGCTTTGCACATCTTGTCCTTGACAATCGTGCAGCCAGAGCGTCCATGGGGCCGGTAGACGACGAAACAGTACCAACCGTCTGCTCGTCGTAGTTTCTCGTGGTACTCACGGTAGACCTTGAAGTTCCCTGGCTGGCCGTCGCTATGCTCGAGCATCGTGCTCTTAATCTCGACCGGCGTTCCGTTCTGAAACTTGGCGTCGTGCCAGCTGGCCCGCTCGAGTCCGAATCGCCGTTTTTTCGCCATCCGTTTCTCACAGGCCGTTCCGAAATGATTCGCTCGCTTCGAGCGATTCACGCCGATCGACCCCTTTCACGCGCGCCGCGATTATTTCGAAATCGACTACTAAAAAATGTCAGTTTAATCACCAATCGTACGCGCCCCGCGCGCCGATATATATACTCCTCCGCTGCTCTCAGAACCCGCTTGCCCATCGCGTTCGCTTCGCTCCCGACAGGGAGCGAGCGCGGTGGGCTGTGGGCTTCTCTAAAGGGGGGTCGGTTTCGGTTTACAGCTTTACACCCCGTTGCCATCATGCGATCACCTGCTCGACGGTGTTAACCCACTTGCGCTTCTCGCCGCCTTCATCGATGTCCTTCCACCAGTTTGAGACGGTAGCGTGGCTATACGGGACGAATTCGGCGGTTTCGCGTGCGGACATTCCCTGCTCTCGGCACGTTTCCATCGTCCATGCAGCGACTCGCTTTATCTCGTCTTGGCCGATCGCCGGGCCGTCGTCCTCGCTCGAGGGCGCCGACCAAGACCAGTCGGCCTCGTCGTGGGTGTGCGGTTCGTAGTCTGCCGGCGGGATGCCGGTGAACGGCCGCGGATCGACATCGCGAAGCTTTCCGCCGGAGATGCGCTCCGCCTTGATCGCCTTCCCCTTGTCGTTGCGATCGGGCTTCTTGATGATCGTGCCGACACGCCAGAGCATCGGATGGATCGAACTCTCGTCGTGGCCGATATAGATGAGACAGCCGTTGTACTTGCGGATTTTGAACACCAGCGGCCCCATCAGTTTCCGCACCTTCTGGCCGTCTTCGCCGGTCCCCGAGGCGTTCGTCGAGAACTCATCACCGACGAACGCTTTCGGTTGTTGCGCGTTCTCGACCGGATCGCCGTCCTGCTCAACCCACTCCTCGAGGAGCGGGTAGTGGGGAATCCAGCCGTCTTCGATGTCACCGTTGTCGCGCACCCAGTTGTCGTTTCGCGGGAGCGTGCGGATATTCGACCCGACGAGGAGATCGCCGTCGACCCACCGATCGCGTAACTGGAGCAGCAGGCACGCGAGGTTCGTTTTGCCAGCTCCCATTTCACCGAGGATGACGATCACCGGCGCCGGCCCGGCGACGATCTCTTGGAGGCGCGTGATCGCCTTGATGCCGGATAGGTCGGCCTCCTGCGACGGGTCGCCGATGTAGTGCTTCAGCGTCAGCGTGTCGCCGTTCTCGAGGGCGTTGCGGGCCGTCTCGCTCCCCTCGGCACGGAGGATGTCGCGGTTCTTCCCGACGTCCATGTAGGTCGCTGCGGGCTTCGAGTCCCACCGTTCGGGGTCGTGGTGGATCGCCCGCATTGCCAGCTGTCGATCGACCTCCTCGTCTCGAACGAACCCCGAGTGCCGGAGTACCTCGTCGGGGTCGCGAGCAAGCTTCCCGTCCTGATACTCCCGAAAACCGCCGACTGTGTAGTTGTCTTGCTCGTCGCTCATCGGTCAGTCCCTCTATTGATCGCTTCTCGAACGTCCTCGTCAGTTGCCTCGAGCAGCTGGCCGCCGTCGGTTGCTGGCGCCGGCCCGTCGCGTTCCTCCTGGTCGGCCTCGAGGTCGTCGTCGCGATCGCCTCGAGTCCGCACGTAGCTAAACCAGATCGCGGCGAGCGGCGCGCCGATCGTGACGGCGAAGTAGGTGCTCGGGACCGGGTAGAACGCCGGGCTCTCGACCGTCTCGCCGTACCGCTCGGTGACGTCCATCGGGACGGCCAGCGCCTCGGCGGGGAACATCCAGAGGCCTGCCCATAAGCCCACGACGAGACCGCCCGCGAGCGAGCACGCGGCGATCGCCTTCTCTCGGTCAGTGAGTCGGATCATCGAAACAGCCTCCGTACTAACTGGGAGAACTCCCTGTTCTGTCGCTTGATCCCTCCGCACTGCTCACAGTACGCCGACCCGTCCTTTCGCTCACGTTCCGCGCAGAGCGTACATTTAGGATCTCTCATCGCTCGGTCCCTCCGTCAGTTGAAGCGGCCTGCTCGGTCGTCGCGGGCGGGCCGCTAGTCGTCTCGATGTCGTGCTCTCCCGCGTAGTCTTCGACGTACTCGGTGATGTCCTTGATTTCGTCTATATCGCTCTCCTCGGCGTCTGTCTTCGCCGAATCGAAGCGTTCCTTCACCGTCGTTCGCGGGTTCATCAACCCGCGCTCGTCGGCCTCGGCCTCCTCGTTGATGACGTCCTTCTGGATCTGGAGACCCATCTTCGAGATCCTGCCGCGGAGCCGGTTGTACTCGAGGAACGCTTCGACAAGATCGTTGTGGATGTCCTCGAGCATGGCTTTCGTCGTGACGAGTTTCGAGTCGGCCATCTGGCTGAAGTAACAGCCTCGAACGATGAGCGTCCCGTTCTCGCCCTGATCAGGGTGCCAGTCGAACTCGCGCACCTCGAACGCTTCGCCGTCGTTCACCGAGTATGGGCTTGGGCCTTCGACGGTCTTCTCGCTCCAGACGCCCGGCTCGACGTAGTATTTCTCTCGAACGTCGCTTACCCCGTTGATGTGGTGAACGGGCACCATGTGGCGTTGTCGGAGCTTTCGCGCGCCCGTGACGAACAGTCCGAGCAGCGGCGGGCCTAGCAGGAGCAGCGCGGCGAACCAGCCGAAGACGATGGGCGGGATGCCCGGCAGTGACGGCCGAATCCAGATCAGCGCGGCGCCGAGCGCGACCATCACGCCGAGCACGACCAACTGCCACTCCCCGAGGATATACGTCACTCGGTCAGACCAGCTACCGAACGTGCCGCTCGTGTCGCCGCTCATGCCTTGATCACTCCCGTCTCCTCCGAACGGACGACATACCACGCGCCGAGCGCGGCGCATCCGACCGTCATCCCGACGCCAGAGAACAGCCCGCTCTCACCGCCGAAGTGACGAAACGGGTTTTGCTCGCGCTGGCCGATCGAGACGTACGCGCCGCCGCCCTGCTCAAGCGAGGCACGGGTCGCGATCGCGACGCCGGCGCCCATCCGATCGGTGACCGGCATCGTGATGTGGTTCGTTCCCTCGGATAGCTCCGCCTCCTTGTAGTTGAACGTCCCCATCCCTTCCTCGAAGTCGCCGGCCTCGGTCATCGAGACTGTGGTCGGCTCGTCGGCCTCGAAGGTGATCGTGAACATGCCGGGCCGGTACTCCCAGTCCGTGACCCGCGTCGTGTTGTCGATCTCTCGAAGGTAGTCGTCCTCGGGGGTGACCGCTGGCTCACTCTCCTCGAGCTCGTCGTCAGTCGCGTTGGTCACGTTCGTCGCGTTCTCCTGTGTGTCCTGCGCGGTGACCGTCCCGATCGGGCCGCCCATGCCCATCGCCAGCGCCACGACTACTACCGTAGCGAAAACAAAAATCCGGCGCATGGTTAGTTACCCGTTCCGGGGAGCAGGTCGGTCACGGCCCCAACGACACCGAGGATCACGACAGCGATAATCCCCATACCGAGGAGACCGCCACCGCTGCTCCCGCCGAAGGGGTTCGGCCAAGTCCAACTATCGTCTTCTTCCTTTGATTCTTCGTACTTCTCGATCAATGTCTCTTGTCGGGCGACCAAGTCCTGCCACTCCTCTTGGGTGATATAATTCGTGTCGTTCTGTGGCTCAGACTGGCTGAACGACGCATTGTCGTACTCGTTCCCGTCAGAGTCGGTGTACGTCTCGATCGTGAACGGATCCGTCAACTGGACGAGTTCGAACTGCGGTTCGGAGGCGTTGGCCGCCATCTCTACCGATTCGATCGACGTGATCGCATTGTCGAGTTTGTCGGAGAGATCGACCGTCCAGACGGACGAACTTCCCGAGTCGTCGACCGTAAACTCCGAACCGGCCACCGTGACCTGCTCGCCCGCAGTCGTCGTGATCGTGAAGTTGGTTTCTGCATGCGGCTCAGACGTGAACGTTACGACGCCGCCGTCAACACCTTCCTCGTAGGCGAGCCACTCGCCGGACCCCTGCGTGATATCGTAGTTGAAGTAGATGTCGGAGTCCATTGTTGACGGGTCGTAGGACTGGCCAGCAGGTAGGCCGCCATCGGGCGGCGAGGTCGGCGCGAGCACGCCTTTCAGCGTGATCGTCCCGTTGTCCTGCTCAAGCGTGATCGTCGCCTCGCGCTCGAGGTCGACGGGGATGTTGAGCGCCATCAGGTCCGCAAGTGCCTGATTAACGTTCTCCTCGTCGGCCGTCATCTCCGCGAGTTCTCGTGGCGTGAGCAGTTCACTGGTTTCGATCTCGCCCGACTGTACCTCGTTGTACACCTTGTCCGTCCACGTCACGAGGCCGTCCGAGACGTTCATCCAGATCGTTTCCATGTCGGTGAAGATACCCTGCCAACGGCCCTTACCGAGCAGCGTGAAGTAGTCGCCACTCCCATCGGGGTTATACACTCTCACATGGTTCGGGTTATCGCCATTTTCGTACGTCTCCGTGGGATCGTACCTCGAGATTTCGCGGTACGAACTCCCGTTCGCGTTCATGTCGTCCAGTCGGATCGACTTGATGTCGAATGACTCGCCGTTCGGTAGTTCGTACGGTTCCGTGATCAGTTGGAACCACGTTTCAGGTGGGTCGCTGTTGTCTGCGTAGTTGGCGGACAGGTGACCGAACACGTCGTCCATCGCCAGATCAGCGTGTTCAGCGACGGAGAGAACACGCGAATTGACTTCCCTCGCAGCCTCATTCCACGACTTCAGGAAGTTCTTCATGATCGTGGAGACGTACTCAGCGCCCGCGTCAGTAGCTGCGTTCTGGACTTCAGAGGAAGTCAGTTGGTCATTTAGTGCCTCGATCCCGGCGATCTTCCCGTCACCGTAGGCCGCATGGTCCATCTGGTCCATGAGGTTCCGGTTATCGACGAAGGTCGAGGCGTTGTACGACTCACGGGACTGCATCGTGTTGTAGACCTCATCGTGAAGCGCAGACGCCGTATAGCCTTCCGGCGCGCTCGACGCTTCATCTGCGGTAATCTCGTCTACGACCCACTTTGTGGCCCTGTACGTGACGTAGGCCGCTCCGACTGCAACCGCCGGGTGAATCGCCTGTGCGCGGCCGACCGGAGAGAACCGAGGCGCGACCTTCGACCCACCGGCGCCGAGCGTGACGAGCGTTCCGGCTGTGACGCCGAGCCGCTCGAGGAAGCCACGCCGACTCGTCGCAGATCCGTCAGTCGTGGGCTGTGGGCCGCCGTCGTCCACTGCCGACATCACGATCCCCTCCGAGCCACCACCGCGACAACCGCGATCAACGCGATCGCGACGACCGCGATACCCGCACCGAAGCCGGGCGAGCCGTCTGACCCGCCGGGGATGAGGCCGTACCACCCGCTTCCGTCGTCAACCGAGATGTCTTCGGCCTCCGTGTCGTCGGCTTCGATGACCAGCCGGTAGTCCGTCCCGTCCTCGAGGCCGTCCGCGTCGGTGTACTCGGTGGATGTCGTGTTTCCTTCCTCCGCCGCGATCGAGTCCTCGAGTACGACCGTCGCGTTGGCCGGGTCGTCGTTCCACTCGCTCGCGTTGTAGAAGGTCACGGACGCGCTCGCGTTCTCGACGTCCGAGATCGAGTCGTTCCAGGTGACGTCGACAGTCACGTTCGAGTCGTTCTCGAAGGTGACCGTATCGTTGTACTGTTCGGTCGTTGCAGCCGTCCCGATCGCAGCGAAGCCGACGAGCAGGGTCGTGAGCAGTGCCAGTCCGAGTACCGCCTTGGTGAAATCAGAAATTGTCATTGTTGAGTCCTCCCCGGGTTACTTGTAGGCGATGACGTAGAACGCGGCGGCATTCAGGATAACCGTGAACCAGCCGACGTACCACATGCTCTCCAGGGCGACCGCGACGGCCGGCACGAGGCTACTGAGCACGTTCAGGATGACCGCAAGCAAGACGACGACCGTCTCGACGTCGGTCCAGTCCTCTGGCGTGCTCTCGTTGGTGAGCCAGGCGACGACGAGAATCCCCATCGAGAGGATGAACGCGTACGTCACCTCGGTCCCGTGGGCCGCGTAGATCGCATCGGCCAGCGAGAAGTTTAGCGGCGCCGAGAACTGCAGCGTCCCGACGGCGCCGACCGAGATCGATGCTAGGACAAACAACGGCGCGAGGATGCTATCTGTGAGATCGATTCCATCTTCCCGACGTACCGTGTCGGGAACCATGTTCTGCGGTAGGCTAAGTGCCATACGCAGGTCCGGTTACTCCGCCCCCACGAAAGCGTCCGGAATACCGCCGGAACACCTCCGGAGTCCAGAGGTTCACCAAGTTTTATGAGAAGGGGGGTTGCCCGCCGGATATGGCGCTGAACAAACTCCGCCAGTTAGACCGCGACTCGGTCGGGATCACGCTCCCGAAAGACGACATGCGCGTTGAGGGACTCCTCGACGAGAACGGCCAGCTGCGAGGTGACCACCACGTCCACATCCGTCACATTGACGACGGCGAATGGACCGTCGAGTTAGTCGAGGGACTCGAGCCGTGAGCCAGATACGTGGAACCGGGTCTTCGAACCCGATCCCGTGGGGTTCCGTCAGGATGTATCGGCAGACATCGATCTATGCACCCTACCGTGGGCGATGGGCTCGAGAGGTGCATCAAATCGAACCCGATCCAGCCGGCCCCCGTGCCGATCGGCGCGACGGTACCGTCGTATACTTAAAGAACAGACCGGTCGCTCACCCGCGAGCGACGCGAACCGATCCCCCGTGCATACACCCGTTTAAACCATGACCCGACGAACCAGCCTGAAACTCACCGACGAACGTGAACGCCAACTCGAGCGCGCCAGCGAACTGATCGCCGCCGACCAGCACGATGACCCGCCGATGTCCGTCGTGATCGACGCGGCGCTTCAGCACCTGCTCGAGTCGAAGGAGAATATCGACGACGCCCGCGGCGAGTTCGATCCCGAGACGATCCAGGCGATCGCGAACACGTCGGTGATTGGTCTTCGGTATAGGACCAGTATCGAAAGTCGATGGCGGTAACTCCGCTACTATCGATTCTCGGGATTCAATCTTCTCGGTTTGGATTTTTCTCCCGATACGCCTCCCCTAACGGAGTAGCGCCATCTCCACTTCCAAGATGCATGCCCTCTTCAAATGCATCATCAACGCTATTCCACTCCTCGAGAGGCCACGGGTCCACCTCACCAAGCCCTCCCTCGCCGATTATCTGAGCTCGATGATTCGCCCATCCGGAATCAGTCGCCATACTGATCCCGCTCAGGTATCCTTGATAATACTGCGAAAGCATTTCAGCGGCCAACTCCCGCTGTGCATCAGTCCAATTGTTCTCCCCTGAGCCGAGAATGGTCAACTCTACGTTGTCACTTTCACCTGTAGAAACATCTTGTACTTCAACTGGAATTTCCTCTGTATTCGAAGCCTCTTCTGTTTCATACTGAAGAGTAACCATATCCCTTCCATCCCCCGGACCTGGTTTTTCCCACTGTGCAGTATCCACTACTTCTTGGTCTCGGCCAATAATTAACTCAACTTCACCGGAGGCACGCAATGATGTGTCACGTACTCGTACAGTGAATTCTGCTGCTTCCCCGGCGTTCACAACTGTATCAGCCGATTCTATTGTTACAGCTGTACCTCTAAAGTCGTCATCGTTCGTTTCCGTCTCATTGTTATCGCCTTGATCGCTCTCACCGGGTTGGGAGTTTTCTTGGTCTCTATCGGCAATTGTAGTATCGTCAGTGTCATTTGGTCCACCGTTATCTGTTTGGTTCCCATCATCTATGGTGGTCTCATTCTCCTCCTGCTGGTTAGTCTCAGGGACATCCTGAATATCTGCACAACCAGCCAAGATCGCTTTTGCCGATGCTATCGTTCCGGCGGCCGCTTCCATCAAATAGCCCCTTCTACGCATGCTACAGCTATTGCTAAGAAGCTGCAAAAAAATAGTTTAAAATAATATGTAAATAAAGTAAGGTGGTAACGACTATCTATACTAAATGAAGTGTCCGGGAGTGACACTTATGAATTATCTTCAAGATCTTTAGCATCGAGTTCGCCCCCGAGGTACGCGAGGCCGCGGTCAGTGATCCGATAGAGTCCGTCGTCGACGCGATCGACGAGCCCGGCATCGCGAAGTTTCCCGAGTCGCGTACTCAGGTAGTGCCGCGAGTAGTCTGTGTTCGCCGAGAGGATCCGCGGGGAGAGGATTAGGTCGCTGTCCGCGAGGGTTTCGAGAACCCGATCGTCGGCTTGCGTCATCCACGACACCCGCGGTCTTCGCATACTCCTACGTGCTGTACCTGCGGTTTAGCGATACTGGTTGGATCTCGTGAAAGTACCATACGTTATTCTGCAGATTAACGAACGGTCGGTTAAATATAAGTGAGTGGGGTGTTTCGGTCGCGGGTAACGGAAGCCAGACGGACCCGCCGGTACCCGGTCGGGTCCTCGTCAGAAACGCGGACCCGGTGTTTGGGGCACCGGCCCGCCTGGTTTCCGTAGCTAAGGTACGGAAACATGTATTCACGCAACCAGACGGGGCAAAAACCCCTCGGTCAATCGCAGCAGTCGAGCATGGGCGATGGGCCGCGACTCGAAGGACTCGTTTTCGGAACCGATCAATTCGGCAGACTACGTCCACAAGCCGACGTAATTCATCGACTCGTTGCGTTTCGGAATCTCGGAAACGACGCTCCGATAACTAAGAGGGAGAGGTACAGTCGTCATAACCGACCGACGGACGGCGACCGCATGCGCCCCCTGGTCCAACACGAGGCGCGCGCGGTCAGTCCGCGGTCCCACAACCGTGAGACCATGAGCGAGATAGCACGCAGCGGCCGTAAGGGTACCGGATACTGTAATCACAGCGATAGGCCCGAGGTGATCCGATGAGCCTTGAGCCCGCCCGCGTCGGCGAGTGCGATACGCCGTTGTGCGACGGCGCCGCGGAGACGATCACCCCGGTGGGGTACGTCTGCGAGGGGTGCGCCGCGGAGATCGCCGCCGAGTACGAGCAGGCCCGCGAGCGCGACGAGGTGAGCCGATGAGTTCGCTCGGCCGCGCCGAGAACTGGCAGGGGCGAGACGAGGAATGATCACGCCGGAGGAGATGTCGCCTAGAGAGGCGTGGCAGCGGTATCTGGACGGTCGGCGCACGGAGATCACCGACGAGTCCGCGGCGACGTACCACTACCGGCTGAAGCTGTTCGTCGAGTGGTGCGAGCGGAACGAGATCGAAACCGTTTCGGAGCTCACCGGATGGGTTCTCGATCAGTACGAGAGCGCCCGTTCTGGGGAAGGCGTCGCTGCGACGACGCTGCACAACGAGATGGAGACGCTCCAGTCGTTCGTCGAGTACCTCGAGCGGATCGAAGCCGTCGACGATGGGCTCGCCGATCGAGTGAACATCCCGGACGTCCCGGACGACGAGAAGTCCCGCGAGACCAAGCTGGCCGCCGACCGCGCGCTCCCGCTGATCCGACACTACCGCTCGAACGAGCGGGCGGGCTCGCGAAACCACGCGCTGCTCGAAGTCGCGTGGCACACGGGCGCCCGGTTGGGCGGGATGCGAGCGCTGGATCTTCGGGACTTCGACGCCAGCGAGCAGACGCTCGAGTTCGTCCATCGGCCCGAGACGGACACGCCGTTGAAGAACAAACGCCACGGCGAGCGGATCGTCGCGCTGCGGGACGGCGTCGCGAAGACGCTACGGCAGTACATCCAGTCCGACCGGTGGGATAAGCACGACGAGCACGGCCGCCAGCCGCTGTTCGCGTCGCTCCAGGGCCGTCCGTCGACGAACACGATGCGCGCATGGATGTACGCGGCGACCTTTCCGTGCGTCCGCGGTTCCTGTCCTCACGGGCACGATCCCGAGACCTGCGAGTTCCGAAGCCACACGCACGCGAGCAAGTGTCCGTCGGCGCGATCTCCCCACCACGTCCGAACTGGATCGATAACGTGGCACCAGGACCGCGGCGTTCCTCGAGAGGTGACGGCGGAGCGGGTGAACGCCTCTCAGGACGTCATCGATCGGTACTACGACAAGGCGACCAAGCGCGAGCGGATGGAGCTTCGGCGCCGTCCGCACCTCGAGAAACTCGAAATCGAATGAGAGACATGTACGCAAAATTCAGCAGTTCGACCGACGCACCGTACGGCGAAAATCGCCCTAGTTCCTATCCGGGCGATCCCATACTTCCTGCTGCGAGCAAACTCGCGAGCAGCAGGAATCTGAAAGCGCCCGGATTTGAACCTCGGAAGTCGCAGCGCTCGAGTGCAGCGAGAGCGACCGTCTTCCGGTGGTTCAAATCCCAGGTGATCCACTCGTTCTGTCGCAAACGAACCCGGAAGCGGCAACGCTACTCTGACCGCCGGTTCGAACCGCGGACGCCAGCGCTCGTGAAGACCGGCTGCCGTCGGCTACCGGTCGTCGAGATACTCGCTGGTGAATCCGGCGATCGCTTCTAACGACGTGAGGACTGCGAAGAAGACGAGGACACCGATCGGAATCGATCCCGTCGCGAGATACGCAACGAGTGCCCACAGGATGGAGGAGACGGCCGCGGCACCGCCCGGCGACCCCGGTGGCGCCAACCGCGTCGGTTCGGGCCGCTGATCGCCGTTCATGCCTGTGAGTACGGTCTCGGGACACAATTACCTGTGCCCGGTCTTCGTCGCGCACCGTTCCGGATCGGAGACGCCGATAGAGTGACCACGGCAGATTGTCCCCTCGAGCTATGGCGACTCGTCGAAACGGCCACAACCGGGGCTGAAATCGTTCTCTTCGCAGTTCCAGTCGTCGGGGACGGACTCCGCGGCGAGCGTGTCGTAGTCGATATCCTGGACGCTGACGTCCGTGAGGACCGCGTCTCGTTCGCGCGCCCAGTCGAACTGCGGGAGTGAAAGCGTGTAGGGGAACTCGACCTGTGACTGATGGAACTCGTAGCGGTCGGTCTCGCGGAAGTACAGCCCGGCAGTCACCAGTTCGGCGTCCGGATTACGCGTCCAGACAGCGGCCGTCTGGCAGTCGTGGATGCGAATGGAGACCCGGTTCGAATCTTCGTCGTCCCCATCGTCGGTTTCCCGGGAATTCCCTCCTCCGATACTCGCTCCGGTCGTAGTGATACCGGCCCCGATCGCCGTGAGGACCCGCCGCCGCGTCGATCTACTGACTCCGGGCATATTGATCGATACACGTTAGCTCAACACATACCTGCTTCGTGGGGAACCAGTGACTGACTCTCTGCGATGGATTCATGATGCGTTTCGCCGTCGCTGCTCGAGACCTGCAGGAGCGCCCGATCGAGGCTCACAGGCGTATCAGTGGACGAATCCGGGACTGCTCGGCATCTCCGTCTCCAGCAGTTGGGACGCCTCTCGTCGGTTCGAGAGTCGGTTACTTTCCAGCCAACCAACCACTCATCTGCCGCGACTGTCCATGCAAGCCGAACGACTTCCCCCGGTCGCCTCATCACACGAAACTCATGGCGACGTCTCGAGATGGGGTCCGAGGACAGTTCAAACGCTGGCTCATCAACGGGATCGCGCTGGCGATTCCGCTGGTGATAACGATACTGATACTGATCGTCGTCGTCGATTTCATCTTGGACGTTGTCTCGCCGATCGTCCGGGGGATAATGTTCGTCTGGCCCAACGAGCCGCCGGAAGCGGTCGTTCAGGTGGTGATGTTTCTCTCGCTGCTCGTCTTCTTCCTGCTAGTCGGCATCGTCGCCGAGTACACGCCGGGCAAGGTCATCTCGAGGCGCGTTCACGCGATCATGGAGACCATTCCCGGCGTGAGCACGATCTACGAGAGCGTCCGCCGGGCCAGCAAGCTGCTGGTCGACGACGATACGGACCAGTTCCAGGACGTCAAACTCGTCGAGTTCCCCCACCGGGACGCCTACATGCTGGGCTTTCTGACCGCCCAGACGCCCCCCGTGATCGAGAAGCGGATCGGCAACGGTCCGATGGTGACGATCATGGTCCCGCTGGGGCCGAATCCGACGACCAACGGGTTCATCATGCACATGCCCGCGGAGCGCGTCCACGACGTCGACATCACCGTCGAGGAGGCCTTCCGCGCGATCGCGACGATGGGTGTCGCCTCCGACGATCTCGGGAACGATACCTAACTGGCAGCGACTGTGTCTATCCCGTTATATTCTCTAGCAGAACCAAAACAGATTGGCAATACATACATACTCGAGGAGGACGTGGAATCGAACGTGGCCACGTGGCCTGGCTGGGAATCAGGACACGGCGTGTGCGTTCCCGGCGCTGCCGGGGACGATCGTGAACGGACGGTTCGCGATGATCCCGAATCGATCCGTTGCTTCTGGCGGCTGTGACACTGGAACCGAGACTCGAGCGGCGGTACCGTCCCGATTGGCGGTCACTGCCAGCCGCGGCTCCCGGGTTCGACCACCCGTTCAGTTCCGCCGTGCTTTGCCACCATTTATACCGGATGGCGCCCCTAAGAGAGTGCAATGGCGCAAGCGGGCAATTCTGAACTCGTCGACTCGTTCGAGCAGTTCTTCCGGAACTACTACGACAACGAGATCAAGCAGCTTGCGCAGCGATATCCCAACGAGCAGCGCTCGCTTCACATCGACTGGCAGGATCTCTATCGGTTCGACCCCGACCTCGCGGACGACTTCCTGAACCAACCCGAGCAACTCCAGCGCTACGCCGAGGAGGCGCTGCGACTGTACGACCTCCCTATCGACGTTAGCCTCGGGCAGGCCCACGTTCGGATTCGAAACCTCCCAGAGACGGAGTCCCCCGAGATTCGGGAGATCCGCGCCCGAGACATGAACTCCCTCGTGCAGGCTCGGGGCATCGTCCGGAAAGCCACCGACGTCCGCCCGAAGATCGAGGAGGCCGCCTTCGAGTGCCAGCTCTGTGGCACTCTCACCCGCGTCCCCCAGTCCAGCGGGGACTTCCAGGAGCCCCACGAGTGTCAGGGCTGCGAGCGACAGGGCCCCTTCCGCGTGAACTTCGACCAGTCCGAGTTCGTCGACTCCCAGAAGCTCCGCATCCAGGAGAGTCCCGAGGGCCTGCGCGGCGGCGAGACGCCCCAGTCGCTGGACATCCACGTCGAGGACGACATCACCGGCGAGGTTACCCCCGGCGACCACGTCTCGGCGACCGGCGTCCTCCGCCTCGAGCAACAGGGCGACCAACAGGAGAAGTCGCCCGTCTTCGACTTCTACATGGAGGGGGTGTCCGTCGAGATCGACGAAGAGCAGTTCGAGGACATGGACATCACGGACGAGGACAAGGAGGAGATCGTCCGACTCTCGAGTTCGCAGGACATCTACGAGCAAATGGTCGCCTCCATCGCCCCCTCCATCTACGGCTACGATCAGGAGAAACTCGCGATGATCCTCCAGTTGTTCTCGGGCGTCACGAAGCAGTTACCCGACGGCTCGCGGATTCGCGGGGACCTGCATATGCTCCTGATCGGGGACCCTGGTACTGGCAAGTCCCAGATGCTGAGTTATATCCAAAATATTGCACCACGGGCCGTCTACACCTCCGGGAAAGGGTCGTCATCGGCGGGTCTCACTGCCGCCGCCGTCCGCGACGACTTCGGCGACGGACAGCAGTGGACCCTCGAGGCCGGCGCGCTCGTCCTCGCCGACCAGGGGATTGCAGCCATTGACGAACTGGATAAAATGCGGTCGGAAGACCGCTCGGCCATGCACGAAGCGCTGGAACAACAAAAAATATCGGTGAGCAAGGCTGGTATTAATGCAACTCTTAAATCTCGTTGCTCCCTGCTCGGGGCGGCGAACCCCAAGTACGGTCGCTTCGACCAGTACGAACCGATCGGCGAGCAGATCGACCTCGAGCCCGCGCTCATCTCGCGATTCGATCTGATCTTCACGGTCACCGACCAGCCCGACGAGGAGAAAGACCGCAACCTCGCGGAGCACATCATCACCACGAACTACGCCGGCGAGTTGACGACCCAGCGCGAGCAGATGACCTCGCCCGGCGTCTCGAGCGAGGAGATCGACGAGATGACCGAGCAGGTCGACCCGGAGATCGACGCCGAACTGCTGCGCAAGTACATCGCGTACGCCAAACAGAACTGCCACCCCCGGATGACCGAGGCGGCCCGCGAGGCGATCCGGGACTTCTACGTCGACCTGCGCGCGAAGGGGACCGACGAGGACGCTCCCGTGCCCGTGACGGCCCGAAAGCTCGAGGCACTGGTTCGACTTTCGGAGGCCAGTGCCCGCGTGCGGCTGTCGGATACGGTCGAGGAAGCGGACGCGAATCGAGTCATCGAAATCGTCCGGTCGTGTCTGCAGGACATCGGGGTCGATCCGGAGACGGGTGAGTTCGACGCGGACATCGTCGAAGCCGGTACGTCCAAATCCCAGCGCGACCGGATCAAGAACCTGAAACAGCTGATCAGCGACATCGAGGAGGAGTACGACGACGGGGCGCCGGTCGACATCGTCATGGAACGGGCCGACGAGATCGGTATGGATCAGTCCAAAGCCGAACACGAGATCGAGAAGCTCAAGCAGAAGGGCGAGGTCTACGAACCGAGTACGGATACGCTCCGGACGACCTGAGCAGTCGCGTCCGGTCGGATTCGAACGCCGATAGCACTCGTAGCGATCTCACTGCCGCGCAGCAGGGCTCAGAGCTCTCGGATGTTCATCACGGTCGATCGAATCGTTACGGGCGCGACGTCGGCGACCTCGGCCGCGTCGGCCTGCGTGATCGTCGGCCACTCCTCGCGTTCGCCGGCGGCCGCGTAGAGACACGCCGCAGCGACCCCGCTGGGGTTGCGACCGCCGATCAGTCCCGCTTCCAGCAGGGTCGCGACGTATTCGCGCGCCCGTTTCTCGACGGCGGTCTCGAGGCCGAGTTTCGAGGCGTATCGCGGGAGGTACTGCGTCGGATCGATCGGGCCCGTCGGGAGGCCGAGTTCGCGGTTGATCGCGTCGTAGGCGGCGGTGAGTTCGTCGTCGTCCGCGCGGGCGACGCTGGTGATTTCGTCGATCGTCCGAGCGATCGAGCGGGTTCGACAGGTGGCGTAGATCGCGGCGGCGGCGAAGCCCTCGAGCGAGCGCCCCTGGAGCAGGTCTTCGGACTGGGCCGACTCGAAGAGGGCGCACGCCTGTTCCCTGACCGATTCGGGCAGCGAGAGCAGGGCGTTGACGCGTCGAATCTCGGCGAAGCCGTAGACCTGATTGCGTTCGGCTTTCGACGAGATCCGCGAGCGATTGTGCTCGCGGCGCAGGCGCGCGATCTGACGCCGCTTCCGTCCGGTTAGTCGGGAACCGTAGCTGTTCGATCCGGAGCCGTAGCCGATTTCCGTCGAGAGTCCGCGGTCGTGGCGTGATCGGGTTAACGGCGCCCCTGTGCGGCGACGATCGGTGTCATCGTCGTCGAACGAGCGCCACTCCGGGCCGCGATCGATGGCGTCCTCGCCGGAAACGAGTCCGCACTCCTCACAGATCGTCTCGGTACCGTTCGTCCGTAATCTGCCGTCGCATTCGGGGCAGGCCGCTGCTGTGTCGATTTTCTCCATTAGTAATCGCCTTTGCTCTATACGTATTGATTATCGTGATAGTATTTAAAATATAGTATTATAGATTAGAATTTAAACGACTTCCGGACCGCTCGTCCGAACGGTCGCGTGGACGATGAGACGACCTCGATAGTGCGTCGAACCGACCTCCCGGAAGAACAGTCGATCTGCCGAGCCGCTGCCGCGGCGTCGGTCGAGTGCGGCCCGTTCGCGAACTCAGCTCTGCAGGTGCTCGAGCACGCCCTGCGTATCGGCCGGGACGGGCTCGGGCTCGCTCCCGGCAGCGGCGGCGGCGTCGGGATCTTTGAGCAGGTGACCCGTCGTCAGGCAGGCGACGCGCTCGTCGCTGTCGACGATCCCCTCCGCGCGGAGCTTTCGGAGGCCGGCGACGGAGGCGGCGGAGGCGGGTTCGACGCCGATCCCCTCGCCCGCCAGATCGCGCTGGGCCTCGGTGATCTCCTCGTCGGAGACGGCGACGGCGGTGCCGCCGGTCTCGCGGATACCGGGCAGGGCCTTCGGCGCGTTGACGGGGTTCCCGATCCGGATCGCCGTGGCACGCGTTTCGACGTCCTCCCACCGCCGGACCTCGTCGGCACCGTTCTCGATGGCCTCGACCATCGGCGCCGCGCCCTCGGCCTGGACGCCGGTCAGTTTCGGCACGTCGTCTTCCGCGAGTTCGCCAGCCTGCACCAGTTCGCGGAACGCCTTGTAGAGCGCCGACGTGTTACCGGCGTTGCCGACCGGGAGGACGATCCGGTCCGGAACGGTGTCGTAGTCCGCGAGGAACCCCTCGAGGATCTCGAGGCCGATCGTCTTCTGACCCTCCAGTC
Source organism: Haloterrigena alkaliphila (assembly GCF_017352155.2). Taxonomy (NCBI): domain Archaea; kingdom Methanobacteriati; phylum Methanobacteriota; class Halobacteria; order Halobacteriales; family Natrialbaceae; genus Haloterrigena; species Haloterrigena alkaliphila. The sequence goes on from NZ_CP071462.1 coordinate 1,673,424, forward strand.
GGAAGGGGTTCAGCGAGTTCAGTAGGTAGGCTTCGCCCTGTCCCGCGAGTTCTTGGACGATGTCCAGACAGGCGTCGAAGTTGCCGTCGACCTCGAGAATGCGCGCGCCGTGGAGGCTGGCCTGCGCGATCTTGCCGGCGGCAACCTTGCCCGCGGGGAGGAGCACGAGCGCCTCCATCCCGCCGCGGGAGCCGTAGGCGGCCAGGGCGGCGCTCGTATTGCCCGTCGAGGCGCAGGCCAGGCGGCCGACGCCGAGTTCTTCGGCGACCCTGACGCCGACGGTCATCCCGCGATCCTTGAACGATCCCGTCGGGTTCATCCCCTCGTGTTTGATTCGGAGCGTCTCGACGCCGACCGACTCCTCGAGGCGGGGGACCTCGTACAGCGGCGTCGCGCCCTCCTGAATCGAGACGCCCGACTCGAAGGGCAGGGCGTCGGCGTAGCGCCAGACGCCCTCCCCCTCGAAGTCGTCGAACGTCGGCAACTCGGCGTAGCGGGCCTCGAGCAGGCCGTCGCAGTCGTCACAGGTGTAGCGGACGTCGTCGAAGGGGGCGAACGTCTCGCCGCACTCGATACACTCGAGCCAGACGCCGTCGTCGGCGTCGTCGGGCGTTGCCGGCTGATCGGCGGAGAGGCTGAGACTCATTGTCGGTCGAGAGGGGAGCGGAGGAGAAAAAGGACGTGGGTTCGACGCCCGTCGATCGCGGTCAGCGGCGAAGCGACGGCTACTCACGTTCCGATTCGCTCCGCCTCGCACGGAAAAATCCCACGCGGACCCGCGTGGTCGCCGAATCCGCGCGTTCGGTGCCGATACCCCCACCCCCGTACTCGCTCACGTCAGGTGTACTGCGATGAGGACCGCCGGCCCCAACAGCATGAGCAACGCGGCGAGCAGCAGTCTGAACGACATTTTGCCGAGACCGGCTATTCGGCCTCCACATATAATTTCGACAGTTCGTTTACATTCGCGGAGTATATATAGGTTATCAATACAGTATTTACTTCGATAATGTAGGATTACGGGTCGGAACGGACGGGATGGTCGTTGATCTCCGGCTACGATCGCTCACTCGAGCAGCCAGCTCAGTAGCGCCTTCTGGGCGTGGAGCCGGTTCTACAGCCACCTTTTTCCGTTCGGGTTCGTTCGCTCCACGGCGCTACGCGCCGCGTACCGCTCACTCACCGCTCACGCAAAAAATCTGGACCAAAAAACCCCGAACGCTCACGGTGTTCGCGTTCGGTCGCTCACTCGAGCAGCCAGCTCAACAGCGCCTTCTGGGCGTGGAGCCGATTCTCCGCCTGATCGAAGACGACCGAGCGCTCGCTCTCGACGACGTCGTCGGTGATCTCCTCGCCGCGGTGGGCGGGCAGACAGTGCATGACCGACGCCTCGGGGGCGTGCTCGAGGAGTTCCGAACCGATCTGAAAGCCCTCGAAGTCGTCCATCCGGACGTCGCGCTCGTCCTCCTGGCCCATGCTGATCCAGACGTCCGTGTAGATGACGTCGGCGTCCGCGGCGGCCTCGACGGGGTCGTGCGTGGTCGTCGGATCGCCGCCGAGGTCGCGGGCGCGCTCGAGGACCTCGTCGTTGAGCCCGTACCCGTCGGGCGTCGCCACGGTGAGATCGATGTCGGTCAGCGCACAGCCGAGCGCGAACGACTGGGCGACGTTGTTGCCGTCGCCGATCCAGGCGACGGAGACGTCCTCGAAGCCGCCCTCCTGCTCGCGGATCGTCAGCAGATCCGCCAGCGTCTGGCAGGGGTGGGCGTCGTCGGTGAGTCCGTTGACCACCGGCACCGAGGAGTACTCGGCGAACACCTCGATGTTCTCGTGTTTGAAGACGCGGGCCATCACCGCGTCGACGTACCGCGAGAGGGTCCGCGAGGTGTCCTTCAGCGGCTCCCCGCGACCCAGCTGGATGTCGTCCTCGCCGAGGAAGACGGCGTGGCCGCCCAGCTCGGTCATCCCCGTCTCGAAGGAGACCCGCGTGCGAGTGCTGGGCTTCTGGAAGATCATCCCCAGCGTCTGCCCCTCGAGGTCCTCGTGGTCTTCGCCGGCGTGCTGGGCGCGTTTGTACGCGTCCGCGCGCTCGAGGATGGCGTCCAGTTCGGCCGGGGTGACGTCGTCGATGTCGAGGAAGTGGCGGAGTTCGTCGGTCACGCCTCCTCACCTCCGGAGAGCGTCGTCGCGACGCGCTCTAAGACCTCGACGGACCGGTCGTACTCGGACAGCGAGAGGCGCTCGTCGGGCGCGTGGTCGAGTTCCGAGTTGCCGGGACCGTAGGTAACCATCTGACAGTCCCAGGCGCCGGCGTACAGGTTCATGTCGCTGGTTCCGGTCTTCCGGAGCAGTCGCGGATCGCCCCCTTCCTTTCGGATCGCTACGCGAAACGCACGAGCGACCTCGGTTCGGGGGCTCTCCATCACCGGCGGAATCGGCTCGTCCCAGGAGACGGTGCCGATCTCGAGTTCGGCTTCCGCGGTCTCGCGGACCGACTCGGCGTCCAACGACGGGGGAATCCGCAACTGGACGTCCAGCGTCGCCTCGACGGAGAGGCCGTCCTCGCTGATTCCGCCGTCCATATCGACGGGCTTGGCGGTCACGCGCTCGAAGACGGCCTGGTACTCGTCGTTCTCGAAGGCGTCCTCGACGCCGGTCCACCAGCCGGTGGCGTGTTGGATCGCGTTGGGTTCCGGGCGCGAGGTGTGGCCGGATTCGCTCGTCGCGACGTACGTTCCAGCCAGAAAGCCGCGGTAGCCGAGCGTGATCCCCGTCGCACCGCTCGGTTCGCCGTTGACGACCGCGTCGGGCTCCTCGCGCTCGGCGACGAGGTGTCGCGCGCCGCGAGAGCTGGTCTCCTCGCCGACGACGCCGACGAAGGAGACGCCGGTGCGGACGGCGGCGACGGCCATCGCGGCCAGCGGACCGGTGGCGTCGACGCTGCCGCGACCCCGGAGCACGTCCTCGCCGATCTCCTCGGCGACGTCGGCCTCGACGTCGTCCTCGTCGGCCGACTGCACTTCGACCGGAATCTCGCCGGGGACGGTGTCGATGTGCGAGGTCAGCAGCACCGAGTCGTCCGCGGGCGCGCGGACGTTGCCGACCTCGTCGATCCACGCCTCGCGGTCGTGGAGTTCGAAGAAGGCCACGAGCCGCTCGGCGGCCTTCCGCTCCTCACCGGTCGGCGACGGGATCGAGACGAGGTCGATCAACAACTGTCGCGCTTCGTCGAGCGAGACGTCGGCCGGTTCGGACATGCTCGCGCTCATGATTCGGCCTCGGCTTCGGGTGCGATGACCGCGGTCAGCGCGTCCACGAGCCGATCCGCGTCCGCCTCCTCGATCACGAGCGGCGGCAGCAGGCGCAGGACGGTCCGGCCCGCGGGCAGCGCCAGCACCTGGTGGTTCATCGCCAGATCGCGGGCGACGCGGTTCGCGCCGCGTTTCAACTCGAGGCCGACGAGCAGCCCCTCGCCGCGGACCTCGCGGATCTCGTCGCCCAGCGCGGACTCGAGTTCCGACGTGAGGTAGTCGCCCATCTCGGCGGCGTGTGCGGGCCACTCTTCTTCGACCAGCGTCGAGACGGTCGCGTGGACCGCCGCGGCGACCACGGGGCCGCCGCTGAACGTAGCGTTGTGCGAGGCCGCGCCGTCGGCGATCCAGTCTCGCACCGCGACCGCGCCGACGGGCAGGCCGTTGCCCAGTCCCTTCGCCGTCGTGAGGATATCGGGCGTGACGCCCGCGTTCTGGCAGGCCCACATCGAACCCGTCCGGCCCATGCCGGTCTGGACCTCGTCGAGGACGAGCGCCGCGCCGGCCTCGTCGGTGAGCTCGCGGGCGGTCTCGAGGTAGCCCGCGGGCGGGACGTTGATCCCGCCTTCGCCCTGAATCGGCTCGAGGATCACGGCCGCCGTCTCGTCGTCGACGGCGTCGGCCAGTTCCTCGCCGTCGCCGTAGGGGACGAACTCGACGTCGCCGGCCAGCGGCTCGTAGGGCTCCTTGTACTTGTCCTTCCAGGTCGCCGCGAGCGCCCCCATCGTCCGGCCGTGGAACGAGCGGGTCGCGGCGACGATCTTCGATTCGCCGGTCGCCGACCGGGCGAACTTCAAGGCGGCCTCGTTGGCCTCGGTTCCGGAGTTACAGAACCAAGCGGACTCGAGGCCGTCGGGCGCCGCCGCGACGAACGCGGCGTAGGCGTCCTCGCGCGACTGGACGGGGTAGGACGAGTCGACGAACGTCAGGTCGCCGACCTGTTCCTGCACGGCCTCGACGACTGCGGGATGCGAGTGACCCAGCGGCGTGCACGCAAAACTCGCGCCGGCATCTATGTACTCCGTGCCGTCGGCGGTGTAGAGGTGGGGTCCCTCGCCGCGCTCGATGCCGATGGGCTTGCTGCCGGAGACGAAATCGAGATCGCTCATTCTGCGGCCTCCTGTGCGGTTTCTTCGTCCGTTTCGTCCGCGAGCACGCCGGGCTCGAGCGTCGTGCCCTCGCCCGCGAGCGCGCTCGTGATCGGCTCGTCGGCGTTGGCGGTCGCGACGGTAACCGACGCGGCGCCGCCCTCGAGCGCTTCTTCGGCGGCCATGACCTTCTTCGTCATGAACCCTTCCGCGGCGTCCTTGACGTTCTCGAACTCCGCGGGCGTCGACGCCGAGTCGATCTTGGTGGACTCGTCGTCGGGGTCCTCGTAGATCCCCGAGACGTCAGTGAGGACGACGAGGTCGGCCTCGAGAACGCCGGCGATCGCGGCCGCGGCGCGGTCGGCGTCGGCGTTGACCGCGGTGTACCCGCCCGACTTCTCCTTGCCCAGCATGGGGACGGAGACGACGGGCGTGTAGCCGCCCGCGAGGGTCGTCTCGAGCAAATCCGCGTTCACGGACTCGATCTTGCCCGAGTGGTCGCCGCGCTTGATCTTCTTCTTGCCGTCCTCCTTGACGCGGACGGCCGATTTGCGCTTGCCCTCGAGCAGTTTGCCGTCCGTGCCCGAGAGACCCACCGCGTTCACGCCCTCGTTGTGCAGGCTCTCCACCAGATCGGTGTTGAGCTTGCCGGGCATCACCATCTTGAAGACGTCCATCGTCTCCTCGTCGGTGAACCGCCCGACGACGCCGCCGGGCGTTTCGACGTAGGTGGGTTCCTGGCCGAGCTCCTCGAGGGTCTCGTCGACAGCCGTCGAGCCGCCGTGCGTGAGCACGACATCCTCGCCGTCCTCGACGAGCGAGGCGACGTCGGCGAGCGCGCCCTCGGGGTCGACAGCGCGTGCGCCGCCGATCTTGACGACCACGGTCACTCCGGACACCTCCGTTCCCTGCTCACGGTCGCAGGGGCTCCCGTGAACACCGTCATCTCAGGGCGCCCCCACGGGGTGCAGCCCCGTAAATTCGAGTCCGGCCGTCTCCTCGAGACCGAGCGCGATGTTCGCGGCGTGGACGGCCTGCCCCGCGGACCCCTTCATCATGTTGTCGATCGCCGAGAAGACGACGACGCGCTTGTTCGAGGGGTCGAGTTCGAAGCCGACCTCGGCGAGGTTCGTCCCGGCGACGGCCTTCGGTTCGGGGTAGCGGTAGACGCCGGAGCCGCCGGCGGCCATGCGGACGAACGGCTCGTCCTCGTAACAGTCGCGGTAGGCCTGCCAGAGGTCGCCCTTCGAGACGGGGCCCGACGGGAAGACGTGGTTCGTCGCGCTGGCACCGCGGATCATGTCCACGGCGTGGCAGGTGAAGGCGACCGAGGTGTCGAGGAACTGCTCGATCTCGGCCTCGTGGCGGTGGCCCGTCGGCGCGTACGGGCGCACGACGCCCGAGCGCTCGGGGTGGCTCGAGGCCTCGCCGCCGCCGGCGCCGCCCTCCGACGACCCCACTTTCACGTCGACGACCACCTGCTCGCCGCCCTCCAGGATGTCGTGCTCGAACAGCGGGTATAGACCGAGAATGGTCGCGGTGGCGTTACAGCCGCCGCCGGCGATCAGGCCCGCGCCTTTGAGGTTCTCGCGGTTGATCTCGGGCAGCGCGTACTCGGCCTGCTCGAGGTACTCGGGCGCGTCGTGGCCGTCGTACCACTCGTCGTACTGTTGTTCGCTCTCGAGGCGGAAGTCCGCCGAGAGATCGACGACCGTATCCGCGATCTCGAAAAAGTCGTCGATCCGGCCCATGGAGACGCCGTGGGGCGTCGCCGCGAACAGGACGTCGACCGACTCGAGGTCCTCGGGCTCGGTAAAGCGCAGGTCCGACCCGCGAAGCGGCGGGTGGACGGAGCCGACGCTCTTGCCCGCCTTCGAGCGGCTGGTGACTTCCGTGAGCTCGAAGTTCGGGTGGCCCGCGAGCAGGCGCAGCAGTTCGCCACCTGTGAAGCCGGAGCCGCCGATGACGGTCGCGGTGACGGTCTCGGCGTTCGCGTCGGCGCCGGTCTCGGTGCCGACCGCCATCAGGCGCTCACCTCGAGTTCCGCTTCGGTCGCGGCCTCGGCTTTCGACTCGAGCCAGTCGACGACGGTGCCGGCGACGTCGGTGTCGACGGCGCCGTCGAGGGCTTTGAACTCGACCGTGTGGTTGACCTCGTGGACGGTGTACCCGTCTTCAGTTTCCATCAGGTCGATCCCGAGCAGGCCGCCGCCGACGGCGTCGCTGGCTTTCTGCACCAGCTCTTTCGCTTCCTCGTCGGGCTCGAAGACGTCCGTCTCGGCGCCCTTCGCGGCGTTGGTGATCCAGTGGTCCGACGAGCGGACCATGCCGGCGATGGGCTCGCCGTCGGTCGCGAGCACGCGGATGTCGCGGCCGGGCTTCTCGACGAACTCCTGGACGTAGAACACCTTGTGCTCGTAGTGGCCGAGCGTCGCCTTGTGCTCGAGGATGGCCTCCGCGGCGTCCCTCGAGTCGATTTTGGCCATCAGGCGGCCCCACGACCCGACGACGGGTTTGAGGACGCACGGGTAGCCGAAGGCCTCGATGGCCTCCATCGCGGACTCCTTGGTGAACGCGACCTTCGTCGCGGGCGTGGGTACGCCCGCCTTCTCGAGCGCGAGGCTGTTCTTCACCTTATCGGCGCAGATGTCCGCGGTCTCGTGGCTGTTGACCACGGGGATGCCGTACGCCTCGAAGAACTGCGTGGCGTACAGGCTCCGACTCGTGGCGAGACAGCGGTCGACGACGATATCGAGGTCCCGAAACTCCTCGGGCGCCTCGCTGATGTCGAACGTCTGCTTGCGGACGTCGATCTTCTCGATCTCGTGATCGCGCTCGCGTAGCTCGTTGAGCAGGAGCTTCTCGTCCTTACGAATCCGGGAGTAGAGTATTCCTACTTGCAAGGTCACTCACCCCAGTCCTCTTCGAGCTCCGGGGCTCGCTCGAGGACTGGCGGCTCGGTGTCGACGACTTCAAGCTCTGCTCCACAGGTCGTACAGTCAACGATCTCTCCAACTTCCAGATCGTCGTGCAGGGACACCTCAGCCCCACACTCGACGCATTCGGTCATTGTACCTGCTACTGAGGGCCGATTACCCTTAAAGGCTTCGAACTTAACAGCACGTTTACACTACTCAGACTGCCCGCTAAGAGGATGAAAAGGCGAATACGCGGCAAATTTTGACTGACATATCATGTAGTCGGTGTATTGTCCCCTCGCGGGGACGGTGGCGAGACCGTCGGTCTCGCCCGCCCGTAGGTTCGTTCCTCACCTACGGACGGCGCCAGCGGTCGCGGTAGCGCGAGTGGGAAGCCGGTCTCAGACATAGCCGTTCACCTCCTCCCGGAGCGCCTCGTGTGCCGTCTCGAGCGCGTCGTTCGTCGCTTCGAGCGTGGTCTCGTCGGTCTCGAGTGCGTCGCGAGCAGCCTCGAGTTGGCTGGCAACCGCGTCGGGGGCGGGTCCGCCCTGCGAGTCGCGGCTCGCGACGCTCTCGACGGGATCGAGCGCGTCTTCGACGGCTCCGGGGTCGACGACCGACTCGAGGGGTTCGCCCAGTACCTCCCTGGCAGCAGCATCGATCGCGTCGTAATCCGCTCCGTTTTCCGCGGCGATTGCGACCAGTTCGTGAGCCGTGCGGAACGGCAGTCCGTTCGCGGCCAGCAGGTCGGCGACGCCGGTCGCCGTCGAGAACCCCTCGCCGGCTTCCGCGGCGAGGATCTCCTCGTTCCAGTCGGCCGTCGCCACCGCACCGGCGGCGACCTCGCTGGCGTCCGTCACGGCGTCGACGGTCTCCCAAGCGTGGGTCGTCGCCCGCTGGAGGTCGATGTTATAGGCACGTGGCAAGCCCTTGAGCGTCGTCGTCAAGCCCTGGACCGCACCCGCCGCGTCGCCCGCGACCGCGCGAACCAACTCGAGCGTGTCGGGGTTCTTCTTCTGGGGCATGATCGACGACGTCGAGGAGTAGTCGTCCGAGATTTCGACGAAGCCCCGGTTCGCGAAGATGATCAGATCCTCCGCGAGCCCCGACAGCGTCGTCGCGTGCGTTGACAGCGCCTGGGTCGTCTCGAGCAGGAAGTCCCGGCTCGAGGAGGCGTCCATGGAGTTCTCGACGACAACGGCGGAGCGCTGCTCCGCCGAGCTCCCCCTCGCGCTGCTCGCGGGAACTCCCTCGAAACCGAGCAGTTCCGCCGTCCGTTCGCGATCGATGTCGAACGTCGTCCCCGCGAAGGCGGCCCCGCCGAGCGGTGACTCGTTGATACGACCGTAGGCCTCGAGCAGGCGTTTCGTATCGCGGCGCACCGCGCCCTCGTAGGAGAGCGCCCAGTGGGCGACGGTGGTCGGCTGGGCGGGCTGGAGGTGCGTGTAGCCGGGCATGATCGTCTCCGCGTGAGCCTCGGCCACGTCGACCAGCGACTCGCGCAGCGCCAGCGTCGTCTCGATCGCCTCGAGGACGTCCTCGCGAAGGCGATACCGGATGCAGGCCGCGACCTCGTCGTTGCGCGAGCGCGCGGTGTGCATCTTGCCGCCCTCCTCGCCGATGCGCTCGATGACGGCCGTTTCGATCGCCTCGTGGACGTCCTCGCCGTCGGGCAGGGAGCCGTGGCCGTCGACCTCGATAGCGTCCAGCGCCGTGAGAATCTGCCCGGCCACGTCGTCCTCGATGATCCCCTGCTCGGCGAGCATCACCGTATGCGCCCGGTCGACCTCGAGGTCGGCCTCGAAGATGCGTTCGTCCGCTGCGAGCGAGGAGAGGAAGCTCCGGGCGGGGCCGCCGCTGAACCGGTCTCGGCGGACGACACCCTCTCCGTCAGGGTCGGTTCCGCCGTCGGTGGCGGCCTCCGACTCGAACGCGGGCCCGTCGTGAGCGCTCTCCTCGGTCATCGTTATTCCTCGTCTTCCTCTACGTCGGAGCTATGCTCCGACGAGGGTCCGCTCGCTTCGCTCGCGTCACCGCCGCTGCCGTCGGTCGCGAGTTCGACTTCCTCGTCGTCGGCGTTGGCCGCGATCGCCTCGTTGGCGAGGCGGCGCTGGAAGCCGTGGTACTTCGCGACGCCGGTGGCGTCTTCCTGTTTGATCTTGCCGACCGTCTCCGTGTCGAAGGAGGCGTGCTCGGCCGAGTAGGCCGCGAACTTGCTGTCACGGGCGACCGGGCGGGCCTGGCCGCCCTCGAAGCGGATCGTGACCGTGCCGGTCACGCGCTGCTGGGTCTCGTCGATGAATCCCTCGAGTGCACTCACGAGCGGCGCGTCGATCAGGCCCTCGTAGCCCTTCTTCGACCACTTCTGGTCGATCAGCTGCTTGAACTCGCGTTCCTCCTGGGTCAGGACGAGGCTCTCGAGCGCCTCGTGGGCGTTGAGCAGCGTCGTCGCCGCGGGGTGCTCGTAGTTCTCGCGGACCTTCAGCCCGAGCATGCGGTCTTCCATCGAGTCGGTGCGGCCGACGCCGTAGGCCCCGGCCACGCCGTTGAGATGCTCGATGAGCTCGACGGGCTCGTACTCGACGCCGTCGACGGCGACGGGGTACCCCTCCTCGAACTCGATCTCGATCTCCTGGGTCTCGCCGGTCGGCGCCTGCGTCCAGGCGTAGATCTCCTCCGGCGGGACGTAGTTGGGATCCTCGAGGTCGTCGCCCTCGACGGAGCGACTCCAGAGGTTGGTGTCGATCGACCAGTCGCCGCCGCTGCCGCCCTCGACGGGGAGGTCGCGCTCGGCGGCGTACTCCTGTTCCCACTCGCGCGTGAGTCCGAGTTCGCGCACGGGGGCGATGACCTCGAGGTCGGAGTCGCGCCAGACGGCCTCGAACCGGAGCTGGTCGTTGCCCTTGCCGGTACAGCCGTGGGCGATGCCGGTACAGTCCTGTTCTTCGGCGACCTCGAGGATCGCCGTCGCGATCACGGGGCGGGCCAGCGCGGTGCCGAGCGGGTAGCCCTGGTAGGTCGCGTTCGCGCGAACGCCCTCGAGACAGAGGTCGGCGAACTCGTCTTTCGCGTCGACGACGTAGTGCTCGAGGCCGAGCGCCTCGGCGGTCTCTTCGGCTTCCTCGAACTCGGACGCCGGCTGACCGACGTCGACCGTGACGCCGATCACGTCGTCGTATCCGTACTCTTCCTCGAGCAGCGGGACGCAGACAGTCGTGTCCAGGCCGCCCGAGAACGCAAGTGCGACGCGTGTCATATCGTATCCGAGGAAAGCGTCAGGAGGGCCTTAAGCTCATTGGTTTTAATACCGTAAATTAACGATAGAGCGACTGCTAACTGGGAATTCTGCGTTTGCTGGAACGTTGGAACGAACCTGGTCGATGGGTGGGAGATAGTAGTCGGGCTCAGAGGCCCGGCCGTCGCCGTCGCGGTCGCCGCGGAGAAACAGCCCCGTCGGTAGCGGCAGCGCCGCCCGTGGTGCCGACGGAGTGACTCATTAGTGGTCCTATCGCAGTCCTCCGCCTTAAATCCTGCTGAACCGCAAATATTTCGGGTGTCGGTCACCCGCGAACGGCGCTCGAGGGGACTGTCGGCGCAGTGTCGTCACAACGCCGGCGCGGCGCTCGTCTCCCGCCGGCGACGAGACCGCGAGCGTCGTCGACGAGACCGCGAGCGTCAGCAACGGTGATCGCGAACCGCTACCGACGGAACCGACGGCTACACCTCGGTTTCGTCCTCCTCCGGCAGGGCGAGCACGTTCTCCCGGCCGATTCGGAAGACATCGATCTCGCCGTCCTCGCGCAACCCGCTGACGACCTGGCTCGTCTTGGCCTCTGTCCAGTCCAGTTCCGAGACGACCTCCTGCTGTTTGATCCGCCCGCCCCGGTCCTCGAGCAGGCGGAGGACGCGTTCCTCGTTGCTGAGCAGTTCCCGGGGCGGCGCGCTCGAGTCGGTCGCGGGAGTCGGCCCGGTCGCCACGGCGTCGCCGGCCGGTGCGTCGGTCGTCGCGTCGTCGCCGTGGACGCGTCTGAGCCACCAGCCGACGGCGCCGGCGGACGCGAGGAGCACGACGGCGGCCGGGACGACCAGCCACAGCGGTGACGACCCCCCGTCCGATTCGACGTCGGACTCGGGCGAGGACGAGGCCGATTCGTTGCTCTCCTCGATCATGAGAACCATCGGCGGATCCGACGAGAACGGATCGCCGTCGCTGAGCCAGTAGACCGACTGCTCGTCCCCGCCTTCCGGCTCCGGCGTGGCTTCGTCGATTTCGTACCCCTCCGGCGCGTTGATCTGCAACGACGTGTCGCTGGGGAACGTAAAGCCCAGCAGCGAGTTCTCGACTTGGATCTGATTCAACTGCACGTAGGCGAACTTCGTCCAGTCGAAGGTGACGCGAACGTGTCCGAGCTCTCGGGGGGCAGAGCTCGTGTCGGTGGCGACGGAGACGTTCTCGATCGTCATCTCCCGTTCCGTCTGGTTGTTCCCCTCGGCGAGTTCCTCGTTCCACCGGCGCTCCTCGCTGGCGGCGTAGGTGCCCGGATTCGATTCGACGTCCTCGCGGAGCGATTCCCACTCGCCGCCGGAGACGTTCTCGAACCGATAGTCGACGACGAACCTCGCGGAGCCGTTCTCCTGAACGTAGACGTCGATGTGGATCTCGTCGGCGTCGCTCAACTGTTCGCCCGCGGGGTCCTCCTGCAGCATCGCTCCGTCGGCACTGACGGCGCCGACCGCGCCGACAGGACCCAGCGAGAGCACGGCGAGCACGCAACCGATACCCACGAGCACCCGGACCAGGGCCCACAGCCCCTTGGTATCCATTACAGTGAAATGCCGTATCCGACCAAATATGTCTTTCCGACGCGCAAAGCGGTGAATTTTTGGGACAGTCACGAGTAGACGAAGGTATGATCGATCGCCGCGCCGAACTCGAGGTCGAGACGCTCCTGAAGATCGTCCTCGCACTGATCGCCGTCTTGCTCATCCTGCAGATCGTACAGGCAGTGATCGGTAGCATCGCGAGTCTGCTCGGGCCGTTCTTCTTCGTCGTTCAGGTGGCGATCGCCGCGCTGATCGTCCTCTGGCTCCTCGAGAAGATCTGAATCGACCGATCGGACCAGCACACTGATACGGGAACGCGCCCAAGCCCGACCGAAGTGTACAGCGTCAACGTTCCGGTTCCCGGCCGCGTTCGGACCGTCGCCAACGAGCTCTATCCCGATCTCGTGGGCTTCGACCGCGTCCGCGAGGACCACTCGTGTCTGCTCAAACGGCTCGGCGAGGCCGACCACGTCGCCCAACTGCAACACCGCGCCCACCGCGCGCTCGAGGGGACCCCCGCCGTCGAAGCCGAGATTACGGGCATCGACTACTTCGAAGCGCCGCCGCTGGGGTCGGCACCGGTCGTCTATCTGGCCGTCGAGAGTCCCGGTCTCGAGCGAATTCACGTCGACCTCACCGACGCCTTCGAGACCGTCGCGGGACTCGAGGGGAGCGACTACGTCCCCCACGTCACGCTGGCCCGCGGCGGCGACGTCGCGACCGCGAAGCGACTGGCCGACCGCGAGATCGAGCCGATCCGGTGGACGGTCAGCGAACTCGAGTTCTGGGACGGCACCGACAAGCTGTCGGTCAGTCGCGTCTCGCTGCCCGCCTGACTCGAGTCGGAAATCGAACCGTGAGTCGTCCGGTAGCTATTACCCCGCGGTCTCGCTATCTCGTAGCCATGTACCGTCGCGCGGTTCTCGCGAGTTCGACAACGATACTGCTCGCGGGTTGTAGTGAACTCACGAGCATGAAGGACGATGGCTACGTCGACGAGACGCTGCAGGACGAGCAGACGGGCGAGTTCAGCGCCGAGGCCGGCGAAGAGCTGACCGTCTCGATCGAGAACGTGGACGTGGCCGAGGCGGACGACGAGCAGGTTCAGTCCGACGCGATCAGTTTCCGACTCGATCACGCCGACGACGGACCGATACTGACGCGGTCGGTCTCGGAACCGGAGACGCTCGACGTAACCATCGAAAAGAGCGGCACGCACCTCGTGATCGTCACTAACGGCGCCGCCGACGTGACGATCGAACCGAGCGAGTAATCATTCGGAGCCCCTCCCAGACAGTTCAGTACGGATAGCGGCGTGACTGCTGTGGTCGCGACGAGAAAACGGTACGTCAGCGGACGAACTGCGTACCCCTGCGGATATCTGCTATCACTACGCGTTCGCTTCGTCCCTGCTCGCATCGGGTGTGGAAAGTGGGAGATCTACCTCGATCGTCTCGTACCAGACGGTCGGTCTCTTTCGTTGCCCGTCCCGTTCGAGTTCGATCAAGTGCAGTTCCGCGAGTTCTTCGAGGTTCGTGTGGACCTGTCGGACGTCCCGATCGACGAGCCGTGCGGTCTCTCGAATGCTTTCGGGTTCGTGCTGGGCGATCGTCCGAAGCAATTCGAGGTTCTTCGGGCGCGTAACGCGGTGAATATCGTCGGGATCGTCGAAAACGACCTCGAAGTGTGGTGCGGGCGTCTCGCCCCGATCGAGTGCTCGAAGGGCGTCTCTGAGTCCGTCCTCGTCACCGCGCTGAAAGCGGACGTACATCGTTCGCTCGCCGTCGGTCGGGTTACCAGTGTTCTCCATGATTTCGAACCTCCGCTTTGAATCGGTCGAAGAGCGCTTCGATTCCCTCGACCTCGACGTCTTGGACCGTTTCGTCTGCCAGATGCTTGTGGTGGGGAGCAGCGTCCGGGTGGTCCGGAAAGTTGTCGTATCGGACGATCGTCTCTCCGTCCGTCGTCCCGTACTGCATCGAGTACTTCAACCCGTCGGGATACCGATCGGACTCCGGAACAGCCCACGCTCGAACCTCGGCATACGTCTCGCCGAAGTCCTTCGTGACGCTGATCAGTGGGGCGGCTTCCTCGTCGTTCCCACCCATCGACCGTTGTTATCACCTCCAACAGAATAACTGTTGTGGGTAGGGACAACAGCCGGCGGATCGTCGCAACTGCCAGGGTACAACGTGACTGGACTCGAGTCTACGGCGCCGGCGCCTCGCCGTCGTAGGCGTCGTGGTCGCCGTAGAAGTTGAGCATCGCGAACTTCAGCTTCTCGGGGGCGAGATCGATCAGTTCCTCGCGCTCTTCGTGGGGGAAGGTGCCGTTGACGCTGTAGCGGCCGAGATCCGACTTCGCGGAGCGCGAGTAGCGACTGTCGAGCAGCGCGCGGACGCCGACGTCCTCGGGAGAGCGGAGCACGCGGCCCAGCGCCTGTCTGGTCTTCCGAACGGTGGGAATCTCGACCGCGTAGCGCCAGCCCGTCTCGGTCCCCTCGAAGGCCGCGTCGTAGGCCTCCTGGACCGCCTCGGCGCGGTCGTCCAGGTGGGGGTAGGGGACGCCGACGACCAGCACCGTGTGGGCGTCGTCGCCGTCGAAACTGACGCCTTCCGCCAGCGTGCCCCAGAGGGAGGTACAGAGCACGGCGCCGTCGGCCGCGACGAACTCCTGGCGAATCTCCTCGACGGACGTTCCCGGTTCGTCCAGATAGACCGTCTTCTCGATGAGCCCCTCGAGTCGGTCGGCGTACCGCCCGGCCTCGCCGTAGTTGGGGAAGAAGGCGAGCGTGTTCCCCGGCGTCATCCGGACGGCGTCGCGTATGGTGTCGGTGACCCGTTCTTGCACCGCGGGGTCGTCGCGATCCGACGCGAACAGCGGCGGCGTCTCCACGGCGTAGGTGCGGCGCTTCTCCTCGGGGAACTGGAGCCCGTAGGCCATCGTGACGGGGTCCTCGAGCCCCAGCACGTTCTCGGTGACCTCGAAGGGCTGGAGCGTCGCGCTCATCAGCACCGTCGCGTACACCTCCTCGAACAGTCGGCCCGTCACCTGTCGCGGGAGACAGGAGTACAGTTCCGCGCGGCCGTAGATTTCGTCCGTGCCGGCGTCGCGGGTCACGGTGACGACCGGGTACAGCCCCTCCGCGGAGCCCTCGTTCATCCAGGCGCTGACGAACGCCGCGGCCTGCAGGGTCTGACACTCCGTGCGCGTCGCGGTCTCGCCCTCCCGATACGCTTCCTCGTACTGCTCGTCTAGCTCCTGGCCGAGTTTCATCGCGGCCTCGAGGTCGTCCTCGATCCCCCGCCCGGAGTAGCGCTGGAGAAACTCGAGCGTGAGGTCGTCCTTCCGGCCCTCGTTGGCGATGGAGACGTCCTCCCAGTTCTCGCCGATGCGCTCGCGCTCGCCGAAGCCGAAGGAGTCCTCGTAGGTCTCGACCAGCGCGCGGTGGAACGCCGAGAGCACGTTCGCGGCGTCCTCCGAGCGGGGGTCGTCGGTGTCGGCCAATTCGTCTAGCGCAGAGTCGAACGTCCGCTCGGAACAGGTTCGCGTCGCGTGCTCGCGGGCGGCGTCCTCGACGTTGTGGGCCTCGTCGAAGACGGCGATCACGTCCTCCGGGTCGCGGCCGAGCCAGCGGAAGAACTGCTCTCGAATGGTGGAGTCGAGCAGGTGGTGGTAGTTGCAGACGACCAGATCGACCCCCTCGATCCCCTCCTTCAGGAGTTCGTAGCCGCAGAATTGCTGATTCTCGGCGTGCTCGTAGATCTCGTCGGGGGTGCGGACGTCCTCGAAGAGCCACGCGAAGAAGTCGTCCGTGTCTTCGGTCAGGTTGTTCCGGTAGTAGTCGCAAACGTTCTGCTCCTCGAGATCGTCCAGTCGCTCCTCGATAGACTCGAGTTCGTCCATCACCGCCGAGCGGGCGTCGGCCGCGCCGCCGTCGCCCTCCTGGCTCTCGGCGAGGAGTTCGCGCTGGCGGCGCTCGAGTTGCCGTTTGTCGCGTTCGGCGTCGACGACGGCGCGGGTGTTGTCCCGCAGGGCCTGACACTCCTCGTAGCCGACGTCGATGTGGCACATCGACGACTTTCCTTTGAACACGATCGCGCGAATGTCCTCTTCGCGGGTGATCGCGCGGGCTTCGGCGACGAACTGGCGCATCTGCTGGTGGACGTTGGTCGTGATGACGACCGTCTTGTCGTGCTCGCGGGCCACGTCGAGGGCCGGCACGAGCGACGAGAGGGTCTTGCCGGTCCCGCAGGCCCCCTCGAAGAGGACGTTCTGTCCCCGGTGGAGGGAGTTGTGGATGCGGTCCATCGCCTCGCGCTGGTTCTCGTACGGCTGGTCGTACGGGAAAAAGCGCATGTACCCGGCAGTCTCGGACACGCTAGACGATCAGTTCCCGATACGATAAAAGCGTTCGTCTCGATTCGCCGTCGACTCCGCGTCGCCACCTGTTCTGTCACCGGAACGGGCGCCGGACCGGACGAGGGGGGTCGGCCGTCGGCGGCTTCTCACGAGTAGCCGCCCCGACCCGCCGCCCCGCCTCGGTCATCACCGGCCGGCTATCGCGCGGTACAGCGACAACCGTGTCGCGTCCCTCGCCTCAACCATGGCCATCCCCGGGTACGATTCGAGCAACGTCGCGGAGTACACACTCGAGCACGTCGGCGCCCGCGTCGCCGTCGTCGCGGGCGTCGTCCCCGACGCGTTCGGCCTCGCGAAGAGCGGGGACGACCCGCCGGTCGACGCCCTCGGCGACCCCGTCGAACTGACGGCCGTCGAGGAACTGAAGGCCGTCGAGGCCGTCGAGATTACGCTCGTCTACGACCCCGGGAAGCTCCCGCCGGGCGCGAGTCCGACCGACGTGGCCGTCGCCGTGGAGACGGACGACGGATGGGAGCCGCTCGAGTCGACGGTCGATCTCGAGGAGACGACGGTGACGGCACTCCTGAACGACCGGCCGCCGGGGCCGACGGTGGTGGCGGGGTACGACGACCGTTCCGGCGAGGCGACCGATTAACGGGTCGCATCCTGTACTTCCGGCTCGATGTAGATCCGCTGGAGTTGGTCGTCGTGCTCCGTCAACGCGCGCTCGAGTTCCGTGATGCGCTCGTTGATCTCCTCGGCGTCGAGAACCGGATCGAACGCGATGTCGGCCGTGAGGAGCAGTTCCTCGGCACCGAAGTAGACGGTTCGGAGGTCGACGAGTTCGGTGACGCCCTCCCAGTCGGCGATGATCCGTCTGAGTTCGTCCTCGTCTTCCTTCGCGAGACTCTCGCCGAGGATGAGTCGCTTGTTCTCCACGGCGAGCGCGACGGCGAACCCCATGAGCATGATCCCGATGACGAGGGCGGAGCCGGCGTCGTAGACGGGATTTCCGGTGGTTCGGGTGAGGTAGACGCCGAAGAGGGCGATTCCGGCGCCCGCCAGCGCGATGGTGTCCTCGGTGAGCGCGGTCAGGGTCGTCACGTCGCTAGTCTTGCTGAACGCCTCGCGGAGGCTCGTCCAGCCGTGGTCGTCCATCTGGCGGCTGATTCCCTGATAGGCCTTCCAGAGCGCGTAGGACTCGAAGGCGATCGCCCCGAGCAACACCGCGTAGTTGACGTAGACCGGATCGAACGTCGCCCCGAGCAGCGTGACGTCCTCGCTGGCGCGGTGGACGCCGCCCTCTCTCAACGCGCTCACGCCGTGACGGGCGCTCTCCCAGCCGGCGATGCCGAACAGCATGACGCTGACGAGGAGGCTGTAGAAGAACTGCGCCTTCCCGTGGCCGAACGGGTGGCTCCGGGTGGCCTCCTGGGCGCCGTACTTGATCCCGACGAGCAGGAATACCTGGTTGCCCGTATCCGAGACCGAGTGGTACGTCTCCGACAGCATCGCGGGACTACCCGTGAGCAGATATCCACCGAACTTCATGATCGCGATCGCGCCGTTCGCGAACAGTGCGGCGAGGACGACGGAGGTGCTACTGGCCATCACCGGGGACTACGGAGGGTCGATCCTAAAATGTAAGGCGCTCTAGAGCCGGTTTCTTCCGTCTCGAGCGATCTGGACGACTCTCGAACGATCCGGACGCCGGCGCGACCGCATCCGAAAGGGACCTGTCACCGACGGTCGAAGGGCGGCCATGATCGCCATCTTCTCGGACACGCACAGCAGCGACGGCCACGAACTCGAGGGCGAGGCCCTGACCGCGGCCCGCGAGGCCGACGTCGTGATTCACGCCGGCGATTTCACGAGCGAGGCGGCCCTCGAGGCCTTCCAAGCCGAGTGCGGCCCGCTCTACGCCGTCCACGGCAACGCCGATAGCGCCGCCGTCCGGGAGCGCCTGCCGACGGCCCGCGTCGTCGAGGCCGGCGGCCTCCGGTTCGCCGTCACCCACCGCCGGGACGGCGGCGAGACGGGGCTGGCGATGTTCGGCCGCTCGCGGGACGCCGACGTCGTCGTCTTCGGCCACAGCCACCGGCCAACGGCCGTCGAGACCGAGGACGTTCTCCTGTTGAACCCCGGGAGCCACGCCGACCCGCGTGGAAACCGGCCGGGCTTCGCCGTGCTCGAGGCGCGCGCGGACGACGCGGGCGGCGGACTCGAGGGCGAGATTCGCGATCCGGACGGAACGCTCCTCGAGACGTTCGAACTCCCTGGGGCAGGAGCGGACGCGTAGCGATTTCCCGTCGTCGTGTTGAACTTTATACGGGAACGGGAACGAACGCAGCCGTATGAACGATCCCGATTGGAAACTGGATCGGCGCGAGGGGGTGACGTTCGTCTCGGCGATCGTCACGAACACGCAAACGACGCCGCAACGGACCCGCCTCGAGAGCCGACTCGAGGGGCCGACGTGGCCGCCGCGACGCGACGGGGCCACGCGCCCCGAGTGGAAGGACCACTGCTGGGAGGGGACCGTCGAACCGGGGCGCAGTCGAGGGATCGGCTTCGCCAGCCCCGCGCCGCCGGTGGAGCCGCCGGTCGAAATCGTCGCGGCGGAGCGTGCGACCGACGAGCCGACCCGATCGACCGACGACGTGATCGCCGGGTTGGACGGGTGGGCGCCACCAACCGACGTCCTCACGCGAGGGCCATGATCGTCGCCGTCAGCGGCGGCAAGGGCGGCGTCGGCAAATCGACCGTCTCGGTAAACCTCGGGCGAGAACTCGACGCCGTCGTCGTCGACGCGGATCTGGCGACTGCGGACCTCCCGCGCGGAATCGGGCCGGACCTCCACGACGTCCTCGCGAACCGTGCCGATCCGCTCGAGGCCGTCGAATCGATCGGCCCGGTCAGGTTCCTTCCCTGCGGCCGGACCCTCGCCGGCGCCCGCGCAGCGGATCTGGACCGATTTCCGCGGGTCGTCGAGCGACTCGAACGGGAGGCGGGCCGCGTCGTGATCGACTGTCCGGCGGGGCTGGCGCGTGACGTCGGCGTGCAACTCGAGACCGCCGACGTCGCGGTCCTGGTCACCGTCCCCTCCGAGGCGGCGATCGTCGACGCGCTCCGGACCCGACAGGTCGCGCTCGATCTCGAGACGCCGATCGCGTCGATCGTCCTCAATCGGGCGACGGTCGACGAGACTGACGTCCTCGCGAACCGCGTCGAACGGACGTTCGGCGCACCGACGGCGGTGATTGAGGAGTTGCCGACCGTTGACGATGCGATGGAACGGGGGCGTCCGGTCCGAGATGTTCACCCCGAGTGTCCGGCGATCGATGCGTTCGACGCCGTCGCAGAGTCGGTCGACCGCTACGCGACGCGACTCGCCGACGGACCCACCGTTCTCTGACTGAACGACGCCCGCGAGATCGGCGACCGCCGCCTGCGTGACGTCGACGCCGTGATCGGAGGCCACCCGAATGCGACAGGCGGCTGCGACACCGCTCGGATTCTTTCCGCCGACGCGACCGCTCTCCAGCAACCACGTCGCATACTCTCACGTCCGACTCTCGATGTCTGCCTCGAGGCCGTGATCGACACTCGAGGCGAGCGGCCTCAGAGAGCCATCTCGACGAGCCCGACCGTGAGCGCGTACAGGACCATCGAAGAGACCAGCGCGCGGCCGACGTGATAGCCGAAGAGGGCCCGATCGACGCCGTGTCGGAGGGCGATCGAGAGCGGGATCAGGATACAACACAGCGCGATCAGGTAGACTCCGACGACGACGGCCAGCGATTCGGCCGGGAAGGCGGCGGGATCGAACTCCGTCCCGGCACCCAGGTTCTCGCTGGACATCATCGCGGCCATCGCGATCGTCGCGCCGGCGACCAGCGGCCCGAAGTACGCCGCCGTGTTGTCGAGCGTTCCGGTCACCTGCTTCAGGCTCCGCTTGGTCCTGGCTTCGACCTCCTCGAGCTCCTCCAGGTGGTCGGCCATCGAGACGATCGCCCGGCCGGCGGGTTTCCCCTCGTCGGCGGCGATCGCCAGCAGCGCGGCCGTCCCGCGGGCTCGCGGACTGGGAACGTCCCGGAGCGCTCCGTACTCGCCGAGAAACGCCGCCTCGACGCCGGCGTGAAGGCGGCGCTGTACGCCGGCAGCGTGTTCGAACACCGCGCCGGTCTCGGCGGGAACCCGCTCGGCCGCGAGTGCGATCGCCGACTCGACGGACTCGCCTTCCGCGACCTGTCGGCCGACGATGTAGAGGGCGTCCGTGAGGTGTTCCTCCACGTTCCGGACGTCGTTGCGGACCTCGAGGATCGGACCGAAGACGGCCAGCAGCGCGGCGCCGAGGGCGAGACCGATCGCCACGATCGGGGCCAGATGGGCGAGCCCGACGGCGGTCGTGATCGCGTACCCGGCCACCCCCGCGAGGATTCCCCACAGGCCGCGCAGCCAGAGACGATCCGGAACGTTGGGGTGGTCGCGACCGACCGTCGGCGGCGGGAACGCGACCGGACGGCGGACGAGCAGCCAGAGGCTCGCCGCGACGAGAATCCCCGGGAGCACGACGTTGTACAGCAGGACGAAGATCCAGATGTTGATCGAGACGTCGGCGAGCATCGGCACGGCGGGGACGAGCGCGATCAGCGCCAGCGGGATCATGATCCCGAAGGCGAACAGGGCCGTCGTCGGTCCGCGAATGGCGGCGGTGAAATCGGCCATCTGGTTTCGCGTTCCGTTGAGGACCGCCGAGAGCGACCGATCGAGCGTTCGCACGCGCTCGCCCTCCGGCGCGTCCTGAGCGGACGCGAGCAGGTGTGCGGACCGTCGCAGCGCGGGGAACCACTCGGCCCACTCCGCGGTGAACGATAGCAGCCCCGTGTCCGAGGTCCCGATCGACCGGTCGATGTGGGCCTCGAGACTGTCCGAGAGCGGCCCCTCGCCGGTGTCGGCGGCGAACCGCACCGCGCTCTCGAGAGCCGGCTGGACCTGCATCCGCAGGACCGCGCGCCCGATGAGGTTCGGCGTGTCGCCGAGGGCCTCCGTGCGGCGAAACGCCGCCTGCAGGTGGGGCAGCGAGTGCACGCCGTGGATCGCCGCCACGGGGATCACGAGCACGAAGAACAGAACGAACGTGATCGGTGCCGGCGTGAGCAACAGCGGCAGCGGCAGGAGGGCGCCGACGATGCCGGCGCCGTAGCCCGCACGGACGATCGTCTCGTCGTCGTGTGGCGATTCGATGAACGAGAGCGAGTCGACGAGTTCGTCGCTCCCGTCGACGTCGTAGGGGTACAGTGCGGCCAGATAGCCGATGAACTCCGTTAACAGCGCCATCGATCGATCACTCCTGCCCCCGATCCGCGTAGACCGCGGCGACCTCGGGTGGATTCGTTCGCCCGTCGGCTGCGAGCCTCGAGAGGAGTTCCGTCCGGTCCGCGATAGCCCGACGGACCGTCGCGTACTCCTCGGTCGACCTGGTGAGCCGATCGACGAGGTGGCTCTCGCCGCGGTCGATCCGGCCGGTCGGTGCGGCCTGCTCGCCGTCGAGTTCGTACAACGGTTCGAACCAGATGTCGTCGCCCTTGGCGATCACCTCCTCGATCCGGGCGACCCGCCGCTTCCGGCCGTTCGGCGTGCGGTAGGACTCGACGGTCACGACGAGGTCGGTCGCCCCGAACGAGGACGGTTCGACATCGAGGTCCGAGACGACCCGTTCGTAGATCTCGTCGGCGCCGTCGCCGTGGATCGTTCCGAGGACGGCGTTCGCGTTCGCGCCGACCCGCATCGCCTCGTAGAGGACCCGCGCTTCTTCCCCCCGAATTTCACCGAGGACGAGCGCTCCGTCTCCGAGCCGGAGCGCGGTCCGAAGGGCCGCTTCGGGGGTGATCTCCGGCCCGTCGCCGGTACCGGTCCGGAGCGCCTGAACGTCCCGATCGACGGCCTGTAGCGGCTCGACCGGGAGTTCCGGCGTGTCCTCGATCAGTACGGTTCGGGTTTCCGGCGGTAGTTCGTACAGCAACGTCCCCAGCAGCGTCGTCTTCCCCGATCCACGCGTCCCGGCGATCAGCGTCGCCGCGTTGCGTTCGATGGCGACGGAGAGAAACGCCGCGACCTCCGCGCTCATGGTGTCGTTGGCGACCAGACCGGGCAGCGTGAACCGATCGTCCGCTTCTTCGCGGAACGCGAACGCGACCCCCTCCGCGACGGGATCGGTGACGCCGGCGACGCGGACGCCGGTCCCGTTCTCGAGGGCCGCCGTCGCGTCGACCGTCGGGTTCGCCCGCGAGAACGCCCGCCCGCTCGTCCGGCGGACGCGAGACGCCAGCGCCTGCGCCCCGTCCGGCGTCAGGTGGATGTTCGTCGTCATCGACTCGCCGTCGACGACGATCCGGATCGGGTTCTTCGAGACCGGCGAGGTGACGTAGACGTCGGTCACCCGCGGATCCGCGAAGAGGTCCTCGAGGACGCCGTATCCGTTCGTATGCTTCGACAGCACCCGCGTCAGGAGCGGATCCGCCGGTTCGTCCGTCGCGTACTCGATCGCCCGGGAGGCCGCGCGATCCCCCTCGACGATCCCCTCCGCGATAGCCTCGTACCCCTCGACGAGGTGGTTCCGCTCCGGCTCCGAGAGCGTCCCGTCCACCACGTCGAGCGCGTACAGAGCGACGCCGTCCTCGCGCGAGTAGATTCGCGCTTCGCTGCCGGTCTCGAGGGTTTCGACGTCTCGGAGCCGCGCATCGTCGTCGATCCGTCGGTCCACGAAGTAGTGGCCGATCGTGAGGCCGACGGTCGACGTCAGCGCCGATCCGTAGCGGTCGATGTCAGCCGCGGCCTCGAGGAGCCCGGCGTCGACGGCGACGTCGGCGACCGGTCCGATCTGGCGCTCCAGTTCCGTGGCGACCTCGAGGGGATTTTCCGCGGCGGCCGCGGCCAACTCCTCGTCTCGATCGCCGAGCAGTCCGACGAACCGGCCGGCCGCGCCGAGCAGTTCGACGCCCAGTCGCTCGTACCGTCTCTCGATCCCGTTCGATCGCGTGACGATCGCCGACGCGTCGCGTTCGGTGAGCGCCTCGACGACGGTTCGCCGACAGGCCGCTACCGTCTCGAGGTCGCCGTCACAGTCGCTCGCGTCGACGACGAGGTGATCCTCGTCGAAGGACACGCGGCACGCACACGGCGCCTTCGTCTGGTCTCCCCCGAGGAGCGATCCGAGACCGAGTTCGTCGAGAACTGATCGAAACGCGCTCGCGACCCCGTCCTGAGACATGGCGACACTGGCCGCCCCTTCTGATTTAAATTCACACATGTCGGGCGACGATCACCGGCTCCCCGTCGTCGTCTTCCAGAAGGACGAGCGCGAGCCGCTGGGTCCCGGTCCCGCCGATTTCCGTCGTCTCGTTCGTCGCGGGATCGTTCCAGACGATTTTCTCATCGATCACGTCCTCCCGGGTCGTGCCGTCCTCGAGCACGTATCGGGCGTGCGTATGGCTCCCGTTCTCGTAGGGAACCAGTTCGAAGTGGTCGACGGGTGTGGTCGTCAGCGACTCCTTCGGGAGCGTCACCTCGACGACGCGCTGGGGATCGGGATGCCCCTCGGGCGTCACCTCCTCGTGTTCGATCAGCGACGTCGCGGCGTCGTCGATGGCCGCGAGGCTCGCGTCCACCTGTCGCTGGCTGTTCATCGATGCGCCCGTGTCGATGGCGGGGATCGAAATCACCAGCAGCGCGAGCGCCAGCAGCGCTGCGAGGACGTATCGGATCACGGGAGTCGGTCGCGAAGCGATGCGAACAGAGTAGTCGATTCTCCGTCCGACTCCGTCGACGCGTTGTCGAGCACGTCGTCACCGTCCGCTCCGTCGGCGGTCGACCCGGTCTCCGCGGCGGTCGCCTCGAGGAGCGTACCGGCGGTCTCTTCCAGCCCGGCCGTTTCTTCCGGCCCGGCCCCCTCTTCCGCCTCAGCCGGTTCCCCGAACGGGGCGTCGTCGACGGTCCCACCGGACGCCGATGACGCCACATCATGGTCGTCGAACCGCGTCGTCTGACTCGAGTCGTCGGACCGATTCGCGGCCGTTTCGTCGCCCTCGGGACGCTCGAGTGTCGGCGGGTTTCCGCTCGGCTCGCCGGTTTCAACCCTCCCGTCCCGACCCTTCGAGACGCCGCGTTTCTCGAGCACTCGCTCGAATTCTTCGATCCGATACTCGAGCCGATCGACGGCGGCGATCGCGGCGTCGGCCTGCCGTTCGACGTCTCCGTTGACCGACTCGACGTTGCCGACGAAGCCGTCGATCGCGTCGACGGTTCCTTCCAGCTCCGCGAGTCGCCGGTCGTGTTCCTCGAGCCGGGCCTCGAGGCGCTCGAGATCCGCGGCGAGCGCCGCGAGATCGGCGAGTTCGTCGAGTTCGACGTCGCAGTCGACGACCGCTCGCTCGACCGCGGATAGTCGCTGATCGATCCGATCGATGTCGCTCATACCGTCTGTGGCCGAGCTATCGTATTTAAATATCAGCGCCCGCCGCGTCGCGGCCACCGGTGCGGTCGGTGGCCAGGTCGCGCTCCGGCGCTACTCGTCTGCGACGATGTCACTCGCGCGCGGACTGTCGCCGCCGTGTGGCGTCTCGCGCGGGCGGATCCGTGCGGCGTGGACCGTCTCCGTCGCGTCGTCGATGATGACGACGTCGCCCGTGGACTCCGGCAGCCGGTCCGCGTCGGCCAGCGAGACGTTCATGTACGTCGGCTGGGCCGCCTGGAGCGCCTCGAGGTCGTCCCGGGAGGTCAGTCGATGCGAGATCAGGACGTCCGACTGCGAGATCCCCACCTCCGGGACCGCGCTCGGCCGCTGTGTCGCCGAGACGAGGCTCACGCCCGGCGCGCGACCGCGCGTGAGAATCGTCCGGAGCGCCGGTTCGGCCACTCCGTCGAAGAACGTGTGGGCCTCGTCGAGCAACAGCCACGGGAGCCGATCGATCGACCCGGTGACCCGCGCGCGGTACAGCGTCTCCGCGACCCCGCGACAGACTGCGCTCATCGGTGCCGACTCGAGGCCGGAGACGTCGACGACCGTCACCTCGGAGCCGCCCAGGTCCGTCGCGTCGATGCCGTCGACGTCGAAGACGCCCCACGAGTCGGCCAGCCGGAGGTGGTTCACCGCCGCCCTCGCGTCGCTGTCCGGCGCGTCGGTCGCCTCGACCCGGTCGCACATCCCATCGAGGGTCGATTCCGCCTGTGCGGCTCGCCAGACGAGCCCGCCAGGGCCGCTCTCCGGCGAGAGACCGAGCATCGTACACCACGACCGGGGATCCAGCGACGTCGGCGTGACCGCCGGCTCGTCGACCACCGAAGCTGAGACGCCCGGGCCGGGGGTCGACTCGGCGAGGGTGTCGAACACGCCCATCGGATCGACGATCACCGGAGCGACGCCGTTCGCCCGAGCGAGCCCCTCGGCGAGTACGCCCATCGTGTACGACTTCCCGTAGCCGCGCTTGCCGACGATCAACATCGCGTGTGGGCCGTCGAAGTCGAGGTGCAACGTCGCGCCCCGACTCCCGTCGCGGGCCCGATAGGCGCCGAGGTGGCCGACGGGACCGCTCTCGAGATCGTCACCGCGTCCGATTACGAAGCTCATGCGCGGAACTCGTCGCGCCTTCGGTCTTGTAGTCCCGGACGAGGGTTTAAGGGAGAAGATCCGGCCAGAGTCGGCATGCTCTCGGAGAATCGACCGTCGAGGCGAACCGAGGGGGACCGTTCGCAACGAACGTTCCCGCGCACTGACCGCGGAATCGATCGAACGCCGGCTCAGCCCGTAACCGGGGGATCCGCCAGCGTTCCGTCCGAATTCGAACGTCTCATCGCCATTGCGACCGCTGACCGTCCCCGTCGTATCCGAACGTGCCGATGAACCCGCTGTCTCTCACGCCGATCGAACTGCTCACCGGCGTTTCGTTCGGCCTCTCGTTCGGTGTGGTCACCGCGGTACTCGTCGGGTGCGTGAGCTTCGCGGCCAGCGCTCTCGTCGGGGCCCGGTTGCCGTCGATCGCCGGCGGCGTGGTCACCGTCGCAGTCACTGCGGGGACGCTCTCCGCCGCGGACGTCCTCGACGCGAGCAGCGTTCAGCCCGGGCTCCTCCTCGCGCTCGGAGTCGGCTTCGTCCTCGGACTGTACGCGACGAGCTGGGGCGTTCAATTCGCCGACGCCCTTCCGCGACTCGCTGTCGGCACTGTCGAACGGACCCGACCGCTGTCCGCGGATGCGATCGACGCGGTCGACGCGATAGGTCAGATAACGATCCGGTCGAGCGGTGGCGTCCGCGAGTTCGAGGGGTATCCGCCGCTCGATCCGGAACTCCGGGCAGCCCTCGAGGACGGCGCCTGGCGACTCCCGGCCGATCTCCCGCTCTCGGAACTCGAGGCGCGTCTCGAGGACCGGTTGCGGACGACCGACGACTTCGAGGCGGTGTCGGTTGCCGTCGACGGTCGGGGGCGGGCGACGATCACCGCCGCGCCGCCGGCGAACGGCGTTGCGGGGCAGGTACCCGAGGGCTGGCGTGCCGTCTCGGTGCGGGCGCTCCTCCCCACGGGGCTCTGCACGGGCGACGACGTACTCGCGGTGACTGGGTCGACGACGGTCGCCGGGACCGTACTCAGTACGAACGACGCCCCCGTCGCGGACGGCGGCCGGATCGATGCGGGGGTGGCTGGTGCTGACGCGGCCGCCGACGGTACCGATACCTTCGGCCCGGATTTCGGTCCCACTGCTCCGTCGCGCGGCGGCGAGGGGCAGGTTACCGTCGCCGTGCCGACGACCGACGCCGAGACGCTCCTCGAGGCCCGCCGCGTGCGTATCGCCGTCACTCCGGGTGAGACGACCCACGAGTTCGACGCCGTCTCGGTGCTCGAACGGGACGGGACGGCGATCCGGAAGGCGACGCTGACCGAGCCGATACTGGCGGCGATCGACAACGACGTCACCGACCTCGAGATATTCGCCCTTCGCGGCGCCGATGCGCCCGACTCGACGGTTGAGGGGGAGTGGCAGTTCGACCCCGACGCGGAAGCGGTCGCGGTTGGCGCCGAGGCGTTTCTGCTGGGGACCGACGGGGACGCCGTCGAGACCGGATCCGGCGCGGGAGACGCCTCTGTCGAATCGGACGCCGGAGACGACCATACCGTACCGGACGCGGGTGACGACCGCGTGGAGGTGAGTCACTGAGATGACGGCGACGCTCCTGCTCGAGGCGTTCGGCGCGGCCGAACCGCTCCAGAGCGCCGGCTCGGCGTCGATCAAGTGGACGCGTACGGCCCTGCTCAGCATCCTCGGGTACGGGCTGCTGGCGGGCGCTGGCGCGCTCGCGGTCGCGTTCGGGTATCGGGCGCTGACCGTCCGGAAACTGCCGGCCGGCCCGGCCGTCCTCGTCGGCCTCGCGCTGCCGACGGGGTGGCTGACGATCGGGGCGGTTCGGCAGGGTACGGTCGTCGCCGAGTCGCCGCTGCTCCACTACACGTCGAGCGTCTTCCTGCTCGGCGTGGTCGCCGCCGGAACGCTCGCCGCGGCCGGCGGCCACCGCCTGGGCGACCACCTCGCGTGTGGTGTCTTCGACGTGCGACCACTCGAGCGCAGCGGGCCGGTCGCGGATCTCGTCCGGTCTGCCGGCCTCGCCGTCGCGGTCACGCTGCCCGACACCATCGACGACGCCGACGGCTATCCGACCGTCGACGCGGCCCGCAAACGCGAACTCGCGGGCCGGCGGTTCCTGTTTCCCAGCGACCTGTCGGTGTCGGAACTGCAGGCCAGACTCGAGGCCCGGATCGAGTCCGATTTCGACGTCGGCTACGTCTGCGCCGAGTTAGACGAGGACGGCAGCGCGGTCGGCGTCGCGGTGGGCGATCGGCAGGTCGGCGTCAGCCCCACGCTGGGCCCCGACCAGGTTGCCGTCGCGATCGCCGCCGACCCGCCGTCGCGGGCCAGTACCGGGGATCCCGTCGAAATCTGGACGACCGGCGACGGGCAGAACGGATTCGTCGCGACGGGCACGTTGCGAGCGAGTGCGGGGTCGGCGACGACGCTGCTCGTCGACGCGGACGACGCGACGGCCTTCGAGGCCGGCCGACGATATCGGCTCACGACGCGGCCCGAGACGCCGAGCGACGGGCACGCGCTCGTCTCGGCGATCCGCGCCGCGGACGAGACCGTCACGGTACGGACGGTCGACGAGGGTGGGCCCCTCGAGAACGAGTTTGCCGGCTGGGTTCCGGGACGCGTGCTCGCGATCGAACGCGGCGACGAGATCATCTCGCTGCCGGCCGACAGGGAACCGCTCGAGGCCGGCAACATGGTCTACGCCTTCGGGACGCCCGTCGAACTAGAAGCACCATCGTCGGTCCTCGAGGAGTCGGTAAATTCGGACATCGCTCCGGAAGCGGTGTCAGAGACAGCAGAGTGATCGCCCCGTATTGGACGATTCCGACCGACGCGATTGACGGTTCTCGTGTGATCTCGACAATTCGTGTCTCTCCTCGACGACTTGGGATTTGCTATTGTATATAACTGCTGATGCTGGAGTTTATATAATTTAACACAACATAAATTGAACCATGAAAAGAATACCACAGCTAACAATGGTTCTAAGCGTCCTTCTCCTCGGTGCCGGTGTCCTCTTCACTGGCGCTGTCGCTGCGGAGGAGTCAACGCTTGAGGGAATGGAAGGCAACGGAACAGAAGCGGATCCATACGTGATCACCGACGTTGAGGAGTTACAGGCGATGAACGAGGATCGGTACGGTCATTATGTTCTTAGTGGCGATATTAGCGCTGAGGAGACTGCGGCGTGGGGCCGAGGGACGGGATTCAAACCAGTCGGCGATCAATCGAGTCCGTTCCACGGCTCCCTCGACGGGAAGAATCATACGATTGAGGGTCTCACGATCGATCGAGCGACTGCAGGTGATGTCGGACTGTTCGGAGTGATCGAGGGATCAGTCCACCATCTCCAATTCGAAGCGGCCGATATTCACGGCGGCAACGATGCAGGAGTGATCGCCGGTGAGAACTTCGGGGAAATCAGTTCCGTCTATGCGGTCGGAACCGTGGAGGGATCCCGGACGGGTGGGTTAGTCGGAGTGATGATCGGTGGCCGCATCGAAGATTCAGGTGCCGATGTCACCGTTACTGGTGATGGTTATGCAGGTGGGGTAGTCGGTTCATTACGGAACGGCGAGGTCGTTAGCGTGTATGCGACAGGCGATGTTGAAGGGTCGGACGCGGGCGGTCTAGCCGGTCAGGTCTCCCGACAGGGCGGGGAACTTCGGTTAGCGTACGCGACGGGTGATGTACGAGGTGACCGGATAGCAGGTTCTCTGAACGGACGCAATTACGGACCGACCAGTCTCGTATTCGCAACGGGCGAAGTCACGGGCGGTGAAACCAGTGGATTAGTCGGACGCAACGACGCAGATTACATTCAAAACCACGGCACAGTAACGTATGGTTATTGGGACGTTGACACAACGGGTCAGACTGCGACCGATTCGTACGATGATATCGGCGTTCCGCTCACGAACGAGGAAATAACTGGGGCGGAATCGAAAGACAACTTAGACGGATTCAACTTCGAGCACTTCTGGGTCGCGACTGACGACTATCCCGTCTTCGACTGGCAGGTCGAAGACGTCTCAGTTACCGTCACGGAACCGTCAGTACAGGAAGGCCATCAGACGGATGTGACGGTGACGCTGACGCTGGATGACGGTTCGACGGTTACGGCTTCAGAAACAGCCGACTACGAGACTGACGATCTCGCCGCCGTCGACGCTGGCGTCGTCGAAGCCCACGAGCAGGGCACGACCGAAATCACAGCTACGGTCGCTGGCCACAGTGACACCGCAAAACTCGAGATCACCGAGCCACCGAACATCGAACTCGAGGACGCGTCGCTCGAGGCGCTTGCCGTCGTCAACGGAACCGAAAGCGAAGCGACGGCAACGTACGCGAACGACGGCGGGCCCGGTGGGCATACGGCCGAACTAACCGTCGACGGGGAAACCATCGCTACCGAGCGGGTCTGGCTCGGGGCCGACGACGAGACGATGGTGACGTTCGAGTGGACGCCCGACGGTGACGCCGGGACCGAATACGACGTCGCGGTCGACGAGACCGACCTCGGTACACTCACCGTCGTCGACGCGGAAACGGTTTCCCTCGAGTCACTCTCCGCTCCCGACCAGATCAGCCCCGGAACACCGTACGAAGTGACGGTCGACCTCGCGACCGACCGCGACGAACCGGTCCGTACGAGCGTCTCCTACGAGTTCGGTACCGAGCACAGCGTAACGGAATCGGTCGTGATCGAGCCCTCGGACTCGACGGTTGGCTTCGAACACGTTCACGACGCCACTCCTGGCGTGTCGCTTCCCCACACGGTGGCCCTCGAGGGTGAGACGTTCGAGACGATCAGTGAGGTCGTCGAACCACCGACATTCGAGATCACAGATGTCGATGTGCCTGAAGAGGTTCCGATCGACGAGACGTTCGAACTGGCAGTCTCCGTCGAGAACACCGGCGACCTCGATGGAACGCAGTCAATCGCTGTCGAGGGCGCGGATGCCGAACTCGCGAACGAGGAACTGACCGTCGGTACAAATACGACCGAGACCGTGTCGGCGACCGTGACCGAATCGGTGGCCGGCGACTACGAATACACCGTCTCGAGCGCCGATGACGAGCGCACTGTGTCAGTCGCGATCGAAGGGGACGATGACGGGTCCGAATCGAGTGCTACCGAGAATAGTGATGGCTCGGATGGCGTGCCCGGGTTCGGTCCGATCGCAGCGCTTGTTACCCTCTCGCTTGTCGCGCCGCTCGTGCGGCGCTAATCGTCCCACTGCGTGGGCTTCTCGAGACTCGTTCTCTGCCCCGCTTCTCCTCCGAAACCGTGATCGAGGTGTAACGGACGCACCAAGGGCAATAGCTTTCGGCCCCCTGATCACAATATACGCGTATGTCCGAACTCCGTGCCGCCGCAGAGACGGCCGTCCGGCAGTGTCTCGCGCTCGAGGAAGACGAATCCTGTGTCGTCGTCACCGACGACGAGCGCGAACCGATCGGCGAATCGCTGTACGCGGTCGCCAGCGAGATCACCGACGACGCGGTCGTCGTCCGCTATCCGCCCGGCGAGACTCACGGGAGCGAACCGCCCGAACCCGTCGCGGCGGCGATGACCGGCGCGGACGTCGTACTCGCACCGACGACGAAGAGTCTGAGTCACACGCGGGCCCGTACCGAAGCGAACGAGGCCGGCGCCCGCGTCGCGACGCTGCCGGGGATCACCGCGGACATCTTCACGACGGGGTTGAGTGCCGACTACGAGTCGATCGCGGCCCACTGTGCGGACGTGCTCGAGCAGGTCGCCGACGCCGACGAGATCCGCGTCACGACCCCCGCCGGCACGGACATCACCTTCGGCATCGGCGACCGGGAGTGGCTCTCGGATACGGGCATCGTCCACGAGGCCGGCCGGATGTCGAACCTACCTGCGGGCGAGGTGTTCGTCAGCCCCGAGACCGCCGACGGGACCTTCGTCGTGGACGGGACCATGCGTCCCCACGGGCTGCTCGAGGACGGCCACGAACTCACCTTCGAGGTCGAGGACGGACTGGTCACGCACATCTCCGACGACGAGATCCGCGAGACGGTCGAGGGTGCCGCCGAGGAGGCCGGCGACGCCGCGTACAACCTCGCGGAACTGGGGATCGGAACGAACGTCGCGGTCACCGACCTCGTCGGCTCCGTGCTCCTCGACGAGAAGGCCGGCGGCACCGTCCACATCGCCATCGGCGACAACGCGGGAATCGGTGGCGAGACGGAGGCGCCGATCCACCTCGACGGCATTCTGCGGGAGCCGACGGTCTACGCCGACGGGGAGGTCGTCGACCTCCCAACGAGCGAGCGGTGAAACCGTAAGCAGGTGCGGACGTGGAACGTTCACGGGCGTAGCCGAGCGGCCCACCCCCGAGCGTTCGATACGACCGTGCGGACCCGTACCGTCCGACGGACGGGTCCAATCGCCTTTTAGGTGTGTGGCGTCTACGTCGTGCTATGAACGACATTCCGGATCGAGTGCCGACGCCCTGTCCGTCCTGCTCGCCGGACCTCGAGACGGTCCACGAGGTCCTGACGGCGACGGAGGGCGGCGGCACCGTCACGGTTCGCTGCAGCGAGTGTAGCCACGTCCACAAGATTCAGCCCGAACGGGAGCGCGAGGTGACCCTCGACGTGGTCGTCTCCCAGGGCGGCGAGTCCTTCGCGGCCAACGTGACGACCCCCGAGGACGAGACGATCGAGACCGGCGACGAGTTCATCCTCGAGACCGAGGAGGTGCTCTCGACGGTTCGCGTGACGAGTATCGAACTCGACGGCCAGAAACGGCGGGAGGAAGCCGTCGCCGAGGACATCGAGACCGTCTGGACCCGGGAGGTCGACAACGTCGCGGTCAACGTCACGGTCCATCCCCAGGACGGTTCCCGTGACGACAGCCGAAGCATCACGGTCCACGTCCCCGGCGACTACGAGTTCGAGGTCGGCGAGGTCGAGACGTTCGGCGAGGACGAGTTCGAGATCGACGCCTTCGTCGTTCGGGACGACGCCGCCGACTACGATCGGGACCGCTACGAGATGGAAGGCGATCGGATCCTCGCGAAAGACGCCAAGCGGGTCTACGCGTACGACGAGCAGACCAGCGCCTGGTCGGCCTGGTAGCGACGCTGGCGTCGCGATCCGGACGCCGGCCCAGCACTCGCCACCCGCGTTCTATTCCTCTCGAGGGCGTACGTCGGACCATGTTCGGCAACTTCGGCTCTAGCTCCGGCCCCGGCCCCGACCCCGACGACTTCGAGGCAGCCCGCGAGCAGATGATCAGGACCGTCGCCCCGC
Organism: Haloterrigena alkaliphila; assembly: GCF_017352155.2. Classification (NCBI taxonomy): domain Archaea; kingdom Methanobacteriati; phylum Methanobacteriota; class Halobacteria; order Halobacteriales; family Natrialbaceae; genus Haloterrigena; species Haloterrigena alkaliphila. The sequence goes on from NZ_CP071462.1 coordinate 1,706,852, forward strand.
GGGTCGACGACGACCGCGTTCTCGAGGCCATGGAGTCGGTCCCTCGCCACGCCTTCGTCCCGTCGAATCGGCGGGACAGCGCCTACGAGGACCGTCCGCTGCCGATCGGCGACGGGCAAACGATCAGCGCGCCGCACATGGTCGCGATCATGGCCGACGAACTCGACCTCGAGGACGACGAGGACGTCCTCGAGATCGGCACCGGCCGTGGCTATCATGCCGCGGTCACGGCCGAAATCGTCGGCGAGGAGAACGTTTACACCGTCGAGTACGGCGAGGAACTCGCCGAACGGGCGCGCGAACGGCTCGCCGACGTCGGCTACGAGGGAATCGCCGTTCGAACCGGCGACGGCCGCGAGGGCTGGGCCGAGCACGCCCCCTACGACGCGGCCTACTTCACGTGTGCGGCCCCGGACTTCCCCGACTCCGTCGTCGAACAGGTGCGCTCGGGCGGGCGTCTCCTCGCGCCAATCGGCAGCCGAACCCAGACGCTCGTCGAGGCAACGAAACGCGACGACGGTCGACTCGAGCGCACCGACCACGGCGGCGTCCGGTTCGTCGAATTACGGGGGTAGGGGCGTCCGATTCGTCGATTACGGGGGTAGTAATCGCCCATTACCGGCCGGGCGGCGCAAGCGCGCCTTTGATAACGACCGGCGCGATACCCCGAATATGGACCCCGCGGTACTGCGAGAGGACATGGTCGACGGCCTCGAGTCCCCCGCTAAGGACGTGCTGGCGGACGAGGCCGTCGCCGTCGCGATGCGCGACGTTCCGCGCCACGAGTTCTTCGAGGACGACCGGTCGGCGTACGCCGATCGCGAACACGAGGCGCTGGGGACCCGCGTGCTCGCTCCGAGTACGGTCGCTCGCCTGTTACAGACGCTAGCCCTCGAGGACGACGCGGACGTCCTGATCGTCGGCGCGGGCGTCGGCTACACGGCCGCCGTCGCGGCCGAGATCGTCGGTGAAACGAACGTTCACGCCGTCGACATCTCCCGACCGCTGGTCGTCGAAGCCCGTCAGAACCTCGCTCGAGCGCGCTACGAGGGCGTTCTGGTCGACTGCCGAGACGGCGCGAACGGCCTCCCCGAGTACGCGCCGTTCGACCGCATTCTGCTCGAGGCCGCCGCCGTCGACCCGCCGCGAGCGCTCCTCGAGCAACTGCGGGACGACGGCCGCCTTGTCTTCCCTCGCGGGAGCCAGCCACAGCACCTCGAGGCCGTGACGGCAGAGGGCGACCGAATTCGTTCCGGAACGGTCTCGTTCGATCCGTTGCTGGTCGAGGGAGAACAGTCGGGGTCGATCGAACGAAACCGAACGGCTCGCGAGGACCGCGAGCACGCGATCCGCCGCGCCGAATCGCGACGCGGCTGGGAGCAAGAGTGGATCGAGTGGGACGATTCGATCGGGTCTCACGGCTCGTTACGATAGAATTCGGACGGATAGCTGGCGCTTGGAGCGCGACTTCGGGGGAAAAGTGGGGGGTGGGGGATTGGGGGTGGCGATAGTCTATCGCAGATCGCCATCTATTCGTACGTTCTGTCGGGGGTTAACTATACCTTCTAACTGATTAGTGGATAGGAAGGCATCACCACTAGATAATTAGAGTAGCTAGAAGCAACGTCGAGAATTAATCGAACGGCGCCATCGGTCGATGCCGAACGCAGCGGTAATCGGCCTCCACGCGCCGGTAACCGGTCTCCAGTAGTACCCGATTTCACACCGCGACAACCCGGATCGGGCGCCGCCCTCGATCGACGTTCCCAACAGCTGCTCGTCGAAACGGTGCTTCGAGCGTTGCGGATTCAGGTCCAGCACGAGGTACCCGGACAGGTTCGCTTGGGCGAAGGATCCGCGAGAGACCGTCGGCACTCGAGATCGTATCGTTCGGGGGGAAAAGTGGGGGGTGGGGGATTGGGGGTGGCGATAGTCTATCGCAGATCGCCACTTATGGATAGGAACCCACGGATGGTAAATATATCTTCTAACTGTTTGTATGTCGGGTATCTGTGTTACTAATTATTTAGTCTCTCCGTCGAACGCCAGCGTAACGAGCTTGCGTTCGGCCGCTCGCAGATGGTAATGATACGTTGGCGACGAAACGCCGAGGGCGTCCGCGAGATCCTCGCCGGTGCTCTCGCGAGGCCACTCGAAGAACCCGCTGTAATGGGCCGCCTGTAGCGCCTCGAACTGCTTCTCCGTGAGTCGCTCCTCGAGATGCGTGTCGAGTTGTCGCGCCGAGGGGGTGCTGGTCGTTTCGCGTCGCGCCTCGAGTTCCGTCTCGGGATACCGCTCCCTGATCGCCTCGACCAGCGACCGCGCCTCGACCTGCTGGGGTACCTCGAGGACGAGATTCGTCGTCCCGTGTTCGGCCCTCGCGGTCCGCAACTGGACGTCGTAGGTGCGCAGGACGTCCAGAAACGGTAACGAGGAGACCGTTAGTTCACAGAGGAGTTCGTCGTCCCCCTCGGAGACGACGGAGACTGCCTCGACCGACGCCCACTGGTCGAACGCCGCGAGATCGGCGTCCGTCGGTGCGCTGATGAACACGACGACCTCGTCGTCCCGATCGATCACCCCCTCGACGGTGATCGCGCCGTCGATGTGGTCTGCGAGGCGGTTCAACAACAGTCGCGAGTCGTGGCACGCGAGTTCGAGTTCGAGCTGACTGTCCGTCAGCATCGCTCGCGTGCGTTCGACCGATCGGATCGCGTGGCCGATCGTCTCTCCGAGTTCGCCGAGCACCTCCCGCTCGCTGTCGCCCATCGAGTCGGCGCCGGCCACGTGGACGAGCAACGCGCCGTACTGGCGCTCGTCGTCGGCCAGCGGCACCGCGAGGAGCGTCTGGTAGCCGTGGGTTAAGGCCTCCTTTCGGCGCCGGTCCCAGCCGTCGGCCTCGAGGACGTTTCGGACGACCTGCACCGCTTCGGCCTCGAGTGCCTCCCTGACCAGTCCGATCTCGGGGGCGCAATCGCCGTCCTCCTGGACTCTGTCGATGAAGGCCGCGTCGACCCCGGCCCAGGCCGTCGGCTCCGGGGGATCGTCGCTCGAGGCGATCCAGGCGAAACAGTACCGTTCGGTGTCGGCGAGTCGTTCACAGACCCGCGTCTCGATTTCCGTCCGCGTCGACGCCTGGGCGACGCCGTGGTTGATCTCCCGAACGATCTCGTTCGTGTGGTTGAGCCGCGTCAGCTCCTCGTTTTGCCGGGTGAGCGTCCGGTCGTGTTCCCTGAGCAGTTGCTCGCGTTCCGCTCGATCCAGCGCCGCTTCGGTGTTCGCCGCCAGAATGTGGAGCAACTCCGTCATCGTCTCGTCGAACCCGTCGACGTCCTCGGTTCCCGCGACCAACACCCCGTGGGTCCCCAGCGGGACGATCAACTCGCTGCGACTCACCGTCTTGACGTCCGTCTGCGGATCCCGCGTTACGTCCTCGTAGTAGGCGCTCTCCCCCTCCGAGAACACCTCCCAGACGTTGCCTTCGCCCTGCTCGAAGTGTCGCTCCGGATCGACGAGCTCCCGCGATTCCCGCGTCGACGCCGCGTGCTCGAGTCTCCCTTCGGTGGGTTCGAACGCGTACGCGGCCGCGATGGGCACGTCGAGGATCGCCCCCGCGGTATCGACCGCCGACTGGTAGATCTCGCGTTTCGTCCCCGCGCGCATCAGATCCCGCGTCGTCTCGTGGAGCGTCGTCAGCGTCCGCTCGTACCGGCGCTCGCTCTCGCGGAGTTCCGTCTCGGTCCGATACTGGGAGACCGCGTTCGTGATCTGGTTGGCCAGCAGGGCGTACTGCTCCTCGCCCGACTCCTTCTGGAGGTACTGGGTCACGCCCGCGGCGATCGCCTCGCTGGCGATCTCTTCGGATCCCCGACCCGTAAAGAGGATGAAAGGCAGGTCCGGATCGTCCTCGCGAACTCGTTCTAACAGCTCGAGGCCGGTCATCTTCGGCATCTCGTAGTCGCTGACGATACAGTCGATCGAACGCTCGTCGATCGATGCCAGTGCCGCCTCGGCGTCCGTCGCCGTCTCGGCGACGATCGCCTCGCGCTCGCGCTCGAGCATCTCGCCGGCCAGATCCGCAAAGCCCGGTTCGTTGTCGACGATGAGGACGGTGATCGGTTTCGTCATTGGTTGGCGTGTCGTCGTGACGGTCGTTGCCGATGGATGACCGAACAGATACTAAATAATTAGCATTTCACGGCGATCTACCCGTGGTAGTTTTAGCTCGGTACCGATCACGAGGGCTCGTTTGAACTGGGAAGATTCCCGTCGAATTCGTACGCTTCGGCCCAGTTTATCGACGGATGATCGATTTCGGATTCGAATCGCAGTTCCATCTTTTGCTCCGTGGCCTCGGTCGCATCGATCCAGTAGAACGTTTCTTCTGGCGGGTAATAAACCAGAAACGCGTCAATCTCTCCGTGATACGTGTGTTCGTGATAGGCGCCGTTTTTGGTCGTCTGCGAGTGGGTATTGAACCGAAACGTGTCGTCTTTGTTCGACCACGCCGTTTTACACTGAACCCGATAGAGGATGCCCCCGTCATCGACGACGAGATCGTATCTGTCGTTGTCCCCGAACGGGATCGAGACGCTGTATCCCCATTCGATCAACTTCGAGAGCGCTTTCGACTCGGTCTCGTCCCCGACGCTTCGAATTACGCATACGCCCGTTGCGTCCCTTCTCGGATAAGAACCGTCGGCTGTCGAATACTGCTCGCCGAATCGAACGGGTGGATGTACCGAGGTTCGGCAACCGTTTCGCCGAAATCAGTCACTCGTTCGTTCCGTGGTTCAAATCCCTTTTAGGATTCTCTCGATTTCAGCCTCACTCGTCGCTACGCTCCTCGCTCGAGAGTTGAAATCGAGAGAACGCCCGGAGCGGGATTTGAACCCGCGTCACAACCGTGACAGGGTTGTATGATGGGCCACTACACCATCCGGGCTCGCAACTCATCGTTTCCCGGTGAAACTCTTAAGGGTTCTGTTCCGACTATCATTCGAATTTCTTACTATACAGTGTGGGACGCTTCTCTGTCGACTGTTCTACACTCGAGAGACGTGCCACCAACTCACACTACTCCGCGGATATCGGGTTCTCCCCTCGTTTCCTCAAAATGGATGAGTGCGGGATTTGAACTACGGTTATTTCGCACATGACGTTCGCCTCACTTCTCGGTTCAAATCCCTTTTGGGTTCTCTCGCTTTTAGCCCTCGCTCGTCGCTACGCTCCTCGCTCGAGAGTTGAAATCGAGAGAACGCCCGGAGCGGGATTTGAACCCGCGTCACAACCGTGACAGGGTTGTATGATGGGCCACTACACCATCCGGGCTCGCAACTCATCGTTTCCCGGTGACGGTATTAAGACTTTCCAATCGACAACCGTGTGGTACGGTGAATCGAGCCACGAACCGCGACTCGAGCCTCCGTCGTGCTACTCCGTCACACTCCCCACAAGGAATTTAACGGATACCGGGTAACTGTCGCACGTGATCGGCTCCCTCCGATCAGGGTTGCCCTGGGCGGATAGCCGTGCTTCTCGATCGAGTTAGTAACCGTTAAATGCGTCCCGCCGCTATTTCGCTGTAGTATCTCGTGACAGCCGCTTCTCTCCCGATAGCCGACACGCACACCAACCCCAACACATGGTAGACGTAAGCCAACACGAACTCGTACCGGAGCACACGCTCCTCGAGGACGACGAACTCGAGGAGGTCCTCTCCGAGTACGACATCGACAGCACAGACTTACCGAAGATCAAGCGCACCGATCCCGCTCTGCCGGACGAGGCGGAGGCCGGCGACGTCATCAAGATCGTTCGCGACTCGCGGACGACCGATCAATCGATCGTATACCGACTCGTGGTGGAATAAATGGCAATGGAACTCGACCGCGACAACCGACGAGACATCTCGCGCGAATACTTCTCGAAGGAACGCCTCGCCGAACACCACTACCGGTCGTTCAACGCCTTCCTCAACCGGGGGATGCAGGAGGTCGTCGACGAGAAGGAGACGATCGACACGGACATCGGCGACAAGGAAGGCGAGGAGCCGGTCCACGTCGAACTCGGTGACGTCCGCGTCGTCACTCCCCGCGTTCGGGAGGCCGACGGGTCGGAGGAACTGCTCTACCCGCAGGAGGCCCGCCTTCGGAACATCACCTACTCCGCGCCGGTGTTCATGGAGATGTCCATCGTCAAGGGCGAGGAGGGCGACGAGCGGGTCGTCGACTCGACGGAGACCAAGATCGGCCGGATGCCGATCATGGTCGGTTCGGACAAGTGTAACATCGCCGGCTTCTCCGACGAGGAACTGATCGAGATCGGTGAAGACCCGGCCGACCCGGGCGGCTACTTCATCGTCAACGGCTCCGAGCGAGTCCTGATGACCAGCGAGGACCTCGCACCCAACAAGATCCTCGCGGAGTACGACACCAAGTACGGCGACGAGATCCAGGTCGCGAAGACCTTCTCGCAGCGCCGTGGCTACCGCGCCCTCGTACTCTGTGAACGCACTCGCGACGGGCTGCTCGAGGTCTCGTTCCCCTCGGTTTCGGGCTCGATCAACTTCGTCACCCTCGTGCGCGCACTCGGGCTCGAATCGGACGAGGAGATCGTCCACAAGGTCTCGAACGACCCCGAGGTCGTCAAGTACATGCTCGAGAACCTGGAGGAAGCGGAGGTCCAGTCCGAGGAGGAGGCCATCGAGGAACTCGGGAAACGCGTCGCCTCCGGGCAGGGCAAGAACTACCAGCTCAAGCGGGCCAACTACGTCATCGACCGCTACCTCCTGCCGCACCTCCACGAGGACGGCGTCGAGGAGGAAGACGTCCGGATCAACAAGGCCCACTACCTCTGTCGGATGGCCGAGGCCTGCTTCGAACTCGCGCTCGGACGGCGCGAATCCGACGACAAGGACCACTACGCCAACAAGCGCCTGAAGGTCAGCGGCGACCTGATGAAGGACCTGTTCCGGACCGCGCTGAACAAGCTGGCCCGGGACGTGAAGTACCAGCTCGAGCGCGCCAACATGCGCAACCGGAACCTCTCGGTCTCGACGGTCGTCCGCTCGGACGTCCTGACCGAGCGCCTCGAGCACCCGATCGCGACGGGGAACTGGGTCGGGGGCCGCTCGGGCGTCTCCCAGCTGGTCGACCGAACGGACTTCATGGGCGTGCTCTCACACCTTCGCCGGCTGCGCTCGCCGCTGTCGCGCAGTCAGCCCCACTTCGAGGCGCGGGACCTACACGCGACCCAGTGGGGTCGCATCTGCCCCTCCGAGACGCCCGAAGGGCCGAACTGTGGGCTGGTGAAGAACTTCGCGCAGGCGATGGAGCTCTCACAGAACGTCGAGGACGAACAGGAACTCAAACGCGAACTGGCATCGATGGGCGTCGAGGGGATTCCGGGCCTCGAGGGCATCGAACGATCGACCGCAGACGACTAATAAACAATGAGCAGCCAAAAGCGAGAAGCCAAGGTGTACGTCAACGGGTCGCTGGTGGGAACACACCCGAACCCGCACGAACTGGCAGAACAGATCCGCGAGGCGCGACGCATCGGCGACGTCAGCGAGATGGTCAACGTCTCGGTGAAAGACCGCACCCGCGAAGTGATCGTCAACGCCGACGCGGGACGGGCCCGACGGCCCCTGCTGGTCGTCGAGGACGGCGAGGCTCGCATCTCCGAGCAGGAGATCGAGGCGCTGCGGGAGGGTGACCTCGAGTTCGAGGATCTCGTCGACCACGGCTACATCGAGTTCATCGACGCCGAGGAGGAAGAGGACATCCTCGTGGCCGTCGACGAGGACGATCTGACCGAGAAACACACCCACCTCGAGATCGACCCGTCGCTGATCTTCGGGATCGGCGCGGGGATGATCCCCTACCCCGAGCACAACGCGAGTCCGCGTATTACGATGGGGGCGGGGATGGTCAAGCAGTCGCTGGGCCTGCCCAGCGCGAACTACCGGATCCGGCCGGACACGCGCCAGCACCTGCTGCACTACCCGCAGCTCTCGATGGTGAAGACCCAGACGACCGAACAGATCGGCTTCGACGAGCGACCCGCGGCCCAGAACTTCGTCGTCGCCGTGATGAGCTACGAGGGGTTCAACATCGAGGACGCGCTGGTCATGAACAAAGCCAGCGTCGAGCGCGCGCTCGCCCGCTCGCACTTCTTCCGGACCTACGAGGGCGAGGAACGCCGGTACCCGGGCGGTCAGGAGGACCGCTTCGAGATCCCCTCCCAGGACGTCCGCGGGGCCCGCGGCGAGGAAGCGTACAACCACCTGGACGAGGACGGTCTCGTCAATCCCGAGACGGCGGTCGACGAGAACAGCGTCCTGCTCGGGAAGACCTCCCCGCCGCGATTCTTGGAGGAGCCCGACGACATGGGTGGTCTCTCGCCCCAGAAGCGACGTGAGACCTCCGTTACGATGCGCTCGGGCGAGTCGGGCGTCGTCGACACCGTCACCCTGATGGAGGGCGAGGACGGCTCGAAGCTCTCGAAGGTCTCCGTGCGCGACGAGCGGATCCCCGAACTCGGGGACAAGTTCGCGAGCCGGCACGGTCAGAAGGGGGTCGTCGGCCACCTCGCGCCCCAGGAGGACATGCCCTTTACCGAGGAGGGGGTCGTCCCCGACCTCGTGCTCAATCCGCACGCGCTGCCGTCGCGGATGACCGTCGGCCACATCCTCGAGATGATCGGCGGTAAACTCGGCGCGATGGAGGGGCGTCGCGTCGACGGGACGCCGTTCCTCGGCGAGGACGAGGACGAACTCCGCGACGGCCTCGAGGAGATCGGCTTCAACTCGGCGGGCAAGGAGACCATGTACTCGGGGATCTCCGGCGAGAAGATCGAGGCCGAGATCTTCGTCGGGATCATCTTCTACCAGAAGCTCTACCACATGGTCTCGAACAAACTGCACGCCCGCTCGCGCGGGCCGGTGCAGGTGCTGACCCGCCAGCCCACGGAGGGTCGCGCCCGCGAAGGCGGCCTCCGTATCGGGGAGATGGAACGCGACGTGTTCATCGGCCACGGGGCCGCGATGACGCTGAAAGAACGACTCCTCGACGAGTCCGACCGCGAGTTCATCCACGTCTGTGCGAACTGCGGGATGAGCGCGGTCGAGAACGTCGAACAGCGGCGTGTCTACTGTCCGAACTGCGACGAGGAGACCGATATCCACGAGATCGAGATGAGTTACGCCTTCAAACTCCTGCTCGACGAGATGAAGGCGCTGGGTATCGCGCCGCGACTGGAACTGGAGGACGCCGTCTAACCCATGCAAACGAGTACACCCAAAGACATCGGATCGATCTCCTTCGGGCTCATGGAGCCCGAGGAGTATCGGGAGATGAGTGCGACGAAGATCATCACCGCCGACACCTACGACGACGACGGATTCCCCATCGACATGGGGTTGATGGACCCGCGACTCGGCGTGATCGACCCCGGCCTCGAGTGCAAGACCTGCGGCAAACACTCGGGGTCGTGTAACGGCCACTTCGGTCACATCGAACTGGCCGCGCCCGTCATTCACGTCGGCTTCACGAAGCTCATCCGGCGGCTCCTGCGAGGGACCTGTCGGGAGTGTTCGAAGCTGCTCCTGACGGAGGACGAACGCGACGAGTTCCGCGCGGACATCACGGAATCGCGCAAGCTCGGTCGGGACTTAAACGACGTCACCAAGGCCGCGATCCGGCAGGCTCGGAAGAAGGATCGCTGCCCGTTCTGCGGCGAGATTCAGTACGACATCGACCACGAGAAGCCGACCACTTACTACGAGGTCCAGCAGGTCCTGACCAGCGAGTACTCCCAGCGCATCGCGGGAGCGATGCAGGGCGACGAGGAGGAGGGCGTCGAGCGAACGACGCCGGACGAACTCGCCGAGAAGACCGACATCGAACTCACTCGGATCAACGAGATCCTCTCGGGCTCCTTCCGTCCGCGCGAAAGTCAGCGGAAGGCGATCGAGAAGGCCCTGGACATCGACCTGACCGAGGAGGACACGAACAAGCTGATGCCCAGCGACATCCGGGACTGGTTCGAGAACATCCCGGACGAGGACATCGAAGTGCTGGGAATCGATCCCGCGAAGTCCCGGCCGGAGTGGATGATCCTCACCGTCCTCCCGGTACCGCCGGTCACCGCGCGGCCGTCGATCACGCTCGACAACGGCCAGCGCTCCGAGGACGACCTGACACACAAGCTGGTCGACATCATCCGGATCAACCAGCGGTTCATGGAGAACCGCGAGGCCGGCGCCCCGCAACTGATCATCGAGGACCTCTGGGAACTGCTCCAGTACCACGTCACCACGTTCATGGACAACGAGATCTCGGGCACGCCGCCGGCACGACACCGCTCGGGCCGGCCGCTGAAGACCCTCTCCCAGCGGCTGAAGGGCAAGGAGGGCCGCTTCCGGGGCTCGCTGTCCGGGAAGCGTGTGAACTTCTCGGCCCGAACCGTCATCTCGCCGGACCCGACCCTCTCGCTCAACGAGGTCGGCGTCCCCGACCGCGTCGCCAAGGAGATGACCCAGACGATGAACGTCACCGAGCGCAACCTCGAGGACGCTCGACGGTTCGTCTCGAACGGCCCAGAGGGCCACCCCGGCGCGAACTACGTTCGCCGACCGGACGGCCGTCGACTGAAGGTGACCGAGAAGAACTGCGAGCAGCTCGCGGAGAAGGTCGAGGCCGGCTGGGAAGTGAACCGCCACCTCATCGACGGCGACATCGTCATCTTCAACCGGCAGCCGTCGCTCCACCGGATGTCGATCATGGCCCACGAGGTCGTGGTCATGCCGTACAAGACGTTCCGTCTGAACACCGTCGTCTGTCCGCCGTACAACGCCGACTTCGACGGCGACGAGATGAACATGCACGCGCTGCAAAACGAGGAGGCCCGCGCCGAAGCGCGCGTCCTCATGCGCGTGCAGGAACAGATCCTGAGCCCGCGGTTCGGCGAGAACATCATCGGGGCCATCCAGGACCACATCAGTGGGATGTACCTGCTGACCGCCGACAACCCCCGATTCAACGAGACCCAGGCGCTCGACCTCCTGCGCGCGACCCGGATCGACGAACTGCCCGAACCCAGCGGGATCGACGACGAGGGCAAGCCGTTCTGGACCGGCTACGACGTCTTCTCCGAACTGCTGCCCGACGATCTGAACCTCGAGTTCACGGGCACCATCGGCGAGCCGGTCGTCATCGAAGACGGCCAGCTGATCGAGGGCACCATCGCCGAGGACGAGGTCGGCGAGTTCGGCGGCGAGATCGTCGACACCATCACGAAGGTCTACGGCAACACCCGCGCCCGGATCTTCATCAACGAGGTCTCGACGCTGGCGATGCGTGCGATCATGCACTTCGGGTTCTCGATCGGGATCGACGACGAAACGATCCCGGAGGAGGCTCGGGAACGCATCGACGAGACGATCGACGACGCCAACGACCGCGTCGAAGAGCTGATCGAAGCCTACGAGAACAACGAACTCGAGAGCCTCCCGGGGCGGACGATCGACGAGACCCTCGAGATGAAGATCATGCAGACGCTCTCGCGTGCGCGTGACAACGCCGGGAACATCGCCGACGAGCACTTCGACGACGAGAACCCGGCGGTCGTCATGGCCAACTCCGGTGCCCGCGGATCGATGCTCAACCTGACCCAGATGGCCGGCGCCGTCGGCCAGCAGGCGGTTCGGGGCGAGCGGATCAACCGCGGCTACGAGGACCGCACCCTCTCCCACTACGAACCCAACGACCTCTCCGCGGAGGCCCACGGCTTCGTCGAGAACTCCTACACCAGCGGCCTCACCCCGCGGGAGTTCTTCTTCCACGCGATGGGCGGCCGCGAGGGACTGGTCGACACCGCCGTTCGAACGTCGAAGTCCGGTTACCTGCAGCGTCGACTGATCAACGCGCTGTCGGAACTCGAGACCCAGTACGACGGCACCGTCCGGGACACCTCGGACACCATCGTCCAGTTCGAGTTCGGCGAGGACGGCACCTCGCCGGTCAAGGTTTCCTCGGGCGACGACAACGAGATCGACGTCGAGGCGATCGCCGATCGCGTCATCGACTCCGAGTTCGCTTCCGAGGCGGAGCGAGACGAGTTCCTCGGCATCAGGACCGAGCCGACGAATCTCTCCGAGCACGCCGACGATCGACTCACCGAGGGACGGGAGGTGACCTCCGATGACTGAGGTGGCCTACGACGTCGACGACGACACCATCGCGGTCGTCGAGGACACCGACCTCCCGCGGCGACTCAAAGACGAGGTCTACGAGACGCTCGAGGGTCGCGCCGACGCGACCGTCGAGGACGCCGACGAACTCGCGAAGGCCGTCGAGGACCGCTACGTCGACACGCGGGTCGATCCGCTCGATCCCGTCGGCACCGTCTCGGCCCAGTCGATCGGCGAACCCGGCACCCAGCTGACGATGAACACGTTCCACTACGCGGGGGTCGCCGAGATCGACGTGACCCAGGGGCTGCCGCGACTGATCGAACTGGTCGACGCCCGGAAGACCCCGGACACGCCGATGATGACCGTCTACCTCGAGGACGAGTACGCGACCGAGCGCGAGAAGGCCCACGAGGTCGTCTGGAACATCGAAGCCACGCAGATCCTCGCGCTGGGTGACGTCTCGACGAACGTCGCGGACATGCGCGTCCAGATCTCGCTCAACGAGGATACGCTGCGCGAGCGGATGATCGAACCGGAGGAGGTCGCCGAGATCATCGAGGACAACCTCGGTGTGACCGCGATCCAGCAGGGAACCGAGATCCAGTTCGGCCCCGAGGAACCCTCGTATCGGGATCTCCTGCAACTGGTCGAGGAACTGCGCGATATCACGTTCAAGGGGATCGAGGAGATCTCCCGGGTCGTCATCCGCCGCGAGGAACTCGACGAGGGCGAGCAGTTCGTCCTCTACACCGAGGGATCGGCCTTCGGCGACGTCCTAGAGATCGAGGGCGTCGACGCCTCGCGAACCACCTGTAACAACATCCACGAGATCCACCGTAACCTCGGCATCGAGGCGGCCCGCGAGGCCATCATCGAGGAGACGAACAACACGCTGGCCGAGCAGGGGCTGGACGACGTCAACGTTCGCCACCTGATGCTGGTCGCCGACATCATGACCAACCGCGGCGAGATCGAATCGATCGGCCGCCACGGCATCTCGGGTTCGAAGGACTCTGTCCTCGCCCGCGCGGCGTTCGAGGTGACGGTCAACCACCTGCTCAACGCCGCGATCCACGGGGAGATCGACGAACTGGACGGCGTCACGGAGAACGTCATCGTCGGCAAACCGATCAAGCTCGGCACCGGCGACGTCGACCTCCGGATGGGATCGACGAGTTCCGGCAGCAGTCAGGCCGACTGATCGATGGGCGTCACCTTAGACGACGACGCTCGGCAGTACCTCGCCGCGTTCGAGGACGTGACCGGCGTGGACGGGCAGGACTGTCTCGTCCTCGCGGCCGGCGACGCCGCGGACGCGGACGAGCGGCTCGTCGTCGTCGTCTCGAGCGGACGGATGAGCGAGGCGATCGGTCCCGGGGGCCGAACCGTCGGCCGCTACGAAGACCGCGTCGGCGTGCCCGTCAGGCTCGTCGAAGACGCCGACGATCCCGAGGCGTTCGTCGCGAACGCGTTCTCGCCCGCGGCGGTCTACAACGTCACGATCAGCGAGAACGAGGACACCGTCGCCTACGTCGAGGTGGCCGAGGAGGACCGCGGCGTCGCCATCGGCTCGAACGGTCGCACGATCGAGGACGTACGCAGGCTCGCGGCGCGTCACTTCGACATCGACGACGTCCAGTTGCTCTGATTTTTTCGGGGCGGTCGCTTCGAATCCGCTCCTGCGCGGCGGGCGGACCGTTTCGGCTCCCGTACGGAAACCTCTCGGCCGCCGAGCGTCGCTCCCACGTTCTCCGCCCGTAACTCGAGCACCGAAACGCCCGCAGATTCGGCGAGCGGGGTAGCTCGAGCGCTCTCGAGCCGTCACGCCGACTCGAAACGGGTCGCTTAAGTGCCTTCGTCGGATAGCGACGGGTACTATGGCAAACGGCAAATACGCCGCGCGCAAGCTCAAGAAGGACCGCCAGGAGCAGCGGTGGTCCGACTCCGACTACGCGCGCCGCGCACGGGGCCTCCGCGAGAAGTCCGACCCGCTCGAGGGCGCTCCGCAGGGCCGCGGTATCGTCCTCGAAAAGGTAGGCATCGAAGCGAAACAGCCCAACTCGGCGATCCGAAAGTGCGTCCGAGTGCAACTGATCAAGAACGGCAAACAGGTCACCGCGTTCTGTCCCGGTGACGGCGCGATCAGCTTCATCGACGAACACGACGAAGTCACCATCGCCGGGATCGGTGGTGCAAAGGGTCGTGCGATGGGTGACCTCTCCGGCGTCAACTACAAGGTCGACAAGGTCAACGGCGTCGCGCTGAAGGAACTCGTTCGCGGAAACGCGGAGAAACCGGTGCGATAACCATGGCTGCAGAAGACCAACCCGACCCGGACGCCCCCGCTGGTGGCGCAGACGTCGGCGCGAAACTGTTCGGCACCTGGGAGATCGACGAGATCGCCTACGAGGATCCGTCGACCGAACGCTACATCGCGGTGACGCCGGTCGCACACACCGCCGGCCGTCACGCGAGCAAGCAGTTCCAGAAGTCCCAGATCTCGATCGTCGAGCGCTTCATCAATCGTCTCATGCAGACGGAGGAGAACACGGGCAAGAAACAGCAGTCGCTCAACCACGTCCGTGAAGCGTTCGAACTCATCCACGAGCGCACCGACGAGAACCCCGTTCAGGTGCTCGTGACCGCCGTCGAGAACGCCGCTCCACGCGAGGAGACCGTCCGCCTGAAGTACGGTGGGATTTCGGTCCCCAAGGCCGTCGACGTCGCACCGCAGCGTCGCGTCGATCAGGCCCTGAAGTTCCTCGCCGAAGGCGTCTACAACGCCTCGTTCAAGACCACGACCGACGTCGAGGAGGCCATCGCCAACCAGCTCGTCGGCGCCGCCAACTACGACGTCCAGACCTACGCGGTCAGCCAGAAGGAAGAGAAAGAGCGCGTCGCGGCGGCTGCACGCTAACCGATCGACGTTTTCGGCTGCGTTCGTTTTCGCTGGCTTCGGATACTAGATGCAGAGCAATGTGCCTCTACTCACAGTTCACTCGTTTTGATCTCAGCACTCCAGCGGAGTTCTCCGTCAAGAAAGACTGGCATTTGTTCCAAATCTATAAATCTAAGAAATTCCGCTTTAGTCAGCGTGTACGGGCCGATTTGCTGGGGTACAACGTAATACTCGTCAACCCCATCAATATAGGGAGTGAACAGGCCCCCTTTCTTTGTCTTTGATCCTGCATACGACGTGATGAAGACTTCAAGACGATCGCTTTTACGGGTAACAGAACAAACATTCGGCGAACCGCTATCAGATTGTGCTATGATTTGTCTCCCATCACCGACGATGTGATATCGATTTGCAACATCCGCTTCCATTCGCGCAATATCGAGCGCAGCATAGAGCGAATACCCTCTATTCAACAGAGACGATATCGTACGGCCGACTCGGACTGCTTCCCTGTTACAAACCTCATCAGTCGTAACGATTCCTCCAATGCTTCCCGCCTCGATGAGTCTCACCCCCTGTTCATGGGATTGACACCCATTAAGAAGAAATGCTTTTGTACCGATTTTTTCGATATTTCCTGCGTCTAATACTCCGTCTGAACACCGGAATCCATCCGAATCAATGTGGCCAATATAATGTAGGAAGTCGTTCTCTCGAGACAACACCTCCTGAAGACGGTTCGTTGTAAGGTCGTGGTGAATAGTGATGTCAAACGGAACATCGTCACGGTCGCCATATATACTATAGACCGTGATAAGTTCCTCATTCATAGCTGAATCATTGCAAACGATCTCGATCTCGAGGGGACCATCTTTTGGGGTCTGATCAACAGCCTGATGGAACGCTGATAGCACAGCTGTACTAGTAATTTCACTCCCATCTCCCTGACTCCACGTCTGCGGCACTACCGTTTTTTCCGAGACTATTTTCCCTATATACTCAGCGTTGTCTGGACTTTCTGGTAGCTGATTCGGTATTGAGGACTGATTCGATGATGTCGCTTGATTATTTCCTTGTTCTATCGTGATGGTGCCGAGATCAATAACTGCAAACGGTAAAAAGCCAATATGGTCTGGAATCGCTTGGAGCTTGGTTGTACGCTGCCACTTTGGAATACATGGTTCTACTGTCGAATAGGAAACGTTGAGATAGCGTTCCAGTTGTGCCATGTTAGACAGATCACACAACTCATTTATGTCTAGGTCAAGAGAAGGCTCGATTTCTTGCCTTTCGTATGATTTTAGCGGCGTCGTCCCCTCGGTTCGTACAATGCAATCGAGCAGAAATGTTTGATTGAGTATCCGCTCTACCGTCGTTTCGAACCCTTCTTTCCTATCTAGTGAGTAGGAGAACCCAGTCTCGGTGACTATCTGGGGCTTTGACGCAGGAACAACTTCTGCAGCCAAATAGTATGCCAGTGGTGCAACGACGAAAATATGGCGCAATGTCGACGGGATCTCGATTTGAACGCCTGTCTCAGGTGGAGTTAACGTATCTGGGATGTCAAGGTGGTCAGCTATCGATACTATCGGGGGATGGGCACGATGTGTTGGGTACGAATGTTCCGCCCCTGTCGTCTTCAGCGCAGATCCAAACCGCGAAACGGATTTCATCACGGCCGTTGGGTCAGTTGTCGTTTTGATGGTTTCTCTCGGGCGGGTATGGTACGACCGTGCACCGATGGTGATCGAGCTCGGTTTACCAAATGAAACAGTTGTTTTGTGGTTAGCGATCCGTATTCTAATCGCACTTTCAACATATACATAGACTTTCAATGTACGGGATATATCAAGGATATATTCGGACTCTGGAAGGTCAGTACATTCGTTCGGCTGTATCTCAGTAATTAGTGAACCACCGCGGTCGCGCACATATACCGTACTATTAGTTGGCAGGGTGAGATCGGCAGTCGTTATTTGTACTGCTTTTTCTATCGGATATGGTATTTCGTTAGCAGTAGCTGATTCAGGTGTAACTGTCGTACCAGTTTCAACTGGGTATCGTCCACGTCCAACCGGATCAATAATAACTAACCTATCTTTCGTGACTTCGAATTTCGGTTTCATTTGTAGTGAAATGATAGTGGGATATTCAGAGCAATTTATCTCATATCGGATCGAATGTGAACTATCGATAGTATATATTAGAGACATTATTTATATCTCTCTGTTTCGACGATAGTCTGATCCAGTTGACTTCTGACTACATTTAATAGTATCTACTCTCCCAGTAGTGGTAGGAACTGTGTTACTGGAATCTACTTCCCACCTGTTCATCGTTCATCGATCCCTCTCCCTTCCCGATCTGTATTCGGATCGATCACGAGTTTCTGCGACCATACATCAGGCCGATTTAGATCAGTCGATCCTCGAGCAGATCGACGACCACTACGACCTGCTCGTTCTCGACTGGGGCCTCGAGACGCGCGATCCGCGTGGAGTCCTCGATACCTTCCAACAGCGTGCACCGGACACGCAGGTGCTCGTCCTTGCCGACGACGTTCCGACGGACGATCCCGTGGATCGCGGTGCGGACGAACTCCTCGTCACACCGGTTTCTGACGAGCGGTTGCAGTCGACGATCGAACGATTACTTCTGCAACAGGCCTACGAGGAAGCGATGAACGAGTTCTTCCGACTGTCGACAGAGCGTGCCCTGCTCGAAAGCGAACTCCAGTCCGGCCTCGATGTTGCGGATCGGTACGAGGCTGTCGTCCGTGATCTCTCCGAGTATCGGCGTCGAACCGCTGCGATTCGCGATGAACTTTCGAACGAGGAGTTCGATCAGGCGCTTCGGCAGTTGCTCGAGTAGTTCGTTTCGCACGTTATTGCGCCTCAGACCCGTCAGAGGCCTTAAATCCGATTTGGAACAGCTATGCTATTCTATAACACTATCATTTATTAATCGGATATATTAAAATAAATTTATAATAATCGCGCCCCATGGATAAAACGCACCATGAGCAACCTAACCCACTACCTGAAGAATCACCCACGAATGATCGGCGTCCTGTTCACGATCCTGCTTGCCCTATCGCAGGCTGGGTCTGCCGCTGCTGGCGGAATGGGCGGCTTCGCAGGATTATAATTCGTCAGCCGGAATTTCGCTGCTCCATTTTAACGACCCATTCATAATAACTGGAAAGTCCCCCATATTAAAAAAGTCGGATATTTGTTCCTCAGTTGCTTTAAACGGCCCTTGTTCCCCCGATGTTAAAAAGTACATCTCATTCTCCTCTAAATAAGGGATACACACGCTCCCTTTTTGTAACCCAGTTGTCGTATATGTTTCCATGCGAATGTTAAACTTATGCTCATTACTGTTGGTCTCACATACAAACGGCGGTCCCGTTTCTGATTGAGCAATTGTCGTCATTCCATCCCCCGCTATGAGGTATTGTTGCCCAACAATGTTTTCCCTTCGTACAACATCAAGTGCGGCATAGAGTGGGAAACCTTGGTTTAGCAAACGAGCAACTGATCCCCCAACTTTAATCGCTCCACTATTAATTATGTCATGAATAGTTACAATTCCTCCAATACTACCTGATTCTACTAACTGTATCCCTTGATCATATGATTGACATGCATTAAGGAAGAATGCTTTTACACCGACACACTCTATTTCTGACACGTCTAATTTTCCGTTCGAACATTCAAATCCATCTCTGTCAATATGTCCGATAAAATGCATAAAATCGATATTCTTTGCTAAAACATTCTCTAACTCACCCGTCTTCAGGTTATAATGGAAAGTCACGTCAAACGGTAGCTCTTCTCGAACTCCATAGACACTATTTACCGCCTCGAGTTCTTCTCTCATTTCCGAATCATTACACACAACTTCTATTTCGATAGGATCCTCCCTGGGAGTCCGACTCCTACTGTGGTGGAATGCCGAAAGAGGTACCATACTCCTTATATCAGATGAATTAATACTGTTCCATGACTGTTTTATTGTTGGTATGTCTGATTGCTCAATGGATGAACCCGCGGATCGTGAGCTTCGAGTTGAATTTGCACTTCGCGTATAGCTATTTCGCATGAAATCCTCAACTGCTTGCATTTCAGCAGGTGACGATAATTCTCCCCTATTCTCTTGAATTTTAACTATTGATAGACCATCAGCTATATATGGGAGAAATTCGATAATTTCATCAGTTATAGACAAATATGTCTTACATCTCCACTCCGGGAAATACGGCTCTACCGTACTAAACGCAACTGAAAGATATCTTTCAATCTGCCCCGGTAGTTTCTGATGATATGTCTCTTCGATATTGAATCCCAACTTTTGCTCAACTGCCTCTCGTTCATACAAGGGGAGCGGTGTAATCCCTTCAGTTCTGACTATACAATCGAGAAAGAAAACTTGCTTTAACACATCCTCTACTGTTCTCTCAAGATCCCCTTCCTTCTCAAGATCGCATGTGAATCCATTCTTAGTGCTGAGCTGAGGCGATTCTCCTGGAACGACTTCAGCACTTAGATAATATGCTAAAGGGGTAACAACAGATACGTGTCGGAGCGTTGGTGGTATTTCTATTTGAATACCTGTCTCTGGCGATTTTATTTCTTTGGGAATATCCAACTCTTCACCAAGTTTGATAGCGGCGGGGTGTCCTCGATGAGTTGGGTATGAGCGTTCCGGCGTTGTTGATTTCAATGCAGACCCAAAGGCAGAGACCGCTTCCATTACATCGGTTGGTTCTACTGAAGTTGTAATTGTTCCGGCTGGACGCCTGTGATACGATCGTGCACCGATTGTGACTGGCACTGTTTCTTCGAATGTTATGTACGTTCGATCTCTATCAGAATAAATATATACTTGACTCTCTACAAGCGCATAAACTTTCAACGGGCCAGACAAGTCGAGTGTATAGTTGTCAGCCGGTAATGATACTTGCTTACTCGGACGAACTTCTGCAATCATAGATCCACTACCATCACGGACATAGACGCTCTCATTCGTCGGCAACGTAATCATCTCAGTTGAGACCTCGACGGCTGACGCCACTGGGAACTGAATTCGTTCCGTATCAACAGGCTCTGGATCGACCGACTCGTGGGTCGTCAGCCGATACCGATGTCGTTCGATCGGATCGATAATCTCGAGGCCGTCGTCAGTCGGTTCGAATTTCGGTTTCATGGAATTAGAGAGCAAGCAGCGAGTGGAGATGGTCGTCGAACGGGATACGCAACGTGACGCTAGAGGTCCGGATAGGTGTTACGACTGCGAAATCGAAATCCAGCCGGAGCTGAGATCGCCGTCGTTGATCGACCAGCGTTCCTGGAAGGTCCCGTTCTGTTCCCGGAGCTCGATGACGATATCGAACAGCGGTGTCAGGACCGAGACGACGTCGGAGTTGCGGTCCATGGGGAGGTGATAGTGGATCATGCCGTCGGTGTCTCGCGTCCGGCCGTTCGTCAGATGGACGAACTTGAAGACGCGTTCGGCACCGTACTCCTCGATGAGTGGGACCAGCGAGTCGACGCCGACGCGGAGTTCCGCGGGAGCGAGGCCGTCGGCCTCGGTTTCGAATCCTTCGATCGCACTCGAGATAGCGATACCGAGGTCGGCGAGGGTGGTCGTCGTCACCGGGCTCTCGTCGGCCGATGGGGAGATTGGGCCGGGTCCACTCGAAGCGGTTTCACTGGCCGCAGTTTCACTTGTTGCACTTCGAGCCTGCGTCGCGTAGTTGACGCGTGTGAGCGTTTCCGACGACTCGGTCTCGTCCTCGGCGAGGTGGGTGTGGGTTGCACCGGTCGTCGAGACGAGCACGCGTCGGCGTGGTTGGGAGGTCGCCTGCCCCAGGAGCCGTCGACTGACGTCCCGTCGCTGCTCGGTTCGTACGGAACCGACGACGAGAACGCTCGCTCCCTGTCGTTTCAACTGCGAGAGTTCGTCGGTGAATCGGTCGTCACCCGACCCGCCACCCCAGTCTTTGCGCGAAAGCATCAATATATGTTATCCAATTAGTGGGATCAAACATTAAATGTTCGGGTTGAAGTGAACTCGATTGCCTCCCGTATGCAATCCGTCGGGGCTCAGTCCGCTGCCGGTCCCTCGCCGCCGACGTACGCCCGGGTCGCGTCGACGAGGACCTGCCGGTACGTACTCGAGTCGGGGTCGCGGACGAGTTCGCGGAAGCGGCGCTTGAATCCCTGAAAGTCCACCTGCGGGGCGTCCATCGCAGCGGCGTGGGCGAGGTCGTACAGTCGGTGGTTCTCGTCGACCAGTTCGTGGCGTTCGGCGAGCGCCAGCGCGAACGCGGCGTTGACCGCCGTGATCTCGGGGTCGGCACTCGCCGAGAGTCGCTGGAAGCCCGGTCGGGACGGGGTCTCGGGACGATCGGCGACCGCCATCGCGAGACTGGACTCGAGAAAGGAGAGCAGTTTCTCGCCGGGGTCGACCGAGAGCGTGATGTCGTCGGCGTAGATGTCTTTCATGTGGTTGGCGATCTGGTAACAGTGGGAGAGTTTGCGCCGCTCGACGCTCTTGCCGGCCAGCGCGAGGTAGAGCACTTCCTCGGTCGACTGGGTGTGGGAGGGGTGTTCCTGCTCGTGTCTGGCCATGTGTGCGAACTCGTGGAGGGCGAGTTCGCGGGCCATGGCGCTCGAGGCGGCCTGTCGAGAGATGTTCAGCACGTGGTGGTCGTCGTAGTGGGCGGCCCAGGTGCGTTCGTCGGGGTCGTCCCGGAGGTGCACGCGGACCGGCAACGAGAGGTCGTGTTCGGTTTCGAAGAGATCGCGGGCGCTGAGGAATGGAGAGGTCGGGCCCGGTCCCTGTACGCGTATATCCATGTGTGGTAGTGGCAAGGGTCTCGCGGGGTTTGACTCTTTTGTGCGGTTGCACGGAGTCGAACTCGGACCGATAGCGTTCGCGCCCGACGTGGATCGAATCGCGTTCGCGGTTCTCTGCTCGAACTCGATCTCGTTCCGAAGACGGCGGTCTCGGAATCGAATCCCGGGACGGCGTTCAGGCGGCGGGCGATCCCCGCTTCCCCATCGCGATTCCGCTCGAGAGGAACGCTCATCGACTCGAGCTGGTCACGTCACCTGAATCCTCTTCCACGGCGTAACGAACGTTGTTGCCGCGGTCCGGCGTCGAGAGTCTCGGTTAGCGGTAGCCGGTCGTTTCCGACTGGCGGCATCCCCACAAATATGAGTGGCATTCACTCACTCAAACTGGATATTCTAGCGTTCGAACGGGGAACGACGACGAATTCCGGCGCCGACGAAACACTACCCTTTTGACCCCGCTGGCGGTAATGGGGGGTATATGGGCCGACGCAAAAAGATCGTCCAAGAGTGTGAACGGTTGATGGACGAACCGGAGAACATCCGGAACATCGCCATCGCCGCTCACGTCGACCACGGGAAAACGACCCTCACGGACAACCTGCTGGCCGGTGCCGGCATGATCTCCGACGACACCGCCGGCGAACAGTTGGCGATGGACACGGAGGAAGACGAGCAGGAACGCGGGATCACCATCGACGCGGCCAACGTCTCGATGACCCACGAGTACGAGGACAAGAACCACCTCATCAACCTCATCGACACGCCGGGCCACGTCGACTTCGGTGGCGACGTCACCCGCGCGATGCGGGCCGTCGACGGTGCCCTCGTGGTCGTCGACGCCGTCGAAGGGGCTATGCCCCAGACCGAGACGGTGCTCCGACAGGCGCTGCGGGAGGGCGTCAAGCCGACCCTGTTCATCAACAAGGTCGACCGCCTGATCTCCGAACTGCAGGAGGGTCCGGAGGAGATGCAACAGCGTCTCCTCTCGGTCATCCACGACGTCAACGAACTCATCCGCGGGATGACCCAGGACATGGACGACATCGAGGACTGGACCGTCTCCGTCGAAGAGGGGACCGTCGGGTTCGGCTCCGCACTGTACAAGTGGGGCGTCTCCATGCCGTCGATGCAACGCACCGGGATGGATTTCGGCGAGATCATGGAACTCGAGCGCAACGACAAGCGCCAGGAACTCCACGAGCGGACGCCGCTGTCGGACGTCGTCCTCGACATGGTCTGTGAACACTTCCCGAACCCGCTCGACGCCCAGCCCCGTCGTATCCCGCGCATCTGGCGCGGCGACGACGAGACCGAACTCGCGGAGTCGATGCGACTCGTCGACGAGGACGGCGACGTCGTCCTGATGGTCACCGACATCGGGGTCGACCCCCACGCCGGCGAAATCGCTGCGGGCCGCGTCTTCTCGGGTACCCTCGAGAAGGGCCAGGAACTGTACGTCTCCGGGACCGCGGGCAAGAACCGCGTCCAGTCCGTCGGGATCTACATGGGTGGCGAGCGCGAGGAAGTCGACGAAGTTCCCGCCGGGAACATCGCCGCGGTGACGGGGCTGAAAGACGCCATCGCCGGCTCGACCGTCTCGGGCGTCGAGATGACGCCCTTCGAGTCGATCGAACACATCTCCGAGCCGGTCATCACGAAGGCCGTCGAGGCCCAGACCATGGACGACCTGCCGAAGCTCATCGAGACGCTCCGACAGGTCTCCAAGGAGGACCCGACGATCCAGATCGAGATCAACGAGGACACCGGCGAACACCTGATCTCCGGACAGGGTGAACTCCACCTCGAGGTCATCACCCAGCGCATCGAGAAGAACCAGGGCATTCCGGTCAACACCGGCGAACCGATCGTCGTCTTCCGCGAGCAACCCCAGCAGCCCAGCGACGAAGTGGAGGGCATCTCGCCGAACCGGCACAACCGCTTCTACATCTCCATCGAGCCGATGACGGACGACCTCGTCGAGACCATCAAGCGCGGCGAGGCCTCGATGGACATGCCCGAGCAGGAACGCCGCGAGGCCCTGCAGGAGGCCGGCATGGACAAGGACACGTCCCAGAACGTCGAGCACATCCACGGGACGAACATCCTCATCGACGACACGAAAGGGATCCAGCACTTGAACGAGACGATGGAACTCGTCATCGAGGGGCTCGAGGAGGCCCTCGACAACGGTCCGCTGGCCAACGAGCCGGTCCAGGGGACGCTCGTCCGCCTACACGACGCGCGACTCCACGAGGACACCATCCACCGCGGTCCGGCACAGGTCATCCCCGCGGCCCGCGAGGCCGTCCACAAGGCCCTGATCGACGGGCAGATCAAGATGCTCGAGCCGATGCAGGACGTCCGCATCGACGTGCCCAACGACCACATGGGCGCCGCCTCGGGCGAGATTCAGGGTCGTCGTGGCCGCGTCGACGACATGTACCAGGAAGGCGACCTCATGGTCGTCGAGGGCATCGCGCCCGTCGGCGAAATGATCGGCTTCGCCTCGGACATCCGGAGCGCGACCGAGGGTCGCGCCTCCTGGAACACCGAGAACGCCGGCTTCGAGGTCATGTCCGACTCCCTCCAGCGCGACAAGATCATGGAGATCCGCGAGCGCAAGGGCATGAAGCTCGAGCTGCCGCCGAGCATCGACTACATCTAAGCGACCGATTCGACGGGTACCGGCCCGTCGCTCGTGCGTTATTCGTTTTCTTTCGACTGTGGGCTCGAGCGACTGCGTTTTGCCATCTCGTTCCACATCGATCGCGCGAATTGCGACGGAGCAGTCGTCCCTATCAGACAGCGTGACTGAGTCAGTGATTGATCGAAGTAACACCGGTGTAATCAGCTAACACCGGTATCCGCGAGCGCTTAAGGCGGTCTCACCACAATGCTCCGGTACGGATCCATCGTAATGTCCCAGCAGAAATCAGAGTACGTAGCCGACGCCGATATCGACGCAACGCTCGACGAACTGCCGACCGACGAGGCCATCGAGGAGGCCGTCGAAAACCTCGAGGCCAACGGCTTCGACGTCGTCGTCGCCGACTCGGCCGAGGAGGCCCTGGAGACGCTGCAGTCGCTGATCCCCGCCGGCGCGTCGGTGATGAACGGCCACTCCACGACGCTCGAGGAGATCGGCTTCGTCGACCACCTGACCGAGGGCGACCACGAGTGGGAGAGTCTCCCGGACGAGATCTGGGGTATCGACGACGATGCGAAGCGGCAGACCGCTCGTCGGGAGTCACAGACGGCCGACTACTTCCTCGGCGGTATCAACGCGATTTCCCAGACCGGCGAACTCGTCGCGGCCGACCGCTCCGGCAGTCGGATCGGCGCGTATCCCTTCGCCGCGAGTAACGTCGTCATCGTCAGTGGCGTAAACAAGATCGTGCCGACGCTCGACGATGCGCTCGATCGCCTGGAATCCGTGGCCTACCCCCTCGAAAACGAACGAGCGAAGGAGGCCTACGGCGTCGATTCCGCGATCGCCAAGCAACTCATTTTCCGGCAGGAACTCGAAGACGGCCGTACGACCGTCGTGCTAATCCGCGATCAGCTCGGGTACTAGCGGCTCGGGTACTAGCGAGTCGACCGCGCGTAGATAGTACGGCGGACGATCGGTTACTCCCGCTCGCCCGCGCCGAGCGCCGACTCGCCGACCTTTTCGTGGCCCGCGATGACCTCCTGGCCGCCCATGTACGGCCGCAGGGGCTCGGGAATCGTGACGGTGCCGTCCTCGTTCTGGTAGTACTCGAGGATGGCCACCATCACGCGCGGAATCGCCACGCCCGAGGCGTTCAGCGTGTGGAGGTACTCGGCCGATTCGTGGCGTTCGGGCCGGTAGCGGAGGCCGGCGCGGCGGGCCTGGAAGTCCTCGAAGTTCGAGGCCGTCGAGACCTCGAGCCAGCGGCCGCCCTCCTCGGGGCCGTCGTCCATGTCGTCGCCGGGGGCCCACACCTCGAGGTCGATCTGCTTGGCGGCCTTGAACCCGAGGTCGCCGGTACAGAGGTCGAGCACGCGGTAGGGCAGAGCGAGTCTGCGGAGCACTTCCTCGGCCTCCCCGAGCAGTTCCTCGAGGCGGTCGTAGCTGTCCTCCGGTTCGACGAAGTTGACGAGTTCGACCTTGTTGAACTGGTGGACGCGGACGATGCCCCGGGTCTCGGTGCCGTGCTCGCCGGCCTCGCGCCGGAAGTTGGGCGTGTAGGCCTGGTGTTTCAGCGGGAGGTCGTCGGCCAGCAGGATGTCGTCGGCGTACATGTTGGTGACCGGAACCTCGGCGGTCGGGCAGAGCCAGAGGTCGTCTTCGTCGTAGGCCTCCTCGTTGCTACCGCCGATGCGGTAGGCGTCGTCGGTGAACTTCGGGAACTGGCCGGTACCGCGCATCGACGCGCTGTTGATCGGGACCGGGGGGAAGATATCGACGTAGTCCTGCTCTCGGTGGACGTCGAGCATGAACTGGATCAGCGCGTGCTCGAGGCGGGCGCCGTCGCCCTTGAGGAAGTAGAAGCCGGCGCCGGTGGTCTTGGCGCCGCGGGCCTCGTCGATGATGTCCATCTCCTCGCCGAGTTCGTAGTGGGGGGTGACGTCGTCGGGAACGTCGCGCAGGTCGTCGAAGCCCCAGCGCCGGTCCTCGACGTTGTGGCGCTCGTCGACCCCCCGCGGAACGCTCTCGTGGGGAATCTGCGGGATCTCGAGCAGGCGTTCCTCGAGTTCGTCCTGCAGGTCTTCGGCCTCGCCCTCGACGTCCTCGATCTCGGCTTTGAGCTCCCGCGAGCGCTGGATCGCCTCCTCGCGCTCCTCGTCCTTCCCGTCGGCGACCAGTTCGCCGATCTTCTTGGTGATCTGATTGCGGTCGTGGCGGAGTTCGTCGCCGCGGGCCTTCAGTTCGCGCCAGCGCTCGTCGATCTCGAGGATCTCGTCGAGGTCGACGTCGGCGCCGCGATGCTCGAGGGCCTCACGCACCTCCTCGGGGTTCTCCCGCAGATAGGTCCGGTCGATCATTGCCCGTGGGTTCACCTCGCCGGTCCAAAACCGTGTCGAAGTCCCCTCCTTTCGTTCCGACTTCCGACGCTCGTCGTCGGGCCGCCATCCCGGCGTCGACCCCGGAACCGCCGGGTTCAGCCGCCGCGGGAAACGTTTTTTTCGCCGCGGGTCGGAGATTCCACCTATGGACCCGCTCGAGGGCGAAGCGTCGGCGGTATCGATCGAGTACGAGCCGGTCAGCGTCAAGGACGTCCTCGTCGAGATGAAGGACACGGCGGAGCTGCTCATCGGCCTCTCGTACTCGGCGGTGCTCCACCGCAACGCCGACCTCGCGCGGGAAGTCCTCCGCCTCGAGGAGCGGATGAACGTCCTCGAACTGAGGGCGCGGATGAGCCTCATGATGGCCGTCCGGAAGCCCTCGGACGCGGAGGAACTCGCCCCCGTCATGGGCATCGTCGCCGCCGCCGACGAGATCAGCGACGCCGCCGGCGACATCGCGAAGATCGTCCTCGAGGAGATGGGGCTGCCAGAGGCCATGCGCGCGGCCCTGCCGGAGGCCACCGAGTCCCTCGTCCGCGGCGTCGTCGATCCCGACTCCGAGTACGCCGACCGGACGCTGAAGGACATCGACCTCGAGTCCGAGACGGGCGTGCGCGTGATCGCGCTCCGCCGGGGCGACGACTGGCTGCTCAACCCCGGGCCGGAGACGACGGTCGCGAGCAACGACGTCGCGCTCCTCCGGGGGCCCGACACGGCGATCGGTGACGTCTGCGAGGTCCTGACGGGCGAGGTCTACGAGACGCCGACCGTCGACGACCCCGGGATTCCGGACCTCGAGCGGGCGGTGGACACGATCATCCACATGAAGAACCTCTCGGAGTTGGCGGTCGACCTCGCCTACAGCAGCGTGCTCTTCGACAGCGCCGAGCTGGCGGAGGAGGTCCGCAACCTCGAGGTCGAGGTCGACGCCATGCAGTCGCGCTTCGAGGCCTGGACGCTCCGGGCGGCCGCGGACGCCGAGGATCCGGTGGTGCTGCGCGGACTCATTCGGCTGGGGAGCAGCACGGAGGTCATCAGCGACGCGGCGATCGACATCAGCGAGGGCGTGCTGCGGGACATCGACGTCCACCCGGTCGTGCAGCTGGCGGTCCAGGAGAGCGACGAGATCATCACCCGCGTCGAGGTCGAACCGGGCAGCGAACTCGACGGGACGGCGGTGGCGGGCGGCGTTCCCGACGTCGAGTCGACGATGTCGGTGATCGCGATCCGCCGCCCCGACGAGGGGTGGCTGCTGGTCACCGGCGCCGACGCCGAACTCCAGGGCGGCGACGTGCTAATCTCGAAGGGCACCCGGACGGCGGCGGCAGCGTTCGAAGAGCTGGCTCGGACCGGATCGTCGGAGTGACGCCGCTGATGGGCAGTCTGTAGTCGTCGGCGTGTCCGTAGTCGGCGGCGCCGTCCGTAGTCGGCGGCGCCGTCCGCAGTCGGCGGCGCCGTCCCCGTCAGCCGACGTACTCGAGCAGGGCCGTCACGAGTTCGAGGTAGAGGACGGCGCCGAGGACGACGACGAGGAGGGCCAGGACGAACGGAAGGAACGGTTGTCCCTCTTTCCGGATCGGCATCGTTCGGAGGAACCCGATCATCGGCACCGACCCCTGTCGTGGAGCGCGTTCCGGCGGTGGCGGTCGCGGGGCGCGTTCCGGCGGTTGCGGTGCAGTCGGGTGTGGCGTTGCGAGTCGGGGACCATACTGGATTGCCCCACGGTCTCTCACTTGAAACTCAGTCAGACGCCCGACTGACGGTCCGACGCGCGACGGACGCGAGACCGAGGGTCGTCTCATTCGCGGTCTCGAGGCCCGATCGGCGCGGCGTTCCTCAGCGCAGCGTCCCTCGAGGCCCGCTCGAGAACGATTTCTCGAGGATCGGGCTCGATCCGCTCGAGCGGTCACGTCCGTACGCTGCTCGAGCGGCCATGCCCATACAGGCCTCGAGCGCAAGGCCGCAGGCCCCGTCGGTCGGACGAACCATGAACGCAGACCTGAAGCCGCTCGCGGAGCAGGTGATCGTGATCACCGGCGCGTCGTCGGGGATCGGACTGACGACCGCGCGGATGGCCGCCGACCGCGGCGCGCGCGTGGTGGTCGCCGCCCGGAGCGAGGGCGCCTTGCGGGAGCTGGTCGAAGAGATCGAGGCCGAGGGCGGCGAGGCGACCGCCGTCGCCGCGGACGTGAGCGACCGCGAGGACGTTCGGGAGATCCGACGGGTCGCCGAGGAAACCTACGGCGGCTTCGACACCTGGGTCAACGGCGCGGCGGTCCCCATCTACGGCGAACTCGAGGCCGTCCCGGTCGAGGAGATGCGCGAGCAGTTCGACGTCAACGTCTGGGGGCTGCTCTACGGCTCGCTCGAGGCCGCAGACTACTTCAAATCGCGGGATCGAGACGGTGCGATACTCAACATCGGGAGCATCGTCTCCGAGCGCGCGATCCCGCTACAGGGCAGCTACTCGGCCTCGAAACACGCCGTGAAGGGGTTCACCGAAGCCTTCCGGATGGAACTCGAGAAGGAGGGCGCGCCGGTCTCGGTGACGCTGATCAAACCCAGCGCGATCGACACGCCGTACTCCGAACACGCGAAAAATCACATGGACGAAGGGGCGACGCTGCCGCCGCCGGTTTACGCGCCGGAGACGGTCGCCCGGGCGATCTGCCACGCCGCCGAGCACCCCCAGCACGAGGTGACCGTCGGCGCCGGCGGGAAGGGGATGACCGCCCTCGGCGAGTTCGCTTCGCGACTGATGGATCGGGTCATGGAGGCCGTCTTCTACGACCAGCAGCGCACGGGCGACCCGCCGCGTTCCGACGCCGCTGCCCTCGAGGAACCCGTCGGTGACCTCGAGGCCCGCGGCGACTACGACGGCCACGTGTCGGAGACGAGCCTCTACACCAGTCTCCGACAGCGTCGGTCGCTTCCGGGATCGAACGCGATCGGGATCGGACTCGTCGCGACGGCCGCCTACGCGACGTATCGACTGTTCCGGCGGGACGACGACTCGGGCGGCGAGGTCACGGAAACTGCGTCGGAACGCCGACGGCTCGAGGACCGCATCGAACTGTAGCGTCGGCGGGTCGACGGCCGAGGGGATCGCCGCGAGTCCGCGGTGCCGTCGCGACTCACGGCGATCCGATCGCGACGAGCGCCCACGCGAGACCGACCGCAGACAGGGAGAGCGCGAGGTTGCCCGCCGCGTTCGCGACGGCGAGGCGCCGGTCGCCGCGCTCGTACAACTGGACGGTCTCGACCGAGAACGACGAGAACGTCGTGAAGGCGCCGCAGATTCCGGTCCCGACCAGCCGAAGGGTCGACTCGCTCGCGCCCGCGAAGAGGGCGAGCGCGAACCCGAAACTGCCGAGGACGTTGACCGCGAGCGTCGGCCACGGGAACCGCCGGCTGGCCAGGCGCAGCGACACCCAGTGGCGCAGGACGGCTCCGATCGCAGCGCCGACCCCCACGACGAGGGCGGGGTCGGCCGGCCCGTTCACGCCGTCTCACCGCCCGTTCGGGACTCGAGGGCGTCGCCGAGTCGTCGCGCGACGGCCCGGCCGCCGAGGACGCCGGCGAAGCCGAGACCGTAGTTGCCGGCGACGATAGCGACGACTGCGACCAGGTCGGTCGCCATCGCGGTCTGGACGGCGAACGTGCTGTAGGTCGTCAGCGACGAGAGCAGTCCCGTCGAGAGGAGGAGCCGCGACTCCCGTCCCAGGCACCCCGCGTACTCGGCCTCGTAGACCACCACGCCGAGCGCGAAACTCCCGAGGACGTTGACGACCAGCACCGCCCCGACGTCCGACCCGAGCCCTATCGCGAGGTATCGGAGGTTCGCGCCGACGACGGCGCCGACGGCGATCAGCGCGATGGTCTCGAGTCGAGCGAGCAGGGAGTCGGTCGTCATGGCTGTCTCCGGTCCGGTGCCCGTTCCCGCCGCGTCGGTTGTTCCCACCGCCTTCTCGTCGGGCGCGTCGTCCGGATGGGTCGCGGTTCTCGTAGCGCCGCCATGAGAATTGCGGAACGCGGGCCCGAGCGGGTGTTCGGGATCGAAACGCGTTCCGGAAGTAAACCGCCGGGTTCGATCGTCCGCTGCCGGCGGCGAAAGGAAAAGAGCCAAGGTTAGACTGCCTCTAATCCGACCCATGGCGACCGACGGGGACGGGACCGGTCGACGCGGGTTCGTGCGGGCGTCGTGGGTGAACGTCCTCGGGAACGCGGTGAAGATCGTCGTCGAGGGCGCCGCGGGAGTGGTCTTCGGCAGCGTCGCCCTGCTGGCGGACGCGGCCCACTCGATCGCCGATCTGATCGCGAGCC
Source organism: Haloterrigena alkaliphila (assembly GCF_017352155.2). Taxonomy (NCBI): domain Archaea; kingdom Methanobacteriati; phylum Methanobacteriota; class Halobacteria; order Halobacteriales; family Natrialbaceae; genus Haloterrigena; species Haloterrigena alkaliphila. Next base: position 1,738,164 of record NZ_CP071462.1, read on the forward strand.
TCGTCGTCCTCGTCTGGGGCCGCAGTTCCTACGCCGAACCCGACGACACCCACCCCCACGGCCACGCGCGGATCGAACCCCTGACGGCGCTGTTCGTCGGGAGCGTCATCGCCCTGCTCGGATTGAACCTGCTCTACGAGTCCGCCCAGGGGATTCTCTACGGCGTCGAGGTCGAGTTCAGTCCGCTCCTGTTCGGCGCGCTCGCGTTCTCGATCGTCGATATGTACCTCGTCTACCGCTACACGACCCTGATCAACGAGGCGCTGGGCTCGACCGCGCTCGAGGCGCTGGCGGTCGACTGTCTCAACGACATCTACACCTCCGTCGCCGCCGCCGTCGGGATCCTCGGCGTCTTACTCGGCTGGCCGCTGCTCGATCCGATCGCCGGCGGCTTCGTCAGCCTGCTGGTCGTCTATCAGGGCGTCGAGATCGGCCGCGAGAACGTCGGCTATCTCATCGGCGCCGCCGCCAGCCCCGAGAAACGAACCGAGATCGTCGAGGCCCTCCGCGACCACCCCGACGTCGAGGGGGTCCACGACCTGACCGTCTTCTACGATGGCACCGTCCTCGAGGTCGAGGTCCACGTCGAGGTCGACGGCGACATGCCGTTTCGACAGGCCCACGACATCGAGTCGGAACTGGTCGACCGCCTCCGCGACCTCGAGGAGGTCGGCGACGCGCACGTCCACCTCGACCCGTCGGGGATCGGCGAGTGGAAGGAGTCCGTCGACGACTAGCTGGATCCCGTCGCCGGATCGCTCGAGTCCGGATCCGCGTCCCTGCCCGTCGCGCGCTCCGCCGTCTCCGTGTTCTCCGCAGTCTCGTCTCGAGCGTCGGAGTCCGACCGCGAGTCGGCATTGGCCGCCGTCTCGACCGACGGTCCGTCGGCCGATCGTTCCCCGTTTGCCACTCGTTCTCCGTTTGTCGCTCGCTCCCGGTCGGTCGGTTCGTCGGTCCCGTCGGCCGACGCGCGCGACAGCGTCACCGTGAACACGCTGCCGTCGGGACCGGTCTCGGTGAGTTCGACGTCGCCGCCGTAGCGTTTCGCCAGGATTCGCGCGAGATACAGTCCCAGTCCGTGATTCGTCGACTTGGGTTCGAACAGCGTCTCCCGCGTGTCGGCCGGGATCCCCGGCCCGTCGTCCGCGACCCTGACGGCGACGGTCTCCAGTCGCGTCTCCACGGTCACCGCGACGCGGGGCGCGTCGCCGTCGTCGTGTTCGATCGCGTTCTCGAGGACGTTCGCGAAGATCCAGCTGATCCCCTCGTTACCCTCGACGAACACCGCCTCGGGGATCGACGTCTCGATCTCGAGGTCGTCGAACTGCCGGCGGAGACTCGCGAGTTCGTCCGTCAACAGGTCGCTGAGGTCGACGACGGCGGCAGTCTCCAGGTCCTGATTCGCGTTCAACATCGCGCGGACGTCGTCGATGACGTCCGTGAGTGCGTCGCTCTCGCGCTCGATCGTCTCGAGGCGATCGTCGGGGTCGTCGACCTCCTCGCGCAGCAGCGACGCGTGGCCGCCGATGATCTGGGCGCTGTTGAGCACCTCGTGGCGCAGGAGGTCGTTCAGGTAGGTCAGGAGTTCGCGCTCGTCGGCGAGTTGTTCGGCGCGGACGGCGGCCGCCGTCGCCTCGACCTCCCGCTGGATGGCCCTTGCCTCGACGTAGCCGACGACGAAGCCGGCGCCGGCGCCCGTGTTCAGCGCGAAGTGCGCCCAGGCGAGGTTTCCGGCCAGACCGTACCAGGGGAAGAAGGCGATGACGAGGACGTTGATCGCCAGAAAGGCCGCGCCGCTTCCGAAACACCACGCGACGACCCGGTCGTACCGGGCGGGATCGACGGCGCTTCGCTCGAGGTGGTACCCGCCCCAGATCAGGCTGAGCGCGGGTACGCCGACCGTCACGAATCCGAGCGCGTAGGCGGCGGTGTCGAGCGTCGATGCGAACCACAGCCACTGGAAGAGGACGGCGGCGAACGAGAGTGCGCCGAAGCCGCTCACGAGCCACGGGAGTGAGTCGCGTCCGACCCCTCCGTCGGAGCCACCGTTCATGTCAGAATCACTGACACGCTCGTCCCGGGCTGTGACGGCGTCATTATTGCTAGTCAATCCGCGCCACTGTAAAGTCTGTAACGGCCCCGAACATCGACTCCGTATCCCGGCGTTCCGGCCCGCCGAGCGTCCGTTCGGCCGCGACGCCAGCTTTTATCCCCTCGGCCGAGGGGATACCGGTATGGCAACGGACATCGCCGAACTCCGCGAGGTGACGGCCGGCGACTGCACGGACCTCTACTGCCTCGACACCGGGATGTACGACACCGCCGAGTACGGTGCCGTCTACATCCTCGACGACGAGCGGCCCGCCGTCGTCGAGACGGGGCTCGGAACCAGCCGCGAACTGATCCTCGAGGCGCTCGCCGAACTCGGCATCGATCGCGAGGAACTCGCGGTGATCGCGGTGACCCACATCCACCTCGACCACGCCGGCGGCGCGGGCTACCTCGCTGAAGCCTGTCCGAACGCCGACGTCTGCGTCCCCGCGCCCGGTTCGGGACTGCTCGTCGATCCGGCGCGACTGGTCGAGGGAACGAAAGCCGCCGTCGGCGACCAGTGGGAGTACTACGCCGACCCGAAGCCGATCCCCGAGGAGCGGATCGTCGAACTGGCCGAGGGCGACGTCGTCGACCTCGGCGACCACGAACTGCGCGTCCACGAGGCGCCGGGCCACGCCTTCCACCAGGTCGTCTTCGAGGACCCCGCGAACGACGCCGTCTTCGCCGGCGACGCCGCGGGCATCTGGGTCCCCGAGATCGAGGAGATTCGGGAGACGTCGCCGCCGTCGGACTTCGACCTCGAGCAGTGTCTCGAGGACGTCGAGACCCTCAAAGCGATCGACCCGGACGTCCTGCTCTACACGCACTTCGGCCCCCGGGAGGTCGGCGACGACGTCGACGAGGCCCTCGAGGCGTACGCGACCGTCCTCGAGGAGTGGGTCGACGCCGTCGAGGAGAAACGGACGGAACTCGGGGACGACGACGCCGTACTCGACTACTTCGCCGACTCGAGCGAGATGACCGACGTCTGGGGCCGGCGCAAGGCCGGCGCCGAGGCGGTGCTGAACGCCCGGGGCGTCCTCGGCTATCTCGACCGGCGCGACTGAGGGCGATCACGCGGCCGGCTTCTGGTCAACGCAGTCGGCCTCTGGTCACCGCGGCCGGCTGTGGTTACGCGCCCGGTCTCACACCACACGTTCGTCCAGACCGAAAGACGTTCGTCTAGACCGAATCGCCTCCCAGTACGCGTTCGGACCCCGCAAACCGGTCCGCGACGGGACGGCGAGAACCGGCCGCTGGGGCGGCGGCTGTCAGAAGAAACTTCGCCGAGTTTTTTCGCGACTTCGCTAATTGTGCCGTATACGGACGTATTACCGGATATTCCGGGACGATCGAAACCCGTATATCGATGACACCGTTTCAGCACGTTTTATCGTGCGGGAGGTACTGTCACGCGATATGAACTGGCGGGACGCCGAACGAGAGTACGAGGACGAGACGATCGGGGAGACGACGCTCGGACGAATGTTCGAGGATTCCGCCGAGCGAAACGCGAATCGGCCGGCACAGAAGTACAAGGGTGGGATCTACGATCGATCGCTGACCGATTCGGTGCTCCCGGCCGCGGCCCCCGGGGAGTACCGGACGATTTCCTACACCGAGATGCGCGATATCGTCCGCAAGCTCTCGGCGGGCTTTCACGATCTCGGCGTCGAACAGGGGGATCGCGTGGGAATCTTCGCCAACACGCGGATGGAGTGGGCCCAGTGTGACTTCGCGCTCCTCGGCGCCGGCGCCGCCATCACGACGGTCTACACCAGCTCCTCGCCCGATCAGGTCGAGTACCTGCTGGACGACCCCGACGCGAACGCCGTCGTCGTCGAGAACGGGGAACTTCTCGAGAACGTCCTCGAAGTCGAGGACGAACTCGACCTCGAGTTCATCGTCTCGATGGACGACGTCGACGGGTACGACGACCGCGACGACGTGCTGACGCTGGCGGAAGTCTACGACCGCGGCGAAGAGACGTTCGATCTGGAAGCCTACGAGGAGCGCCTCGAGGCGGTCGAACTGGACGATCTGGCGAGCCTGATTTACACGAGCGGGACGACCGGTCAGCCAAAGGGCGTCCAGTTGACCCACCGGAACTTCCGGTCGAACGTCAACGCGATCCGCAAGCGATTCGCACCCCGGCCGGACCGGGACGACGACGTCCCGACGCTGGACGACGAGTCGCTGGCGATGTCGTACCTGCCGCTGGCCCACGTCTTCGAACGGACGGCCGGTCACTTCGTGCTGTTCAACAGCGGGGCCTGCGTCGCCTACGCGGAGAGCCCGGACACGCTGCAGGAGGACTTCGGCACCGTCGGACCGTCGACGGCCACGAGCGTCCCCCGCGTCTACGAGAAGATCTACGACGCCATCCGCGAGGAGGCCAGCAGCTCGAGCGTCTCCCAGCGGATCTTCGAGTGGGCCACCGACGTCGGCGTCGAGTACCAGCTCGCCGACGATCCCGGCCCGATCCTGTCGGCCAAACAGTCGATCGCCGACAAACTCGTCTTCTCGTCGGTTCGGGAGGCGCTGGGCGACAACATCGAACTGCTGATCAGCGGCGGCGGCAGCCTCTCGCCGGAGCTCTGCCGGCTCTACCACGCCATGGGGCTGCCCATCTACGAGGGGTACGGCCTGACCGAGACCGCGCCGGTCGTCTCGACGAATCCCCCGGACGCCGTGAAGATCGGCACGATCGGGCCGGCGCTGTCCAACGTCGATCTGAAGATCGACGAGTCCATCGCCGATCAGGAGGCCTTCACGGACGATCCCGGCGACGTCGGCGAACTCCTCGTCAAGGGACCGAACGTCACCGAGGGCTACTGGAACAAGCCCGGCGCGACGCAGGGCGCCTTCACGGAGGACGACGACGGCGAGCGCTGGTTCCGTACCGGCGATATCGTCCACCTGCGACCCGACGGCTACCTCGAGTTCCGCGACCGCGTCAAGCAGATCATCGTCCTCTCGACGGGGAAGAACGTCGCGCCGGGGCCGATCGAGGACGCCTTCGCGGCAAGCGAGGTCGTCGAGCAGGCGATGGTCGTCGGCGACGGCGAGAAGTTCATCGGCGCCCTGCTCGTGCCCAACACGGCCCACATCCGCGAGTGGGCCGAGGGGGAGGGGATCGACCTCCCCGACGACCCGCAGGGCATGGTCGACGACGAGCGCGTTCGCGAGTACGTCCAGCAGGAGGTCGACCGGGTCAACGAGAGCTTCGAGAAACACGAGACGATCAAGCAGTTCGAACTCGTCCCCCGGGAGTTCACCGAGGAGAACGACATGCTGACGCCGACGATGAAGAAGAAGCGCCGGGTCATCCTGGAGGAGTTCGAGGACCGCGTCGACCGGATCTACGCGGACGACTGAGCGGTCCGTTTTTCGCTCGAGAGATCGATTCCGGTCACGGATTTCGTCCTTCGTCGCGGGTTCCGTCCCGTCGTCGCAGGTTCCGACTCCTCGTTGCAGGTTCCGTCCCGTCGTTGCGGGTTCCGGTTCGTCGCCCGAGGGGGGCCGCCCGCGTGACGGCCGGCGGTCAGAACGATCGAAACGACGCCGAAGAGCGGTCACAGCACGACCGCGACCACGCCGAAGAGGATGAGCACGCCCGTGATGTCACAGACGTTGGTGACGACGGGAATCGTCGTGTCGTCGGGATCGTAGCCGAGCTGATAGGAGACGTAGACCGCCAGGGTGCTAACGAGGACGACCCAGACCGACAGCAGCATGCCGCTGACGACCGTGATCACCAGGATTCGCCCGAGTCCGAGGCTCCCTCCGAGGAGTCGACCGATCATCCACGAGGCGATGCCGAGCAGGACGAAGACGGTCGCCGCCAGCCCGATGACCGCGCCGACGTTGGCTCGAATGTCGGGATTCGCGGGGGTGAACTCGAGCGTCCCGAGGTGCAACAGCGTCGAGAGCCGCGCGCACATGATCGAGCCGAGGTTGCCCGCGGTGCCGATCATCACCGGCACGACCACGAGCAGCGACGGATACTGGAGCAACTGTTCCTCGAAGGACTCGAGGACGGTCCCCGAGACCATCTGCAGAATCGACATCGCGACGAGCAGCGGCACGAGCGTCGAGACGATGCCGCCGACGGTCCACTCGGCGAGCAGGTCCTCCGTTCGCTCTTCCCCGTGGTGATCGTCCGGGACGCGGTCTCCGTGGCTGGCGTCGCCACCGCCGCTCACAGGATCACCCCCGCGACCTCGATACCGATCAGGAGGAAGACGACGCCGAAGACGTCGCCGACGGTCGTCACGACGGGTCCGATGACGTTGTCCGGGTCGAGGCCGCGGCGGTACCCCTTGAAGAGCACGGTCAACAGCACGCCGAGCATCGCGAACGCGCTCAACAGCGCCGCGACGACGAGGATGATGATCAGTTCGAGCAGGTTTCCGCTCCGGCCCAACACGAGCAGGACCCCCCAGGCGAGCACCGCGATGAGCACGGAGACGATCATCCCGTTGAGAAACGAGGCGACGACCGCGTTGCGCAGGCGGTCGTTCCACTCGAAGTGCGGGTCGATCAGCCCCTGGTGGAGGCCGCTCGAGAGGCGCGCGCCGAGCGAACCGTAGACGCCGCCGCGCGTCGCGAGAAAGGCGGGCAGCAACAGGAGGATCCCGGGGACGCTCCGGATCCCCTCGCGCATGGTTTCGGTCCCCAGCAGCGTGCCCGCGAACAGCCCTGCCACGAGACTGACGAGGATCACCGGCAACGCCTGCCTGTAGACGTCGACGGCCGAGTCCTGGCCCACCATCTGCCTGATGATCCATCGCCCGTACATTAAGTTCCACGAACTGGGCCTCGAGTCACGCGCTCGCGACAGTCACGCGCTCGAGGACGCCCGGACGTGCCCCTGCTCGAGGACGCCCCGATCGCGCCTCCGCTCGAGGACGTCCCATTGGCGCGTCGCTCGAGGACGCCAGTTCGCCCGTCCCCCGAAAACAGCTCCGCGCTCCGACCAGTCCGTTCACAAAAGATATACCGTCATCAGAACGTGCTCGACTATGGTCTTTCCCCGCCAGATACAGTTCCGGACGACCGTCGACGCCATCCACCCCGGAACGACCGTTCGCTACCACTACCGTTCGGGCAGTTCCCTCGCGACCGTCGTCGAACGAACGGAGCGCTACGTCACGTTCGTCGGCCCGAACTGCGACGGCCGCTTCACCCACGAGCAGATCGACCGTCTGATCGAGGACGACCGGCTCGAGGTCGTCCTCGACGACGACCACCACGTGCCCGTGGACGCTCCGGAACCGACCCTCTCGGAGTGACCGCGACCGGCCCGCTCACGTCTCCTCGGGCAGGATGTCCCCCAGCGAGCCGCCGATCGCCATCGCCACGAAGACGACCGACACCTGACACAGATTGACCCACGGCTCTTCCCACGTGACGCGCCCCCAGAGCGTCATCAGCATGGCCGCCGTGGCGAAGGCGATCCCCAGGACCCAGACGGGTCGGCGCGGTACCACGCCGAAGTAGGGGTTGTGGATCTGGACCTCCCGGAAGTCGGCGACGTAGAGGATGCCGACGACCAGCGCGACGGCGATCGCGAGCGTCGCGACCAACGCCGGCGGATGCGCCGCGAGGAACCGACCGATGTCCATGACGCCGTCCTCGACGAGCATCGGCAGGCCGATCACTACGCTGCCGACGAACGCCTCCGCCTTGTCCTCGCGGGAGAACTGCGTGATCACCTTGTCGACCATCCCGTTGTGGGAGAGCCGATGGACGAGCCGCCGCATCCGGCGGACCTCCGTCCGCTCGTCGGCCGCGTCGACGGTCTCCTCCAAGGTCTCGAGTTGCTCGTAGAGGTCGTCGATCGTCGCCTCGTCGGGGGGCTCCGTCGATTCTGCCATATCCCGGTCTCACACCGACGCAGTAAAAACGCGCCGACCGGGTGGCTTCGATCGCGAGGGGCACGCGGCGGCTGACGGATCGCACCGCACCCGAGGGACCCCCGGTTTCGGTCCGCGATGCGCCGACCGGCCGTCCGTCGTGACGTTGCCGACCGGTAACAGGAACCGGTATCGTTTTGCGGCCGGGAACGCCACTATCTCCGTATGAAACACGTACGGGGACCGCTGTGTACGATCGACGTCGGGGAGCGAACGAGCGAGACCGAGGACATCGACGACGTCCTCGAGTCGTTCGTCGGGGGGCGCGCGCTGGGCACGAAGCTGGCACACGACCGGATTCCGTTCGACGTCGACCCGCTGGGGGCCGACAACCGGTTGTTCTTCGCGACGGGGCCGATGCAGCACTCGAACATGAGCTTCACCGGCCGGATGTCGGCGACCGCCGTCTCGCCGCTGACCGACGGGCTGCTCTCCTCGAACGCGGGCGGCTTCCTCTCGCGGAACTTCACCGGCACGGGGTACGGCGCCGTCGAGATCACCGGCGCGAGCGACGAACTGGTCATCGTCCACGTCACGGACGAAGGCGTCGAGTTCGAGGAGGTACCGGATCTCGAGGAGGCCACGGTGCCGGAGACCTGCGAGTACATCGAGGCCGAACACGGCCTCGAGGAGGACCACACGGCCGTCGTCGGCCCCGCCGGCGAGAATCGGGTCCGGTTCGCCTCGATCATGACCTCGAAGGAGCGCGCCTTCGGCCGCGGCGGCCTCGGCGCCGTGCTGGGCGCCAAGAACGTCAAGGCGATCACCTTCGACGGCGAGTCGCCCCGCGAGGTCGAGATCCCGCCCGTCCAGATGGAGATCCACGGCGAGGCCGCCCAGGCCGAGCATCCGATGAAACAGCAGGGGACCACCTCGGTCGCCGAGTACGCGAACATGGTCGAAGCTCTGCCGAGTTACTACTTCTCCGAACTCTCCTTCGAGGGGATCGACGGCATCAGCGGCGACCGCGTCGAGGAGAAGAAGTACAAGAAAGGCACCTGTTCGGCCTGCGCCTTCGCCTGTAAACTCCCGACCAGAGACGAGGAGTCCGGCCTCGAGACCGAGGGGCCCGAGTACGAGACGCTCATGGCCTTCGGCTCGAACTCCGGGATCGACGACGTCGTCGAACTGATGAAGTCGAACAAGCTGTGCGACGTGTACGGGCTGGACACGATTTCGGCGGGCGACACCGTCGCGGCCTACCTCGCCAGCGAGGACGAGTTCGGCAACGCCGACCTCATCCACGACCTCGTCGAGAAGATCGCCCACCGCGAGGGCGTCGGCGACACGCTCGCGGAGGGCGTCGACCGCATCCACGACGAACTGGGCGTCGACAACTGGTCGGTCAAGGGCATGGAGTTCTCCGCCCACGACGGCCGCACCCTGAACGGCCAGGGACTGGCCTTCGCCACCTCCAATCGCGGCGCCGACCACATGTACGCCGAGTTCTACCCCTACGAGTACCCGCTCGTCGACGCCGACGACGCCTTCGACAAGGAGGGCCTCGAGGGCAAGCCACCGAAGCTCGTCGAACTCGAGAACATCAACGCCGTCAAGGACAGCGCCATCTTCTGTAAGTTCTCCCGGGACTTCCTCTCCGAAGAGCGCATGGAGACGCTGCTCGACGCCGACTACGAGGAGCTGCTCGAGCTGGGGGACACCGTCGTCTCCCTCGAGCGCCACTTCAACAACCAGCGCGGCTTCGACCGGAGCGACGACACCCTGCCGTACGAGCTGCCGGACTTCGAGGCGGGCCTCGAGGAGTACTACGCGGAACGTGACTGGAACGACGACGGGACGGTTCCCGCCGAGCGATTCGAGGGCGCGGACTCCGGTGCGGCGCCGGCCGACGACTGAGCGGCGCCGTCGCCGTGTTTTGATCGGTGGTCGTCGCCTGTACTGAATCGTGGTCGATAGTCGTCACCGAGCCTGAGTCGTGGTTGATGGTCGTCACTGCTATCGATAGCGGGTTTTATCGCGTCTGAAAAGCCGACACCCGCGACACGGGGGGACAGCAAGGGGATGATGGCTGTCGCGGGATACCTGATGGTTTGGTCGGAACGGGATCACCTGTGGCCTGTCTCCCTCCGCGCTTTTTGACGGGGTTGCGCTCGGTAGTGGAAGTGGCGTCTCGAGCGCAGGGATGCTCGAGCAAACTGACCGGACAGCGAGTTCCGGACGGGGACTCGAGTTATCGGGACCGTTCGTCGGAGCCAGCATCTGTATCGGTACCGGCGCTAGAGCCGGGACCGTCCCACTCGTCGTCCCAGTCCCCGTCGGGCGACGGTCGGTCGTCGCCGCGGGAGGGCAGCGAGGTGTCGTCGGCCCGCGAGGGGTGGATGTTGAAGTTGTTCCCCCGGTAGGGGTCGGTCTCGGGGTCGTAAGAGAGTTCGCTGCGCTCGAAGAGGTAGATGAAGAAGCCGAAGAGCGGGATACAGAAGGTGATCGCCGCCCACTTCGTCGCCGGCTCGAGGCCGACTCGGCCGGCGTCCCAGTAGGCGACCGCGGTGAGCCCGAGGTGCCAGGCGAGGGGAATCCCCACGATGACCGCCAGCAGGAGCGTGCTCATGCTCGTCCCGTCGTGCCGGAGCTATCTAAATACCCGGTCGTACGGCGGGTCCGGGCGGTTCGTTCGCGGGTCGGACTCGAGTCACGTGAACCTCGAGGAGAGGAATCAGACTGAATGCTCTGACGGGTTCGGGACGGACTCGAGCAGCCTTTCCCTCGAAACGAGTGCGAGCGTTCTGCTATCGTGGCAACGGTGAGTTCCACTCCCTCCCCAGTCGATTCACTCGGTCGCTGCGCTCCCTCGTTCATCCCTCGCACGAATTCATCGACGCGCCTTCGCACTGCTCAGGCACGTCGACAGCGCGCGCCACCGCACGTGGATAGCTCTCGCTACCCGTCGGTTGGGTAGTTCGCGAAGAAATGCGGAATTCGAACGGGCCGCTGCAGCCGGTCGTTGTCGAACGCTTCAGTTGACGTCGAACTCGATCGCCGCACCCTGGCCGAAGCCGACGCAGAGCGTCGCGAGGCCGAGGCCGCCGCCGCGCTTCTGGAGTTCGTGGATCAGCGTGACGGGGAGGCGCGCGCCCGAGGCCCCCAGCGGGTGGCCCAGCGCGATGGCGCCGCCGTTGACGTTGAAGATCTCGGGATCGATCCCGAGTTCGTCGCGGGAGTACAGCGACTGGCTCGCGAAGGCCTCGTTGAGTTCCACGAGGTCGTACTCGTCGATGTCGCGGCCGTTGCGCTCGAGCAGGCCCTTCGTCGCGGGCACCGGACCGATCCCCATGACGGTCGGGTCGACGCCGGCGACGTTGTTCTGGCCGACCTCGGCCAGGATCTCGAGGTCGTGTTCCTCGGCGAAGGCCTCGCTGGTGACGAGCACCGCGGAGGCGCCGTCGGAGATCTGGGAGGCGTTGCCGGGCGTGACGGAGCCGTCCTCCTTGAAGACGGTCGGGAGTTCGGCGAGTTTCTCTGTGGTCGTGCCGGGGCGGATACCCTCGTCCTCGTCGACGGTGCCGTCCTCGGTCTCGATCGGGACGATCTCGTCGTCGAAGCGACCCGACTCGGTGGCCTCGGTGGCGCGCTGCTGGCTGCGGGCGGCGTACTCGTCCTGTTCTTCCCGGGAGACGCCGTACTCCTCGGCGACCTTCTCGGCGGTCATCCCCATCTGGAGGTCGCCGATGTCGTACAGTTCGGCCAGGCGCGGGTGGATGTGCTCGATCCCCTCGCCCATCGGGACGCGGCTCATGCTCTCGACGCCGCCGGCGATGACGGCGTCGCGGTTGCCGGCCGCGACGGCGTCGGAGGCGGAGATGACCGCCTGCATCGAGGAGGCACACCAGCGGTTGATCGTCGTCGCCGGCACGTTCTCGCCGAGTTCGGAGAGCAGGGCGATGACGCGGGCGAGGTTGTTGTCCTGCTCGCCGCGCTGCTGGGCACAGCCCCACATCAGGTCGTCGACCTCCTCGCCCGAGAGACCAGTCTCGGCGAGGATCTCGTCGATCAGCGGGACCGAGAGGTCCTCGCTGCGGACGTCCGCGAACACGCCGTCCTCTTTCCCCTGCGGGGTCCGTACTGCCTTGACTACGACTGGCGTCTGTGACATATACTACCGAATGCCCCTCACGAACTTAAATCCGGGAGAACTCGCGTACACAGGCGAGGCGTTTACGATGCCGCCGTTCGGACCGAACCGGAAGCGGAGCGTTCTCGGGAACAACGCTTATCTCGGGTTGCTGGTAATACGCGGCCATGGACGAGGACGGACTGGACGCCGCTCGATTCGAACCCGACGACGACGCCGCCGAATCGGAATCGTCTCCCGACGCTGACGGAGCCGACGCTGATGAGACCGACCCTGGCGAAACCGACACCGCGAACGCCGACGACGGGGCACCGGACACCGCAGACGCGGCGGACACGGCGACCGACAGCGACGCCGGTGAGAACGCGTCGATGCCGGGTGTTCCGGACCCCGAACCGCAGGAGAACGATATCCCCGAAGACGTCCGGAAGTACGCCCGGTTCAAGAAGATGGACGGCGCCCAGTACGACCGGGTCAACGAGTTCCTGCGGGATCGGACGTACGTGACCGCCCGCGAGTGGGCCATCGCCCGCCTCTGCTCGGACTTCCGGACCGAGACCGGCGTCGAGATGACGAAAATCGGCGAGAATCTGCCCGAACTCGTCCCCTTCATGACCGACACCTACACCCCGCAGGCGGTCAATCAGGCGCGGGCCTCCTTCGAGGAGAAAGTGCGCAAGGCCGGCGCGACCTTCCTCTACGGCGCGATGTGCGACTTCTTCACCGCCGAGGAACTCGACGACGTCATGTACGAGTCGACCGAGGTCGCCAAGTTCTTACTGGAGGTCGAGGGCGTCGACCTCTCCGTCGAGGAGGAACTCGAGGCCGAAGACCGGATCTCGAGCGTGATGCGCGAGGTCCGCGAGGCGAGCTCACAGCTCCGCGAGCGGGAGGACGCGGCCGAGGAGGGAGACGAGGAGTAGGGACGCGGGCGTCGCCGATTATTCGAGATCGATTCTCGACTAGTTGTCGCCGTCGTTGCGCGTCGGCTCCGCCGAGTCGTCGTCGAACCAGCCGCGGACGTCGGCCTCCTCGAGGAACAGCGAGGGATCGGCGTGAGAGAAACTGATCCAGGCGTCGGGGTCGTCGCCGGTCGCGGGCGTCACGTGTAACAGCAGTCGCTCCTCCCGGAGCGCCGTCTCGAAGACCGAGCGGGACGCGTCGAGGTCGTAGGTCAACGGGACGAAGGCGGCGGTTTCGGTGTTCTCGTCGCGCTCGACCGCGAGCGCGATTCGCCGCTCGTCGTCGGTCGCCGGCGGCCGGTAGTAGACCTCGGCCGCGGTGATCGTGACGTCGCCGTCGTCGATCAGCGACTCGAGGAGGTCGTACTCCTCCGCCGAGACGCGGACGTCGAACCCGGTTCGGTCCTCGCGCTCGACCGGATCGACCGCGTCGGGCTCCAGCACGACGGCGTCCCAGCCGTTCTCCCGGTACTCCTCGGCGATCCCAGCCGCGTCCGCGAGGAGTTCGTCCCACCGCGAGTCGTCCGCTGGCTGCGTCATCGGTCTCCCTCCGCGTGCGCTCCCTGAATCATACTCTGGTCCCAAGACGCGGAGACGAAAAACGTTATCTCCTCGCGCTGGCGACGGATTCGACCGTCACGTCGGTCTCGTCGCCGACGAGGGCGTCCTCGAGCGCTTCGCGGACGACCCCCGGCTCCGAGGGTCCGCCCGCGCTCGCGACGGTGCCCACGGTCGCGGGATCGAACGCTACGTCGAGCGCGTCGTAGACCGACTCGAGGACGCCCGTTAGTTCCTCGCGGTTGTCGACGAGGACGATGCCGGCGACGACGGCGGCGTCCTGCCGGACGCGCTGGGCGATGCCGACGACCTTGCGCTGGGGCGGCGTTTCGCCCTCACCGTTATCCTCGCCTTCGCGGGCGCTCGCGTCCGCGAACGACAGCGAGTGCGTGCCGGGACAGAAGGACTGCTCGGGTTCGCCGCGAACCGGTTCGAGGCCAGACCCGGACTCGGACTCGGACTCGCACTCGAGGCCCCGGAGCGCCCGCTCGACGGCGCTCGTGGCGCGTTCGTACCGGTCGTCCGTCCCGCGGCGGAAGTCCGCGACCGGCTCCGCGCGGGCGAAGGCCAGCGTCGTCTCGCCGTCGTAGGCGACCGCCCGGCCGCCGACGTCGCGTTCGACCGGCGTAAAGTCGCGCTCGTGAGCGCGCTCGCGGGCGCGGTCGTAGCCCTCGAGGCGCCGGTCCCGCCGCCCGAAGGCGACCTGTCGGTGGGGGGTCCAGACCCGGACCGCCGGCTCGCCGTCGGCGGCCAGCGAGAGGAGCCGTCGGCTGACCTCGCGGTCGGCCTCGATCGTCGCCGCGCGGCCGCGGAACACTCGCATCGGTCCGGGATTCGTCCCGACGCACCTAAACGGTCTCGCCGCGCAGATGGAGTCGACACGCGATGGCCGTCACGCTTCCCGAACCGCTGCTGGCGCAGTACCAGCGCTTCTCGCTGTACAACTCGCCGTACCCCGCCCACGACGAGGGGTGTGCGATCGACCTGTACCCAGGCACGCTCCGCGACGGCCGGACGAGCACCGCACCCAGTCCGGTTTCGGGGACCGTTCTCGAAACCAGAGCCGTCCGTGCGCCGCCGAAACCCTACGCGCCCGAACACGACCATCTGATTCTGGTCGACTGCGACGGCCCGGGCGACCTCGAGGGCCTGACCGCTCGGATCCTCCACGTCGCTCCCGCCGTCGAGGCGGGCGATCGCGTCGAGCGCGGCGACTCGCTGGGCGAACTCGTCCGCGCCGGCTTCTTCGCGCCGTGGGTCGACAACCACCTCCACGTCGGCCTGCGCCGCCCCGATCAGAACCCCCATCGGGCGTCGGGCTCGCTCCCGCTCGAGCCAGGGGTCGAACTCCGGGCGCTCGAGTGGGACGGAACCGGGACGGTCGTGTCGACCAGAGCGACCTACGCGGTCCTCGACGCGCCGATCCACCCCGCGCCGGGCGAGGCGTTCGTCGGCGTTCGGGCGGATCGAGGGGGCGTACTCGACGGCGGACTGCCACACTACGACGGCGGTGGCGTCCACCAGCGGTCCGGGATTGCCCTCGAGGACGAGTCGGTTCCGATCAGTCTGAACGGTGACCGCCTCGGCGTCGCACAGGGCCGGACGATCGCGTGGGACGACGTGGTCGTCACCGCCAACGACGAGGCGATCACCGGGCTCTCGCTCTTTTGCGCTCGAGACGCCGACTTCGGCGCGAAGCTGATCTGTCCGGATCGATCGTTCGATATCGGTGAGCGCGTTCGGGTCCGCGTGCGCTCGAGTGTCGACGATCGGTGAACGACTCTCGAATCCTCTCGTCGCGTATCCGAAATAACTGTGGACGGGACGACAAAACCGAACGGAGGTCGGAGGGGGAACCGTGTTCTGCTCGTCTGGCGGCTAGGGATAGCCACGCCCTCCCCAGCCGATTCGCTCGTTCGCGGTGCTCACTCGCTCATCCCTCGCACGGCACTATTCCGCGGCTCACTATCCGTTCGCCGCGGAACAGCGCGCGCCACCGCACGGCGGATAGACGGATGCGATAAAGAGCCGGATCTAGTCGTCCTGCAGCGTCTCGCCGTCGACGACGCGGCCGAGGAACAGCGGCGTTTCGGTCGGTCGGTCGCGGATGTAGAAGAGGAACGGCCGGTCGACGGTCAGTTCGACCCGTTCGGGGACGGCGGTTTCCGCCATCACGACGCCCGTCGCGGCGGCCGCCTCGGTTCCCTCCTCGTCGACCTCGAGGAAGCTCTGGTGGACGATGTCGTCGACGAACAGATCGCTGTCGTCTCCTTCGACCATCCCGCTGAAGTCGGCGTTCCCGTCGAACGCCGTCGTCACGCCGAGGTCCTGCATGACCTCGACGAGGCTGAACTTCGACTCGATCCCGAACTTCGGGAACGCGAGTTCGACCTCCGCTCGAGTCGCCTCCTCGAGCATGATCGCCAGATCGTCGACGCCGAACGCGGCCTCGACGGACTCGAACTCGCCCTCGGCAGGGAGCACGACGACCATGCTCGTGTCCTCGTTGGCGTAGGGGAGTTCCACCAGCTGGTGCCCGTCGACCGCGGCGTACTGGAGTCGCTGGGTCTGGTGCATCGTCCGGACCTCGGTCTCGCTCCCGTCGAGGCTCGTGAACGTCGCCGGCTCGGTGTTCGCGGGGTCGAAGTCGTGCTCCCAGGCGGCGAGGAAGTAGACCGCGTTCGTGAGGACGAGCCGGGTCGATTCGTCGACCGAGTCGGCCGGCAGGAGGTCCTCGATCCGGTCGTTCGTCCGCTCCGCGACCCACGCGTTGATCTCCTCGCGTGCCGCCTCGGGACTGCCCCTGAAGTCGGCGAGGTGCTGGCCGGCCTCGTAGTAGGCCTCGAGCAACTCGACGTACCCGTCGTCGAAGGCGTACCCCTCGTCGCGCCAGACGGCGTTGGCGCTCGAGAGCTGAAAGCCGAGGTCGTCCTCGGCGCCGGCGTCGTCGTCGTCCCCGGAGCCGTCGTTCGCCCCGCCGGGCGCCTCGACGGTCTGGCCGTCTTCGTTCCGCTGGGCGAACTCGCCCTCGAGCGCGGCGAAGGCGGCGTGGAGGTCCTCGCCCTCGAGGTCGTACCGAAGCGCGTCGGCCATCTCGGTCGCGGTCTCGCCCCGCGCGCCGGCGTAGGTCATCGCCAGCGCGACCGAGACGCTGTACGGCGAGAAGAACAGGTTCTCGTCGGGCGCGTCGTCGCGAAGTTGCGCGAGGAGGTCGAACGAGACGGCGACGTTGCCCCGCACCTGCGCGGCGAGACGCGCGGGCTCGAGGTCGGGGTCGGTGGTGAGATCCAGTTGCGGGAAGTCGGGCGCCTCGCCGTCGAAGAGATCGCCGTCGGCGGGTCCATTGTCGCCGCCGTTTCCGTCGCCGTTGCCGGACTCGTCCGGGTCGGTCGCGGCGCCCGTACAGCCGGCGGTGACGCCGGCCAGCAGGGCGCCGGTCAGCGCCAGGACGGTGCGTCTGTCAGCGGTCATACTCGATTCACCGTGCGGAGCGGATAAACGCTTTCCCCAGGCTGAAATCGATCTTTGAGTTTGCGTCGGTGAATGCGGCTCTGTTCGTCGAATTGAGAGTGGTTGTTAGATCGAGAGTGGTCGTTGGCTCGAGAGTGGTCGTCGGGAACGTGAACGAGTTGCTCGCGTGGCAACGGGGATTTCCACACCCTCCCCAGCCGATTCGCTCACTTCGTTCGCTCATCCCTCGCACATCTCCGATCCGCGTCTCACTGTTCGTTCGCCGCGGATCAGCGCGCGCCACCGCCACGCGGACTGAAACAACAGTCGACAACGTGTGGGTCGGGAAACACAGCGATAAAGAGCGTCGGTGGGTGAGGGGACCACATGGCCGACGACATGCGGACGATGTTCGAGGAGTTCGACACGCTCGAGGAGATGCTGCAGCACTTCATCGACGAACATCAGGAGTTCCTCTCGTGGATCGGGACGCGAGTCGACGACGTCGGCCGGGGAACGATGACGCTCTCGATTCCCTACGACGAAAAGCTGAGCAACACGCGGCCGGACGCCGGGCCGGACGAGCGGGGGGACATCCACGGCGGCATCGCCGCGACGCTGATCGACACGGCCGGCGGACTGGCGCTTCGCACCGAGATGGAGGAGGCGTTCGACGTCCAGATCGCGACGATCAACCTGAACGTCAACTACCTCCGGCCCGCGACGGGCGACCTGTCGGCGACGGCCGACGTGATCCGGGTCGGCGGCAGCGTCGGCGTCAGCGAGATCACCGTCGAGAGCACGACCCCGGACGGCGAGACCAAAGCGGTCGCGACCGGACAGGGCGCCTACCGTATCTTCCGGCCGGAGTGAGCCCGTTCGCCGGAATCCGTTTTTCGAGAGGCCCACGCTCGAGTCCGGTATCGGTGTCGCGTCGGCCCCGCCGCACTGTGAAGACGGGGCTCCTGTCGTACTCAGGCGCTCGAGACCATCCAGTAGCGAACGCCGAGGTAGAGCATGACGATGCCGAACGTGACCGCGAACAGCAGCGAGCCGTCCATCGCCGCGTAGACGAGCGCGACGCCGTTCAGGGCGATGCCGAGGACGTACATCGAGCGCATTCGGCGAGCGTTCACGCGCGATCACCCGTTCGAAGCGTCGACTCGAGTCCGGCGGGCTGTGGGGACTCCATATCGTCCCGTTCGCACGCAGCCATTGAAAACGCTCTCACTTCGCGCCCGCCGCGCTCGCCGCTGGCCCTCGACTCGAGTCGGCCGCCCTCCGCCCGCGGATCGACGACGGGACGGCTCAGTCGGCGCCGAACTCGAGGTCGTCGCTCTCGACGACCTCGCCGAAGAGCCAGCCGGCGTGGTCGACGGCGTACTCCTTGTGGTCGTCCTCGATGGCGCCGATGCAGTCCTCGACCATGAGCGGCCGGAAGTCCCGCAGTCCCGCGCTGCCGCCGGTGTGGAGCACGCAGACGTTGGCGAGGGTGCCACAGATCGCCAGATCGTCGATCCCGCGGGCGTTCAGCCACCCCTCGAGTTCGGTGTTGTAGAACGCGTCGTAGGTGTGTTTCTCGACGACGTGGTCCTCGTCCTCGACGGTGAGTTCCGCGACGATTTCGGCGTCCCACGATCCCTCGAGGACGTGCTCGCCCCACTGGTCGAACTCGTCGTAGTAGTGGGCGTCGTCGAACTGTTCCGGCGGGTGGACGTCTCGCGTGTAGATCACCTGGGCTCCGGCGTCGCGGGCCCGGTCGACGAGCCGGGAAATCGGCTCGACGACGGTTTCGCTGCCCGGCGCGTACAGCGAGCCGTCGGGGTGGCAGAAGCCGTTTTGCATGTCCACGACCACGACCGCCGTGCTGTCGGGCTCGAGATGCATACGTACTGCTACGAACGCCGTCGTAAAAACGTTCGCGACAGGGTGAACCGTTCCCGACCGCGCGGAACCGTCCGCGACCGCGCGACCGCGAGCGTAACCTCCGGTCGCGTCTTCTGGGTCGGTCCGCGGCTCGAACCGTTCGGATCCGCGGTCTTTTTGCATCCGATGCCGAACGGAACGGTATCCACGTCTCATGAGGTCCCCACCGACGCGAGTCGCCGTCGCCCTCGCCGCGACCGTTGCGGTCGCGATGATCGTGATCGTCGCCAGCGGCGCCGTTCCACCGCTCTCCTCGGACGAGTCGCCCGCCCAGCCCGACCGCCCCGACGACCCGACCACCGAAGGCACCGTCGGCTACGTCGAGGGCTACTGGGCCGACGACGACCTCCCCGTCGACGAGAGCGACGACGCCGTCGTCGAGGACGACGAACTCGAGGCGGTCGTCTATCGCTCCATGGCCCGGGTCGAGGAGATCCGGAACGCGACCTTCGAGGCCGACGTTCCGGTCGAGGTCATCTCCCGCGAGGAGTTTCAGGAGGACCACGGTGACGTCTTCGTCTCCCTGACCGAGGAGGAGCGAGTCGCGAACAACGTCACCTACGAGGCGCTGTTCATGGTCGACCGCGAGACCGACGCGACGGCCGAACTCGAGTCGATGTACGGCGGGACCGTCGAGGGCTACTACGTCGACGGCCGGATCGTCATCGTCTCGGAGACGCCCGAGAACCCCGAACTGAACGAGGTCGTGCTCGGGCACGAACTGGTCCACGCACTCCAGGACCAGCGGTTCGGTCTCAGGTCGTTCGAGCGGGGGACCATCGATCAGGAGAACGCCGTGAACGGACTCGTCGAAGGCGACGCCGCCCGGGTCGACGTCGAGTACGAGCGGCGCTGCGGGGACGAGTGGGACTGCCTCCGTCCGGGCGACGCGCAGTCGGACGGCCCGACCCAGCTCAACTGGGGGATCTATCTCACGCTCTACCAGCCCTACAGCGACGGCCCCGATTACGTCGACTCCCTGCGCGAGGCCGGCGACGGCTGGGCGGCGGTCGACGCCGCCTACGACGAGCCGCCGCCGAGTTCGTCGACGGTGATTCACCACGAGGAGCGCGAGCCCGCCGACGTGTCGGTTCCCGACCGCTCGAGCGACGCCTGGGAGCGCCTCGAGATCAACGGCACGGTCGCGACCGAACGGGCCGGCGAGGCGGCGATGGTCGCGATGTTCGCCGCCGACTCGCTGGCCTCGAGGGACTCGTCGGTGATCGACAGGGACGCGCTGCTCGGCGACGATCCGACGACGTACGACTACGACCAGCCGTACACGAACGGCTGGGCCGGCGACGAACTGGTCACCTACGTCGACGCCGACGCCGGGGCGAACGCGACCGCCGCCGACGCCGGCTACGTCTGGCAGACCGAGTGGCGTTCGAGCGATCACGCCCGACAGTTCGCCAGCGGCTACCTCGAACTGCTCGAGGGACACGACGCCGAGGCCGTCGACGACAGACGGGACACGTACGTGATCGACGACGAGTTCCCCGGGGCGTACGCCATAGAGCGCGACGGGGAGACCGTCACGATCGTGCGTGCCCCCACCGTCGAGCAACTCGACGGGATCCGCGACGGCGCCGCCCCCGAGGGCGAGGATACCATCGAGCGCGTTAACGTGAGTGATGACGACGACGATGCGAACGCCGCTGTGAACGACGATGTGAACGACGACACCATCGCGGGCGGCTTCGCTGCCCCCGGCGCCGGAGCGGCGGTCGCGATCGTCGTCACCGCGGTCGTCGTCCGTGCGCGGGCCGCCGCCGACTGGGAGCCCGGTTCCGAAACCGCCGCTCCCGATCCGGGCGCACTCGGCTGCGACCGCGGGCGAGCCTGACCGACGCACCTTTGACCCCGCCATCGAAACCGGTGGCTGATGCACCGCAGCCGTCTCGCGCTGTTCGCCCTGATCGGACTGGTCGTCCTCTCGGGGTGTACCCTCCCCGGTTCGTCCAACCACTTCGATACCGACCGCGAACTCGGCTCCGTCGGCGATTACGCCCACGACGACGAGTTCGAGTTCGACGCCGGCGACGGCCTCACCGAGTCCCAACTCGAGGCCGTCAAGTATCGCTCGATGGCCAGAATCGAGGTCGTCCGCGGGCTGAAGTTCGAACGCGACGTCGACCTCGAGGTGATCTCCCGCGCGGAGTACCGGGACCGGCGCGGCGGGTCGGAGGCCGCGTCGCCGTTCGCGAACGAAGTCTGGCGCGGCGCGTTCGTCGTCGACGGCGAGACGGACGTCAACCGGGCGATGGACGACCTCTACGGCGGCTCGGTGGTGGGCTACTACGTCAACGACCGGATCGTCATCGTCGCCGACGACGCCGACGAAATCCGGATCGATCGCGCGACGCTCGTCCACGAACTGGTCCACGCGCTTCAGGATCAACACTTCGGCCTCGCCAGAAACGGCGGGACCATCGACGTCCGGCGGGCCGAACTCGGACTGATCGAGGGCGAGGCGAGCTACGTCCCCCACCTGTACGATCGGCGCTGCGGCGAGGCGTGGCAGTGTCTCCCCGACTACGAGCGGCCGGCGGGCGAGGTCGCTCCCGGCGAGTCGTTCAACGTCGGCCTGTTCCTCTCGATTTACGCGCCGTACGCCGAGGGACCGACGTTCGTCGACGCCCTCCGCGAGCGCGGCGACTGGGCGGCCGTCGACCGCGCCCACGACGAGCGACCGGCGAGCACCAGTCAACTGCTCCACCCCGAGCGCTACCCCGACGACCGCCCGGCCGACGTCGCGATCAGCGACCGCTCGAGCGACGACTGGGAGCCGATCGGCCCCGACGGCGACCCCCGCACGGAGACGGTCGGCGAGGCGACCCTGTTCGCCTCGCTGTGGGCCAACGGCGCCGTCGACCGATCGCTGCTCGAGGGCGGGACCGACCTGTCGCCGTACAACTACAGCCATCCGGCGACCGACGGCTGGGCCGGCGATACGATTCGGGTCTACCGCGGGGACGACGGCAATCGAACCGGCCACGTCTGGACACTCGCCTGGCAGAGCGATGCCGACGCCGCCGCGTTCGCCGACGCCTACCGAACCGTGCTCGCGAACCGCGGGGCGACGCCGGTCGACGACGCGAACGCGAGCGCCGACGGCGTCTATCGGATCGCCGACGGCCGCCCCTTCGCCGGGGCCTACCGCCTGACCGTCGACGGGGACGCCGTCACGATCGTCGGTGCGCCGACGGTCGCCGGCCTCGAGGCGATTCACGGGTCGGAGACGCCGTCGTCCTCGCTCGGGCGCACCCCTGCAACGACGCCGACGCTACCGGCGTCGTCTCCCGCGCCGCTATCGTCGTCTCCTGCGCCGCCGGCCGCGACGACGCCCGCAGACGGGTAGCTTTTGTACTTCCCCCGGGAAACCGTCGATATGTCAAATCCGTTCGGTACCGTCCCAGCGGAAGCGATTCTCGAGGGACGCGCGACCGACGCCTACTTCGAGCGCACCCGCGCCACCCTCGAGCACGCCGAGAAAAACCCTCGCGTGGTCGCCGAGGTGACCGCCGACCAGTTTCCCACCGGCTCGTTCGACGTCTTCACCGGCGTGAAAGACGTCGCGACGCTGTTCGAGGGACGGGACGTCGACGTCGACGCCCTGCCAGACGGTCAGCTGTTCGACGGCGGCCCCGTCCTGCGCGTCGAGGGGCCGTACCTCGAGTTCGCCGAACTCGAGACCTCGCTGCTGGGATTTCTCTCTCAGCCCAGCGGCTTCGCGACGGCCGCCCTCGAGGTGCGGCTGGCGGCGCCCGACTCGCTGGTGCTCTCCTTCGGTGCGCGCCACGTCCACCCGTCGATCGCGGCGACGGTCGAACGCGCCGCCCTGCTCGCGGGGCTGGACGGCTTCTCCCACGTCGCGGCGGGCGACATCCTCGAGCGCGAACCGGGCGGGACGATGCCGCACGCGCTCATGTTCTGCTTCGGCGAGGGCAATCAGGACGACGCGTGGCGGGCCTTCCACGAGGCCGTCGACGAGGACGTGCCGCGGATCGCGCTGGTCGACACCTTCTGGGACGAGAAGAGCGAGAGCCTGCTGGCCGCCGAGACGCTGGGCGAGGACCTCGACGGCGTTCGTATCGACACCACGGGGTCGCGGCGGGGCGACTTCCCCCACATCATCCGCGAGGTGCGCTGGGAGCTCGACGCCCGGGACTACGAGGACGTCGACATCTTCTGCAGCGGCGGCCTCACCCCCGAGACCATCCGGCCCCTGCGCGACGTCGCCGACGGCTTCGGCGTCGGCAGCCACATTACCGGCGCCGATTCGGTGGACTTCAGCCTCGACATCGTCGAACTAGAAGGGGAGCCGATCTCGAAGCGGGGCAAGCTCTCGGGCGTCAAGGACGTCTACCGGACGCCTGACGGCGGCCACCACGTCGCGCTTGCCGACCGCGAGGGGCCCGAAGGGAGCGAGTCGCTGCTCGAGCCGCTGATTCGCGACGGCGAAATCGTCCGGGAGTTCGACCTCGACGAGGCCAGCGAACGGTGTCTGGTCGACGCCGACGCGGTCGGATTCGAACAATCAAACGAGTGATCTGTGGCCCGCGTCGGGCTTCGCCTCCACGGCGCCGTGAGTCGTCCGACTACGGCCGACGCTATCGACTGTGACGCGACTGCAGAAACCCCACTCCGACCGGTGTTACGCGAGTACCGGCGTCGATCGATCCCTCCCCACGTTCGGCCCGCTTACAGCTCTTCGACGCTCCCGTCGGCGGCGCGCTCGCGGAAGACCTGGCCGTCGAACAGCGTGACGACGACGTCGTCGTCCTGCCAGGCGTTCGGCGCGAGTTTCGCCTTCCGGCAGGTGCGCTCGAGGTACTCCCGCTCGCTCCAGCCGTTCTCGACGGGCACCGTCGGATAGAGCCAGCCGCCCTCGCCGCCGTCGATGGCGACGCCGTGTTTCCCGAGCTCGAGATCCGCAAGCGGATCGTCCGTCAGGATGACGTTCCGGACGGCACACACCGAGACGGTGAGGTTCGGCAGCTCCGACGGTTTCACTTCGGAGCCACAGGAGTCCTCGCTCGCGGCTTCGATCGCCGCGTCGACGATGACGTGACCGAGTTGTTCGCCCGAACGGTAGCCGCCGGCACAGCCGCGGAGGCTACCCCGGCCGCGGGTCGACTCGAGGCGGACGAACGCGCCGGTTCGTTCGTAGAAGACCTCGCGCATGCTGCCCGGTTGTTCTCGCTGCCCGTGTTGTACGAAAGACTCGACGGCTTCCCGCGCGAGTTCGACCGCGCGAGCACCGTCTTCGTAGGAGAGTTCGACGCCCTGTCGCTGGGACATACAGATGTACATGGGAATAGTCGTCCTAAAGCGCTTCCATTCCCTACTGCGCGCTTTTTAACCCCTAACCGGGAGACTTATTCGGCGCACGTCCCTATTTCGGGTGGGAGAGAGAGCCTGGCTGCCGCGGCGGGCGCGTCGGCGACGACGCGTTCGTTCAACGTGGGCCGACTCTTCGAGTCGCCCCACGCTCTAACGTGATCCGTCCCTTCGGGACGCATCACGCATTACCGTTGCGCGTCCCGGAGGGACGGGCAACGCTCCTAACGTGGCCCATCTCTCCGAGATGCGCCACGCTCGTAACGTGATCCATCCCTTCGGGATGCATCACGCCCGCGAGGAAAGTCCCCCCACCTGTTCGGGCAGGTGACCGGACGCAAGTCCGGAGCGGGAGACCGCTGGCTCTGGAACAGAAACGACACGTCTCGGCCCGACCGATGATGCGCGCGAACCCGACCGAGAGGAAGGGGAGTTGACCCGCAGAGGATTGCGGTCGCGAAATCGTGGTTCGAATCCACAGATCGCGCTCGTCGCGATCGACCGCACACGGACGGCCGAGGATCGATGGAACGGCGAACCCTCACCGGTGCAAGTCCGCGCCGTGGTAGCCCGAACGCCCCGCGGCGCCGCCGCGGACGGCGCGGACGCTCAGCCGAATGCCGGGACGAACAGAAGGGGGCTTACTCCTCTCACCCGATTTTGTACCTCGAGTGGCGACTCCAAATACCCGTCTAGCACAGCACGCTCGAGTTCGTCTGCGATGGAGTCCTCGAAGGGAGTGGCTCGAGAACGGTGTTCGTCCGCTGCAGTCGACAGCCTTTGGCGACACTCGCAAATTTGCCACGAAAATGCGTCCTGACGGAGTCCAACGCGAGCGATAGCGAGCGTTGGGCACGTCAGGACCGAACGCAATAGCGAGTGCTGAGCAACGCGAAGCACTCGCAACAAGTGAGCGTCCTGACGGAGATTTGAACACGCCGAGACGTTCCGGGTCGCTCACTACGTTCGCTCCCGGGCTGCGACTCGTCTGCTCAAATCTCCGGGGAATTTCCTGCAGCACAGACCGCTCGCTACGCTCACGGTGTTGTGCTGCAGAGAAACGTCCTGACGGAGATTTGAACTCCGGTCCCTGGCTCCGCAAGCCAAGAGGATAGTCCACTACCCTATCAGGACTCATCTCTTCATATCCGCGTGGACAATAAAGCACTTTCGAAAGTTACCCGCCGCTGTACGACAATTTCCCTCACGACCGCTGGCTACCGGGCGGTAGTGAGGCCGCCACGGCGGAAGACGCGAGGCGCAGGTTTATATACTGGACCGCGACCAGGGGAAGCATGATCCGTCCCTCGAGACCCGCCGAGACGCGGGTCGACGCCGTCGCCGCTCCGACCGCGAAACCGGCTGATCCGCTGCGACTCGTCGGCCAGCGCGTCGAACCCAGCGGCGCAGCTGGACACCGAATGAACAACGCTTATGCGCGACCTACTCATGCACGAACATAGAATGAGCGACATCGAGGGCGTGTACGAGGACCTCGAGGCCGACGTCTCCCTCGAGGAGTTTCGCGAGGCCGTCGAGGCGAAAGTCGAGCAGATGGGGGGACTCGCGGACGAGGAGACGGCGGCGATGCTCGTCGCTCACGAAGTCGGCGAGAGCGAGGTCGGCGGCATCGCGGACATCGAACCGGGCATGGAGGAGGTGAAGTTCCTCGCCAAAGTCACCAGTATCGGTGAGATTCGGACGTTCGAACGCGACGGCGAGGACGAGGACGGCCGCGTCGCCAACGTCGAGGTCGCCGACGAGACCGGCTCCGTCCGGGCCGCCTTCTGGGACGACCACGCCGAAGCCGCCGTCGAGGAACTCGAGGAAGGACAGGTGCTGCGAATCAAGGGCCGCCCCAAGGAGGGCTTCTCCGGCGTCGAAGTCAGCGTCGACGACGTCGAACCCGACGACGACGTCGAGATCGACGTTCAGGTCTCGGACACGTACACCGTCGAGGCGCTCTCGCTGGGCCTCTCGAACGTCAACCTCGTCGGGCTCGTGCTCGACACCGACAGCGTCCGCACGTTCGACCGCGACGACGGCTCCGAGGGGAAGGTCTCGAACCTCGTGGTCGGCGACGAAACCGGCCGCATCCGTGTGACGCTGTGGGACGAACAGGCCGACCTCGCCACCGAGTTCGACCCCGGCGAGACGGTCGAGGTGGTCGACGGCTACGTCAAGGAACGCGACGGAACCCTCGAACTCCACGTCGGCAACCGCGGCGCCGTCGAGGAAGTCGACGAAGAGGTCGAGTACGTCCCCGAGAGCACGCCAATCGAGGACCTCGAGATCGACCAGACGGTCGACATCGCGGGCGTCGTCCGCTCCGCGGACCCGAAGCGCACGTTCGACCGCGACGACGGCTCCGAGGGGCAGGTCCGCAACATCCGCGTTCAGGACGCGACCGGCGATATCCGGGTGGCGATGTGGGGCGAGAAGGCCGACATCGATGTCGGCCCGGGCGACGAGGTCGCGCTGGGCGACGTCGAGATTCAGGACGGCTGGCAGGACGACCTCGAGGCCTCCGCGGGGTGGCAGTCGACGGTCACGGTTCTCGAGTCGGACGCGGAGCGTACTGCGGACGCCAGCGAGGCCGACGCGGGCGGCGCGAGCGACCAGAACGCCGGCCTGTCGGCCTTCGCCGGTGACGACGCCGGTTCCGACGCGGACGAAACCGGGGAGCGCGGCGTCTCGAGCGACGACGCCGGCGACGCCGCCGGAGCCGAAACCAGCGCCGATGCCGACGCCGACACCGACGACCCGTCCGACGGCGAGGAACTCGAGTTCACCGGCGTCGTCGTCCAGGCCGGCGACCCCGTCGTCCTCGACGACGGCGAGACGACGATGAGCGTCGCGACCGACGTCGACGTCGGCCTCGGCGAGGAGGTGACCGCCCGCGGGGTCGTCCGCGACGGGCGCCTCGAGGCAAACGACGTGTTCTGACGCCGCGAGCAACCTCATCGGGCGCCTAGGAAAAGCGTTAAGGGACTTTGCTCCGCCTAGCATGGTATGAACGTCGAACTCCCGTTCGCCCCGGTGGACACGATTATCCGGCGGAACGCGGGCGATCTTCGGGTGAGTGCCGACGCGTCGAGGGAACTCGCGACACGGATCCAGGAACACGGGAGCGAACTCGCGATCGACGCCGCCGAGGAGGCGACGGCGGACGGTCGCAAGACCCTGATGGCCGAGGATTTCGGGGTCGAAACGGTCGTCGACAAGGACGACCTCGAACTGCCGGTCGCCCCCGTCGACCGCATCGCCAGGCTCGAAATCGACGACCGATATCGCGTCTCGATGGACGCCCGCGTCGCCCTCGCGGACATTCTCGAGGACTACGCGGACAATGTCGCCCGGGCGGCCGCGACCCTCGCCCACCACGCCGACCGCCGAACGATCACCGACGACGACATCGAGACGTACTTCTCGTTGTTCGAGTGAAATGCAGTTCGGCTACAGCGAGATCTGTCTCGCACACGATCCCGGTTCGCGCCACCCCGAGACGCCGGACCGGCTACGGGCGATTCGGGAGCGACTGAAGAAGAAACACGGCGTCGAGTACGTCGAGGCCGACCCCTGCGATCTCGACCGGATGGCGGCCGTCCACGAGCGGGCGTACGTCGAGTCCGTCCGCGACTTCTGCGCCGACGGCGGCGGGAACTGGGACCCGGATACGACCGCCGTCGAGGAGACCTGGGACGCGATCTGCCACAGCGCCGGCCTCGCCTGCTGGGCCGTCGAGGCGGCCCTCGAGGGGGCGACCGGCCGCCGGACCCCCTTCTCGATCGGCCGGCCGCCGGGCCACCACGCCGTCTACGACGACGCGATGGGGTTTTGCTTCGTCAACAACGTCGCGGTCGCCGCCCAGCACGCGCTGGATTCGGACGCGTACGACGTCGACCGGGTCGCCATCGTCGACTGGGACGTCCACCACGGCAACGGCACGCAGGACATCTTCTACGAGCGCGACGACGTCTTCTTCGTCTCGTTGCATGAACAGGGCCTCTACCCGGGTACCGGCGCCGTCGACGAGACCGGCGAGGGGGCGGGCGAGGGGCGGACGATGAACGTCCCCATGCCCGCCGGGACGGACGACCGGGAGTACCTCGCGGCCGTCGAAGGACCGATCACGCAGGCGCTGACCGACTACGACCCTGACCTGCTCCTGATCAGCGCCGGGTTCGACGCCCATCGCCACGATCCGATCTCGCGCATTCGGCTTTCGACGGAGGCTTACGCCCTGATGACCGACCGCTTCCGGACGCTGGCCGACGAGACCGACGCCGCCCTCGCCTTCATCCTCGAGGGCGGCTACGGACTGGACGTCCTCGCGGACAGCGTCGCCATCGTCCACGAGACCTTCGACGGCCGCGAACCGGTCGAACCCGAGTCCGACTGCGGCGAGAAGGCCGAGTCGGCGCTCGAGGACGTGGCCGACGCGCACGGACTGGATCTGGACGTCGACGGCTGACGGCTCGGTTTTCGTTCAAATCCCGGCAGTCGGCGGACGCTGACTCCCCTTCACTTCAGCGAGTACGTGCTGATCGTGACTTATTGTGCTCGACCACTAACCAGCGGTATGAGCATTATCGCCGAGTTTTCCGTCAAATCGGATGACCTCGCTCTGAATCACGCACTCACAGCGGCTCCGCAGATGATCGTCGAGATCGAACAGGTCGTGGCGACGATGGAAGACCGGATTATGCCCTATTTCTGGGTGAGTGGTGGTGATCACGCGGAATTTGAAGCTGCGTTTCAGGAGGATGAATCCGTGACAAACATCGCCGTTATCGACGAAGTAGAGGGAGCGAAATTGTATCGAGCCGAGTGGACGGAAAACGTCCAGACTATCATCTATGCATACGTCGAGCTCGGGGCGACGCTCATGCAAGCAGTCGGTAAAGCGGAGGACTGGGAATTACGAATGCGATTCGACAGTCAGGACGCGCTCTCTGAATTTCAAGAATATTGTAACGACAACGATATTTCGTTCGAACTCAATCGAACTCAGGAACAGGAACAGCCGATGGCGAGCGCCCAGTACGATCTCACGCCGACGCAACGGGAGACACTGGTAACTGCGCTCGAAGCAGGGTACTATGAGGTCCCACGCGCGGTAACGATGCGGGAACTGGCGGAACAACTGGGGGTTGCGCAACAGACACTTTCAAATCGATTTCGAGCTGCATACAGCAATCTCATCACGAGCACGTTGACGATCAGCCATCCAGACGAGGAGAACGACTAGTTCATCAACAACGGAACGTTCGGCCGCTACTGACGAAAGTAGTACTATACAGCCCTTCACCTCTTCCGCAAGGGGTCTATTTATTCGTTCATGGTTGGGACTTCCGCCGAGTTCGATACGCTTCTCGAATTGTGTCAAGAGCAACACCGTCGCATCGTCCTCGCAGTACTCGCGAGCGAGAAACGATCGCTAACGGTGAACGATCTCACGAAGACGATCATCAAACACAATCACCACACTCCGCTGAGAGAGATTTCCAGCGAAGAATCGAGGCGGATTCGGCTGGAACTGCACCACGTGCATATCCCGAAGTTAGCGGACCAATCGCTCGTCGAATACGATCAGGAACGCAAACTGGTAGAACCAACGTCCCGACTCGATCAGTTGCAACCCCAGTTGTCAGCCATTATTGACGCTGATCCCGTTCTTGACCCACTAGTCGCGCTGTGAGAGTGTTCACAGTCATCTTTGAATGACGTAGTCCTTCGAGTACGTTCAGTCACGTGCAGAACAGAGACGACGGTCACTAGGCACGCCTCCACTTCAGTAGCAGAAATTCGTGGTCGGACGTCTCGCGACGTCGATCCGTCCGCGGCCGGCGCTCGAGTCCGACTCAGGGTCGCGGTTCGAAGTACCGCCGCAGCTCCCACCCGAACTCCCCGCACAGCGCCGCGATCTCGTCGCCGACCAGTACCTCGTACGCCGCTGCGAGGGCCGTCTCGACGTGGGCGCCGAGGCCGACGTCGAACAGGCGGTCGCTCTCGAGGAATGCCCGGGCGGTCGTGAACTCGCGGGGTCGCTCGGTAACGTACCGGTCGCCGTCGATGAAGGGGCCGTAGGCGTCGGGATCGCCGGCGTAGGCCTCGTAGAATCCCTCCGCGTGGCTACGGACGTGGATCGGCGGCCCGTCGTGGCGCTCGACGGCGGGGCGCTCCGCGACCGCGAGTTCGGCGAGGATCACCGCGGTGTCGTCCGCGAACGCCGTCGCGCGGAAGACGTCGAAACCGCGATCGTCGAGCCCGGTCGTGATGCCGTCGAGGGACTTCCGAAGCTGGGGATAGAGCTGGTCCTCGACGAGATCGGGCGCGTCGAACCGGATCGCGACCGGCGTCGTCCCGCGCCGCTCGAGGTGCTCCTTGAACTCGTTTTCCGTGAGTGGCTCGGGTTCGTCGGGTTCGAACACCTCGAGTCGGGGCTCCGCGAGGAACGTGCGGGCGTAGTGCTGGAGGCGGGCGACGTTTTCGGGCGCACAGACGGCGGCGACGTTTCGCTCGGGGTCCGTCGGGTCGATGACGACCAGCGGATCGTCGAACGTCTCCTGTCCGTGGTCTTCGGGATCGAGTTCGACCGGCAGCTGCCAGTCGCCCGCGGCCGCGAGCAGTTCGCGGAAGCCGCCGTACTCGAGCACGAGCAATTCGGTGAGGTAGCCGCTAAAGCCCCGCGTCCGGAGGTCGCTGCCGTAGGCGCCGATCCCCTTCAGGAACTGCTTGGCGAGGCGCACGTCGCTGGCGAGGTCGTCGTCGAGTCGCCGCTGGAGGTACTCGGTGTGGAAGGGCGTGCGGTCGACCGCCGAGCGGATCTCGGTGGCGGACTCGAGGCGAAAGCAGGGGACGACGTCGACGTCGAACCCCTCGACGGTCCCCTTGACGTAGGGGTGTTCGGCGTACTCTTCGTGGCCCTCCGGGAGCGTCACGTGGCCGACCTCGAGGCCGTATCGCTCGAGCGTTTCGCGCTCGAGGTCCGGCGGGAAGCGGACGAAGACGTCGATGTCGCGATCGCCGCTGATCCAGGTGTCTCTGGCGGTGGAGCCGACCTGCAGGACGTCGGCGTCGTCGCACAGGTCGGTCGCGGCGTCCGCGGCGCGCTCGGTCAGTCGGTCGGCGACCGCGCGGAGCCGCCGGCGTTCTTCGTCGTCGGGTTCGATCCGTGCTCGGACATCGGCGAGGACCGCCTCGAGGTCCTCCTCGTCGTCGCCCTCCTCTTCGCTCATCGTGTGGGGGTACTCGAGCGTTGCGTGAAAGGGTATCGAACCCGGGGCAAGCAAAACGAAAGCCCTATCAAATGCACTCGACTACCAGAGGATGAGCCGAAGTAGCTCAGATGGTAGAGCACCTCGCTGTTAACGAGGTTGTCCCAGGTTCGAGTCCTGGCTTCGGCGCTGTTTTCTCGACGAATGCTTGCGAGGAGCGGTCGCTCCGAGCAAATACGAGAGAGAAAACAGCGAGACAAACAGGACTCGAACACGCGAGTCGCAGCCAGCGAGGGATCGCAGATCCCTCGAGCAGTCGGTGTTCCGCACCGACGACCGCGCAGTGAACGAAGTGAGCGAGCAGGAACGTCTCGCATCTGTTCGAGTCCTGGCTTCGGCGTCCGACACATATCGGAGAAATTTTCGGGCTGACTGGAACGCGTAGCGTTCCGGTCGCGCTTTTACGAAACCAACTACTCGCGAGGAGCGATCGCTCCGAGCGAATCCAATGAGAATACCAGCGAAACCAGCCAAATTCGACCAGATACGTCCTAGTCTGGAACACAGCGAAGCGATCATTCCAGAACGTCTGGCGTGTTCGCGTCTCGACTCCGACTTTTTCGACACGTGTCTCGAGTCGTTCGCAGTTCCGAGGAGGGGACTGTGTTGACTCGAGAGTATTCGTCGTGGCCGCGAACCCTTTCCTATCGTGGACACTAGGGATCTCCAGGCCCTCCCCAGCCGATTCGCTCGTTCGCAGGCTCACTCGCTCATCCAACGGAAGACGCTCCGCGTCTTCCGGGCCGTTCGCTCGTTGAACTCGCGAAGACCTCGCACGACTTCGTGCCGCGGTTCACTAGCCGTTCACCGCGGTACAGCGCGCGCCACCGCAGGAGTGGCCCCGTCTTCGTGCTGTGGTTTATACCGAATCGAGCGGCGAGTCCGTGTATGCTCGATCGAACGACCTGCTACGAGAACCTCGAGCAGCCACAGAAACGCGGCCGAGCGACCGAAGCGATCATTCGGGCGGCGTTTGCGGTGCACGATATTCCCGTGTTGCTACCGACCCACGACGAGCCGTACGATCTGGTCGCGGAGGTCGGCGGACGGTTCCACCGAATCCGGTGTGAGACGGCCTATCGAAAGAGCGCGGGGACGGTCGCGTTCGAGACGGCCAGTGTACGGCCACCGGACAACTGGGACGGCCCGGAGGGCCAGACCGGCCGCGCGGAGTACTTCGCCGTCTACGATCCGGTCAACGACAACCGGTACCTGATCCCCGTCTCCGACGCTGCGACGGGAACGATGGAGATCCGATTCCGAGGACCGAAGAACGGCCAGCGAGCCGGGATCGACTGGGCCGAGGAGTACCTGCTCGAGGAGCGACTCGAGGCGCTACGGTGGCCGCCGTCGTAACTCGAGCAGAGTAGCCGGCTCGAGCGAGTCGGACGGCGCGTCGATCCGTCGGGACGGGCGAGGGATTAACGACCTCGAGCGAGGAAGTGACGGTATGCCAACCGACAGGGACGACCGACGGAGCACGGACGATCACGGCCACGACGTCATCGACCCGCTCTACGTCGGGATCGTGACGGTCTCGAGTTCGCGCGCACAGGCCGCCGAGGAGGATCCCGACGATCCGGGCGGAGATACGATCCAGGAGTGCTTCGAGGCCGAGGGCCACGAGGTTCAGGAGCGGCTGCTGGTCCGGGACGACTACTCCGCGATCCGGACGGCGGTGCGCGGGCTGGTCGCACGGCGGGACGTCGACGTCGTGCTCACGACCGGGGGGACTGGGGTCACCGCGGACGACGTCTCGCCGGAGGCGACGTCGTCGCTGTTCGAGCGCGAACTGCCCGGATTCGGCGAACTGTTCCGGTCGCTCTCCTGGGACGAGGTCGGCACCCGCGCGATGGCCTCCCGCGCGACGGCGGGAATCGCCGTCGACACGCCGGTCTTCTGTCTCCCGGGGAGCACGAGCGCCTGCGAAACGGCCTGCGAGCAACTCATCGTCCCCGAGGTGCCCCACCTCGCGGGATTGGCGACCCGCCACCGCGCCGGGACGACCGATCCGACGCTCGAGGAGTATCAGGAGTAGAGCAGACCAGTCGGCTCACCTGAACCAGCATTTATCCGCTTCACGGGCGTATCCTCGAGTACTATGTGTCACCACATCGAATCCGTCACCGAACTCGAGGCCGACGAGCGCAAAGACGTTCTCGAGTCCCACGACCGGGAAGAACTGGAGGCAGAGTTGAGCGACGAGGAACTCGAGGCGCTGACCGCGTAACGCTGCCATTTTTCTTCCGGTCGAACCGGACAGCAAGCGTTAATTAGAACGCGCGATTTCTACCCGATGAAGGGCCCTTAGCTCAGTCTGGTTAGAGCGCTCGGCTCATAACGCGATCTGACGTCGTGAGGTCGTGTGGGATACCGAGTGGTCGATGGTTCGAATCCGTCAGGGCCCATCCGGATTCTGGATGGTTCGAATCCAAGGGACGGCGTCGGGGTGTATTTAAACGACGCGTCGTAAGCCGTTTAGGGTCCGTTCATTTTTTGAACGGGGGTCGGCGCCGTCGTGCGGTTCGCTAGGATCCAAGTAGTGGGGATAGCCTATAATCGTTAGGGATAATGAATCTATGTTGGCACTAACTCTCTGGGGGCTCGCTTACCGCACATTCGTAACAGACAATTCCAGTGCTAATCGAGTGGAGTGGATTCCTTTCTGATAGTGTCGCCTTACAGCGGTCGCACGAAACAGTCTCCGTCGCACCGATCCCGCCTCCATACCCGATTCGTAGCGATCGCTCCACAGAACCAGCGGATAAGGTGAGATCGAGTTCTCCCCGTTCGTATTGGATCACCGTCGCTGCCACTGGCGTAATTCTCACCTTCAAGGCGTGTCGATCGCGGATCTCGAGTTGCTTCTTCGGAAATCCGGATTCCCGACGGTGACGAATATCAGCCACCTCGTCTTCGAGGTCCTGTTGCTGGGCTCTGAGCTCCTTCCGTTCTCGCAGTGAGGCCGCACGCTCGTCTCGCTCCGTTGTCTCTTGAACGGTCCGCTCTAACTCGTCAATTCGGGTAGTCAACGATGCTATCTCTTCTTCCAATTCCTCAATTCGCTGCTGCTGGAGCTGACGATATTCTTCGAGTTCGCGATCCGCGGCTCGAGAAGCGTTCTCGTGAACTTCGTCTATCTCCGGTTGGATCGCGTCACG
The DNA here is from genome assembly GCF_017352155.2 of Haloterrigena alkaliphila. Classification (NCBI taxonomy): domain Archaea; kingdom Methanobacteriati; phylum Methanobacteriota; class Halobacteria; order Halobacteriales; family Natrialbaceae; genus Haloterrigena; species Haloterrigena alkaliphila. The sequence goes on from NZ_CP071462.1 coordinate 1,772,946, forward strand.
AACTTCGTTTCGCGCTTCGTCCAGTACATCCCGGACTTTCTCGGGAGTCTTCTCAATAGACGTATCCGCCAGCCGATTACGATCCACGTTCGTCGAATTGAGATACGTGTCAGTCAGTCCGGGTAGCGGTTTACTCGATTGCGTGTCGATCGTAATGGCCCGCAGTAGTTCGGTCTGATACTCGCTTACCGTCTCGATACTAATTCGGAAGAGCAGGGCAACCGCCGTACGATCGTAATACGGTGTGAACGCCTTCTCGGCGACTTCGATTCGATCTTCTGCGATCCATTGCGGCAATTGAATTCCTTCGGTATCTACCGTAACAGATATCCATCCGAGAGGCGACTCCGTCGAGACGTCCTCAACCAATTGCTGAAAAAAGGAACTCTCAGGGTTGAGTGGCTCGCCGTTCTCGTCAACCTCAGCGTCAGTCGCCGAGCAATTGAGGTTGAGTTCTTCACCTGCGAAGGGTGTATTCGCACCGTCAGGAACGGTGACCAGCCACTGATCACCATTCACGTCGATCGAACTGTCGAACGACTCGAAGTATCGTCGAGTGAACTGTTCGACGGCCGATTGCGTAATAGGGACTGCAGCGTCAGTCATCGCTCGCCCCCAGATCGAAGCCCTCGAAGACACCAGTGTTGAACTCCTCGAGTTTATCCGCCAGTTCACGCTGCTCCTGCAAATCCACGGCCATCGCGTCGAAATCGTTCTCTAAGTCAACTTCCGAATCGGCGGAGACCAACCGTTCGAAGATTTCGTCTTCGAAGTTAGTACCGGATTCCTCCAGGCGAGTGAGGATGGTGCTCAGTTCGCCGACGCTCTGTTGGAATAGGTCGATCTTATGGAAGAGACGATCGAGAACGTACTCCTCGATGGTGTCCTTGAGCGCCATGTTGAACACGTATATCTCTCGCTTTTGTCCGATCCGATGGATTCGTCCGATTCGTTGTTCGACTTTCATCGGATTCCACGGGAGATCGTAGTTGACCATAATATTACAGAACTGGAGATTGCGTCCTTCGTTCATCGCGTCCGTAGAAACTAACACTCCACCCTCTTCTTCGAAGTTTTTCACGATGTCCTCTTTCTCTTGACTCGAGTGCCCGCCGTGAAACGCGTGAACGGTGTATCCTTCGGTCGCAAGTTTGTCGAGGATTTGTCGCTGCGTCGCTCTAAACTGGGTAAATACGATAACGCGCCCCATCTCGACGTGTTCACGGGCTTCTTCGACGATATCGAGAAGTCGTTCTTGCTTCGTGACCGCGTCGATGCTATCGATCAAATCGAGTATCGATTCGAGTTCGCTCTCTTGTGCGAGCTCGGATTGATCCTCCAAGCGCATTTCGATCGTTCCACGGAGGGCCGCAGGACTGCTAACGACCTCTTTCTGGAGAAGCATGAGGACGAGCTTCTGACCCTGATCTTTGCTGTAGGCCCCACGAACGTACTCCGATACGGCGTCGTAGAGTTCCCGCTCTTTCGGAGTGGGATCAAACGTGCGCGTGTCTATTTTCCGCTCGGTGAAGTCGATATCCGTGTCGGCTCGTCTGTTTCGAATCATCACCTTGTTGAGCCGAGTCTGAAGTTCGTTCCGGTTCACGAGGGTTTCCTGATCGCTATTGATGAAATAGTGGTGAAACGCGTCTCGCGTTCCGAACAGCCCAGGACGAAGGAGCGAGATAATGTTGTAGAGATCGGTTAGTTCGTTCTGAATCGGCGTCGCGGTCAGGAAAAACGCGTAGTGATAGGAGAGATTATCGATCAGATCGTATCGGTCCGTTTCCTCGTTTTTGACGTAATGTGCTTCGTCGAGCACCAGTACGTCCCAATCTCGAGCGAGGACATCGTCGCGATGGCGGTCGCTTTTCGCCGTGTCGATGCTTGCGATAACGTAATCGTGTGCGTCGAACCCGTCGAATTCGTCGTCGTAGTTGCACACGAAGTCGAGACCGAATTTCTCGAGGAGTTCGGCCTGCCATTGCTTCGCCAACTGCGCCGGTGTCAATACGAGTACCGAGTCGTCGGTATCCCGATAATGCATCTCCTTGAGGATCATCCCAACCTCGATCGTCTTTCCGAGGCCGACTTCATCCGCGAGGAGCGCCTTTCCGTCCATCTCAAAGAGCGCTCGGTAGGCTGCGTCCACCTGATGCTCGAGCATCTTGACGGACTCTTCCTCGAGTTCCCTCAGAGACCGCATTTCGTTGTCCGGCTGGCCAGCCTGAAGTCGAAGGGCCTGGATCGTCAGAAGATGATTCTCGCCCGCTTCGGGATCTACCGTCGAATCGGCGAACGCATCGGCGTCTTCGTGCGTGACCTCGATGTCGACGAGGTCGTATCCGTCCATGTGACAGCCAAGTCAGTTGTTCTCTAAATACGTTGGGTCCGATTCTCCCGTTACAGATCGAAAAATCCCCGACGGAATAGAGTGATATCTGAGATCCGATCGAAACTTCGCGAAATCATCTCACCACAGTGTTTATTGCCCCTAAATGTGGAAGTCTAGACAGTGACTAATGGCTGAAAGTGAGACACTATCCCGAACGCTCGAAGATACGGTTACGCTGAGCCGCGAGCTACGGGAAGAGGGGCAGATCGACGGGCAGGTCAAACTGTACAACGTCGACGACGAGGACGAGTTCGAATCCGACGCCGATCTCTTTTTCGAGCGCACGATGATGACCAACGGTCTTCGGGAAGCGCTCACGATTCTCCGCGATGCGCTCACTGGCGAGGACCCTCGAGGAACGCACATCCTCTACGGGCCGTACGGCAGCGGGAAGTCCCACCAGATGGTCGCGCTCTATCACTGTTTCAACGATCCGGATTCTGCAGGTTCGTGGGCGGACGGAATCGATGGCTTCGCGGACTCGCTACCAGATACAGCAGCCCCGATCACCGTCGCGATGCAGAACGAGCAGTACGAGCACCTCTGGGAACCGTTTTTCGAGGGCCTCGATTACGATCCGGGGACCTACGAATCCGGCGGCTATCCCGATATGCAGACCATTCAGGACGCCGTCGGCGATGAGACGGTCGCGTTCTTCGTCGACGAACTCGAGGACTGGTTCGATACGCTCAGCGGAGATCGAAGGAGCGCGAATCAGGGATTCTTGCAGGCGCTACTGGAGTCGACCGCGCTCTCCGATCTCGAACTCTATACGATCGTCTCCGTTCTGCGCGAGGGATCCGAGGTCCACAACATCTTGAACCGCGAACAGGCGGTCGAAGTCAACATGAACAATCAGGTGGACAAGCGCGAAGTGCTTCGCCACCGCCTGATCGACTCGGTTGACGAAGCTGCTGCAAGAGAGATCGTCAACGGGTACTTCGACGCGTACGAGCAGGGCGATCACGTCGACATTCCCGACGGGTTGCTCTCCGAAATGCACGACCTCTATCCGTTCCATCCCGTGCTGCTCGATGCCCTCGAGACGCGCTACTACGCCGACGAGGGTAATCAGAACACGCGCGGGATGATCTACCTCTTCTCGAAGGTTTTGCTCGAGATGCGCGATCAAACCGATCTCATCACGCACGGAGATATCGACGCGATCGAGTTCGAAAACGAGTTAGCGAAGATCAATTACGAGCGGTTGAACGCTGCAACCGGCGACATCAAGAACCGCGTCGACGAGGCCGAAGTTCCGCACGGTCGCCGAGTGCTGAATACGATCCTCCTCTACTCACTCAAGCCGAGCGAAGGTGAAGGTGCGGACGTGTCCGAGATCGTCATGGGTGCGTACCACACGGGTGATCTCATCTCCGACGTGGTACTCAACCTCGAGCGGCTCCACGGCGTCGCCTGGCACCTCCACAAACTCAACGGAAAGTACGCGATCCGCGACCGACAGAATCCAAACGCGCTCATCAGGAACGCGGCCGTCGACGTCTCAGAGCGGTCGGCAAAAGCCGAGATCGCGGACATCATCGAAGGGATCTTCGGCTCGAATACCTACCCGGTCGGGTTTCGGACAGACGACATTCGCGAAATTCCCGACGGCCGCGACGTGAAAGTCGTCGTCAAGGATAGCCGGTGGACGCAGGACGAGGTCAAGCGCGTCATCACGAACGACGGCCGAGGGCGAGAGTGGCGAAACACGTTCGTCTTCGTGCAGCCGTCCGGTGAGAAAGCGATCGAGTCGGGGACGCGATACATCGACAAAGCCCGATACATCGAAGGAGCGCGGCAAGTACTCGCGGACGAGTCGTTAGAAGGCGAGATTCGCGAATCGATCCGCGAGATGAAGTCCCAGGAGGAGAACGAACTCCGAGAAGAGTTGCAGCTCCTCTACGGCGAGGTACTCGACGGCGACGATCTACTGAACGAGTTCGATCTCGTCGCCCCGATGGACCTCGACGTATTCGTGGTCGAGGGGGACGAGTTGAGCGCTTCGAACATCGCGGACTCGGCTTCGGCGGATCCGTACGACCTCCAGACGGAGGTCTGGCCGATCGTCGAAGACCTACTCGAGCGAAGGGGCGAAATTTCGATCGAGGACGTGTACGAACAGTTCCTTCGCGATCCCGAGCGCCCGATCCCGGGAAGCTCCAACGACGTACTGAACGCGACCGTGAAAGCGCTCGAAGACAAGCCGGTGCTCGCTCGGGACTCGAGCGGATTCCGCGACGAACTCACGGGGAGTTCGCTCGACACGGTCCTCGTCCACAGGGACGGAATCGATATCTGGGACGTCGACGAGGTCGAGCAAGATCTCAGACAGCGTTTCGGAAGCGGAACGACAGCGATCGATATCGGCGACCTCGAACTGGAGTTACTCGAGAACAACGACATTTGGATCGACGGCGATAGTCGCGATATCGTGATGCGGGCGATCGGTCGGTTGAGCCAGGACGATCAGTACGTCATCGTTCGCGGGAACGAAATCCTCGACAGGGGACAACCCGACGCGACCTTGCGCTACGTCGGCGACGCGACGGTGATCAGTGCGTCGGAAATCTCTGAGCGGATCGACGCACACGTCGAGAAACACGGCTACGCCAATCTCGAAACGATCGTCGGTGAAATACGCGCCGACGAATCGGTCTTCCTCCCCCCCGACGAGACCGAGTCCGAGACGCTCGAGGCGGTGAACGACTTCCTGGTCGACGACTACGTTCTCGAGGCCGGCGGGCGCTATCTCGAGTCGCTCGGCGACCGGGACCCGACGAGGGTCAAACTCGTTCCGACGGTTTCCGAGCGAATCGAGGGGAAGATTCTCGAGTACATCGAGGGTCGCGAGCCGGGCGACCAGTTTACGGTCGGGAAGGTCGCCGATCGGTTCGACGAGAGCGTGACCGAAGATTCGGTGAAGACATTCCTGCTTCAGCACCTGGGTCGCGACGACGACCCGGAGTACGTCGTCGGACCGACCGGCTCGGAGAAGGCGACGGACTGGGTGAACGGCTATCCGTTCCGCATCCCCGAGTCCGGCGGCTGGCGCTTCGAGTACAACGGCGACGACGTGGTGGAGCTGCGTCGCAAGTGGCGGAACAATCACCAGGACGGTGCGGTCGATTACGGCGACGTCACGTTCATGCTCCCGGACAAGGAGGGAGTTCCCGGAGCCGTTCAGGGAACCGTCGACGTCGAGCGGACGCAGGTGAACCTGACGCTGAACTCCGGACAGGAGTACACGAAGGTGCAGGATCTATTCGAACTGATGCCGGACGAAGCCTCGAGTCTGAAGATCGAGATCAGCTTCGAGTAACTCGATACAGTCCATTTTAATCGCGCAACCGATCCAATATTGACCATGTTGAGTCCAGAATAAACGGAGTGTCGAGGTGTCGCCCCGGCCTGAGATCAACACCAATTCGATGATTGAAAAACGGTAGCCGAGGTGAATACTCAGAAATATGGTTACAGGGCATCTCAAGGGGCTTCTCGTCGTTGCTGAATAAGTCGTCACCATCGAATTCGTCAATGTAGTATACAGGATACCCGGTATACTCGGATAGCGTGTTCTGTCGTCGTTGGAACTCCTCACGCCGACCAGGCGTACGGTAACAAACTAAGTCGAGACAATGAATCAGTTGTAAGTTATTAATTCGTTCGACGACAGCGGAATCAGACACCGTAATTCGATTTCCTTCTTCTCGAAGTTGATAGCATTCCGGATCGTATAGAAGTAGTAGAAGATCGGGACCGAGTGGACAGAATACTTGCAACCCGCAGCTCTCCCAACGACCGATGGCGTACGCTGGCTCGTTTCGGAAGTAGGGATTGTCGAGGACGATCGGGTGATCGCTCGCGATGAACTCAGACGGAGATTCATTGACCACCAATAACGGCTCGAGTCCCTTGAGCAACGGATACCAGGAGAACGCTTCGAAGAGCTTTCGCATATGGAGGCGGCGGCTGAACTTCTCCGGGCTTGTCCGCAGTAACTCAACCGATTCGTCTGGAATGTCTCTTTCCAGCTCACCGCTCGCGATTCGTTCACCAAGTATTTGAACGATTTCCTCGAGAGCAATCCGCATTCCCCGAGTCCGGGCACGTTGAAAGAGGATAAACCCGCCAAGATGACGGAGATCCATTTGGGATAGACCGTCTAACGATTCCGTTTTACGTATTTTCCGAAGAACCGGTAAGTAAGCGTTCTCGATTCTAGTGAAGGCGTCCTCTAGTTTGCGCCCCTCCTCATAGAAATAGTTTCGAGTGCAGAGTTTCGCGATACGCTCTTCAAATTCGCGACCGCTCTCGAGGTGATAGATCGGTAAATATCCAGTTCGATCATCGTCGTTAAAGAAGGCGAGGTAGTGACGAGGGACGTAATGCTGGGACTTCTTCGGAGGCACAAACAGATACTCCTCATTGAATAATCAAATAAATATTGATTCAGCATATTTGATAGCAGCGGAGAAGGAGTGTTAGATATGAGTAAAAATTCAGGGATGATAAAGTATGGACTCGGAAATATTCTGTTCAACGCATTTCCGATGTATATTTTTGGAAGCGGAATTCTGACCGCCCTCGAATTCTTCCAGGCAGTAACCGTGTATAGAGATGCTGCATACGCCGTTCGGGTGGCAGCTAATTACTATATCTCGAAACTAACACCGTTTCCGTTAAACGAATTCCTGACGGCGGCTGGGTTTTCCGAGGTAGGTTTGAATGTGGGTCTAGCAGTCGTCATTGGTGCAGTTGTCGCGAGTATCAAATGGCGTAGGAACGTATAACTGTTTATCGAGATTATTCAATCCATCATTCATCAGATAGTCGAAATAGATTATTCTGCTGGAGGAGATACAGACTGTTCGGGTCCTTCGCGGGATGTATTGCGGAATGTGTCTACAATATGTTCTTTAATCAGTTGTTCCCGCTGCTCGACGAAATCCGGGAATTTTTCGAGCGTGTGTAACGTTTCATCTTCCGGGATCAGATGCCGTTCCCGATACTCGTCTGTACGTTCAGAGAGCCACTCTGCAATCGTTTTTTCTCCCTTGTCGAAATGCTCGTCTTGACCCAACAGTTGCAGGTTTCCGGGACGATCCTTGAGTTCTTCACACCGCCTTGCAGTCTCGGCGTCTAACCCATGGTCAACACGGAGATCGGTTTCGTCTAACCGGTCTCGATTGAATATGTGGTCGACCTCGTACTCGATATTTTCGTTGAGTGTGTTGGGGAAATAGATGAGTGACAGGAAGAGGTAGATTTTCTGTCGGGTATACGACGTACTGTCGAGAAGTCCCTGAACTACTTCTTCATCGAAGCCAACGACTTTCCCGAGACTGTTCATCTCACGGTGAATCTGAGATAACGGGAACTCATCCGCTGGCGCATCGGCAATCGCTTTGCGAGATCGGTCGAGGACCTGGTCAGGTCGAGTGGTGAACGCACTATTCAATAGGGCGGACGTGAGCCAGAAGTAGATCCGTTTTCGTGTCTGTCTGCCTTCGATCGACGTCCATTGAACGTCGGGATTGGTGTTCGCGTGGAAGAAATAAATGAGCGGAATAATCGCATTGTCACTCGTCAGGCTTCGGCCGTCGATTCCCACTTCAACGAGGAAGTTCAAGGCTCGGCGGACGGCCGGTTCGAAGTCGCCCTCCTCCCACGTCCGTCGTATCGCTGCCAAGTTTTCGTCTGTGAAATTAGCGATACGGTACTCGGCGGAGATGTCCGATAGTACTAGCAGTGTCTTTAGGACGAAGTCAATACCGAGTCCGAAATCAGCATCGCTGTACGTGTGATTAATCTCGTCGACGAAAGAGGTGATCGCCTCTCGAGCGTCGAGCGGATCGCTCGTATCGCTCGTCCATTGTGCCGTCGCCATCGAAAGGAGGATTTCGGATTTGCTCAGCTGCGTCCCGCCCTCGTTCGTACGCAAGAAAATATCTAGAACACGTTCGTTGTCGCTGGTGTCCTCGGGATAGAAGTTGATGATGTCGTTATTGTGGATCGTATTGTAAAGAGCCATAATATTGTTCTGAAGGTAGCTCTCTTTCTCTGGCGGGAGTTCCTCCAGTTCAGGAGCGTCCTTGATCGCCATTGCGTCCATCAAATTTTCGGCCTCGAGGATGTCCCCTACCCAGTACCAATAGTTCTCCGTGGATTGTTCGACGTTTCCGGCTTTGAACTGGAAGTCATAGCGCATTTTCAGCTCGTCATTGCTCACTTGGTTGGGATCAGAGAGTAAGTTTAGATAGAGCCGCTTACGCTCGTAGGAGTCGCGCTCTGCGTTTGGGAAATACGGTTTCTTTACGATGTACGTTCCAGTGAGACCGATATAGAGTGCTGTTAGGCGCTGTTGTCCGTCGAGAACCAGTGTGAGTTCGTTGGGCAGCCCAAATCCGTCTTGAAGCTTCGGGTTGTGATGGTGGGCGTCCGAGAATTCGGATTGGACGATACTGCGTTCGACGTAGTTCTGAACGAAGCGGTATTTAATCTGCTGTTCAACCTGTTCTCCATTGACCTCCCAAAAGAGGAACGAACCGATCGGATACTCTCGGAGGATTGAGTCGAAGAGTTGTTTTACTTGGTCCGGACCCCAGACGAACTCCCGCTGGATCGCGGGTACGAAGATCGACTCGTTCAGCTTTGGGACGACCTTCGCGATCGTAGTCGATTGAAACCCCATAGCACAATGCTGTCGACGCAATCATAAATAATCCTCTTACTCAGAAGATAGTAGTAGAGTGTTCGATATAGTGCTGCCATTTTATTCAAATAGTACCTTCACAAAGAGTATAGAAGACAGTTTTACTGAATGGCGTCTAAAACGGTATCTGCGTCAAGATTATTTTCATCACTTAATCCTGACGAGTAATATTCCTCAATAGCATTAATTGACAAGGTTCTCTCTAAGTCATCTATATCAGACAATACTTGCTCGATGCAGTGGTCTAAGCCATAGTGGTTGCTAACCTGTCCTAGCTGATAATCGAAATTAGCCATGTATTCCAGATACTGACTTAGAGTTTGTTTTTCCTCACTTGAGGCAGGTTTGTTGGTATCATTCCAAAATTCACCCGCATGGATTAGGAATGCTTGAGCTGCTTTTAGATGACCTCTTCGTTTTTCACGTGCGGATTCGTTTTCAATAATATAATCACGTTGTAGATCATGGCAGCGAAAAACGGTCTCACCGGTTGCAGTCACCCGTCGTTTTACAATCGCACGTTGATGCAAATTTGATAACAATTGTCTGACTTCTGCCGAGGTTCGGTCTGTCATCTCGCTCAACAAATGTGGTCTTAGTTCCCGAAGAACACATGAATCACGAAGAAGTTGTTCTTCCTCAACGGACAATTGATTGAGGAGACTACTTTCTAAGTACTGAATTAGCTCTGGTTCATTAAGAGGGCTGTCATTCAAGGCGTTCTCCAGCCCATTATTATCAGCGAGCTTCAATAACTTATCTATAACAAAGGGGTGACCACGGGTGCGGTTATAGATTTCACCGATTACATCTCCTTCTGGAGAGAAGCCTCTTTTATGAACTAATCTCTCTGTCGCAGAATCGTCTAACTCACCTACTGCCACACGTAATATATTTTCAGGCTCATTAGGAATATGTCGAGAAGATCCGATATACCAAGTAACGTTCTCCGGGAGATCGCGTGCAATTTCACGGAAGATGGCATCAAATCTTTCCGCTCGTTTTTCCCCTAGTCTTTCCACATCATACTGATCTACTATTATTGCGATCTGTTCGTGTTTTTTTGATTCGCTACCGATGATGTCGAGAAGAAAAGACACAGGATCAATTGTTGCCGTTATATCTTCACTAGAGTTGAAGAGTTTCGCTAAGATAGCACCAATCGCAGTACTCCCTATTCCTCCGGATGGATCAATAGGTGAGGTGGTTCTCGCTATTGATCTTACGGCTGCTGGGGAAAGTTCTTCTTTTATACGATCTATTACTGAGTCCGGAAATTCTTCCTCCCAGGTCTCCAATAGACGTTGGAAAAATATTTGTACTGTATCTGGATCACCGATCTCATACCAAATCACGGGGATTTCTTCTGATTCACATTTCACTGCAAACTCTTCAAGAAGAGCAGTTTTTCCAAAACCGCTAGGGCCTGAGACAGTATACATCTGTGCATCTGATTCAGGACGTAGACCGTTGCGCATACGATTCAGTTCTGATGTCCTATTCACAAACGGATCCGCGACACTCATTGACCGATATTTTGTTTGAGGAGGTCATAATAGCTATGGGGAGACAACGGAACTTCCCAAACAAATATACGGATAGGGAAACCCTTGAGGATTAACTACTATGCCTGATGGCTCGGGACAACAACGTCGAACGGAACTCCCTATCGAAAGAGGGTTTCCCATCGAACGGGTCAACGAGATTGCTGAAAAAGAGGGACGGGCGAAGATGTACTATCGCCCAATCTACACGATGCATAAGTGGTGGGCGCGACGCCTGGGCTGTGTCTTCCGTGCTATTTCTCTCTACACGCTACTTGACGACCCGGAGAAAGTACAGGTGTTCGAGCCCGGTCACGAGGGCAGTACACTTGCTGATTACGGCGACGACACTGGTGGCGAGTCTGACCTCGACATCGCCTCACTACTTGAACGTGTAGATATGACCGACCCGGAGAGTCTCTGGGAGCTTTATCCGAAGGATGTCCGCATCGAGGACAAGAAGATTCTCGACCCATTCATGGGCGGCGGCACGTCGCTTGTCGAGGCGTCACGCTTCGGCGCTGAGGTCGTCGGCAACGACCTGAATCCTGTTGCGTGGTTCGTTACGAAGAAGGAACTCGAAGCCGGGCAGACCGACGTCGAAGAACTTGAAGAGGCTTTCGAGAAGGTGAAACTGGATGTTGCCGACGAGATTACGCAATACTACAAGACACCCTGTCCGAACGGCGATCACGAGGCCGACGTGATGTACAACTTCTGGGTAAAGGAGTTGGACTGTGTCTCTTGTGGACATACAGTTCCGCTGTTTAAGGACTATCGCGTCGCCGCAGGGCGCTACGAGAATGATGACAAGTACAACATTCTCTGTCCGGACTGTGGTTCGGTCACTTTGGTAGATGACTGGCAGTCGGAGAGTGTCTGTAACGACTGCGGCCACGGTTTCGTTCCGAAGGAAGGAAACGTTTCACGTGGCGGGAAGTACAACTGTCCAGACTGTGGCCAGAAGTACGCGATCACGGACGCAATTCAAGAACAAGGACCTCCCGACTTGCGCCTCTATGCTCTAGAGTATTACTGCGAACATTGTGACAACGCGGGCGAAGATAAGAGCGCCTACAAGGGGTACAAGCAGGTAGAAAGCTACGACGTTGAGCTTTTCGAGGAAGCAAAGAGTGAGTGGGAAGAAAGTGACGCACTGCATAAGTACGTTCCCAATGAAGACATCCCAGAGGGTGCTATAACTGCGGCTTCATCGATCAGTGGCAACGACGTGTTCCAACATGGCTACGAGACCTGGCAGGATATGTTCACAGAGCGTCAACTACTGTCGCTCGCTAAGCTATTTCGTTCAATCGAATCTGTGGACGATCAGAACCTCTCTGAATACCTTCTCTTAGCGGCTTCTGAGTCTCTACGGTATACGAATAAGATGGTGTCATATAATACAACATACAATAAAATTGGAGATTTCTTCCGAAATAACTCTTTCACACCACCGACCTATCCAGTTGAAAATAACGTGTGGGGCGCTAAGTGGGGGAGCGGGACGTTCAGTTCTATGTTTCAAATGGTGAAGACAGGCGTCGAATACGCAAATTCACCCACCGAACGCTACGTAGAGAACGGTGAGACCGTAGAAACGCCAGAATTCTCACATCCTATCGGGGAATCCGCTAAAATTCACCAAGGCGATATGCGTCAACTTGACTACGAAGACGAGTTTGACGCCGTCATCACTGATCCTCCGTACTACGACAACATCATTTACTCCGAGGTGGCGGACTACTTCTACGTCTGGCAGAAGGTACTTCTCGAAGACGAGTATCCCGGATTCGACCAAGACAAAACGCCTCGTGCGGAGTCGATAGTCACGAATCCATACCTTGAGAAAACTTCCGAAGACTTCGAATCCGAACTCGGACAAGCCTTCGCGGTCATCAAGCGCTCACTTAAGGACGACGGGTCACTCACGTTTACCTATCATCACAGCGACTCCGAATCGTGGGGAGAACTTCTCGAATCGCTCTGTAACGTCGGATTCGAGGTAACAGCGACGTACCCGATCACCGCAGACATTAACAAGTTCATTGGTGGCGAAGCAGTCTCCTTCGACATCATCGTTGTCGCCCGTCCCCTCGACGACACCGAACCAGCCTCGTGGAAGTCGCTCCGCCGCGACATCTATCGCACGGCCCGTCGTACCCGCAAGCAACTTGAAGAGAACCGCGACCTCTCCCGCGGCGACATCGGCGTGATGGAGATGGGCGCGTGTTTCCGCGAGTACTCCAAGCACCACGGCAAGGTGCAGCGCGCCGGAGAAATTATGTCCGCAAAGGAGGTCGTCCAGGAAATCTACGGAATCATCCAGGAAGCCAGCGACATCGGTGTCGAAGATGTGTTTGTTGACCTGCTGGACACTCCGAGTCCCTCCTTCGACGACGTCAACAAACTCTGCCGCGGCACGAACGCGACGCCCCAGGACCTCAAGGAGATGCGCCTCTACAACCAGGACGACGGCTTCGAACTGGGGACGTGGGACAACGAGAAGCGTCGGGCGTATATTGAGGAGCGAGCCAACGGCGACGGCGGCGATCACCTCTCGAACCTCGACAAGCTCCAGTTCCTCCGGTACCGCTACGACAAGGGGCAGGCGGTCCAGAACTACGTCGATAAGTGGGGCGTTGATGACGACCTCCGAGAACTCGCCGGCCGGCTCGCAGACGTGACCGGGGACGATACGTACACTCGAGTGCTCGGCGATCGGGATATCACGAGTTACTAACTACAGGCCTGAAGTCGGGATTTGTTGTCGTGATTTTCGTCACCGTGCGGGGTACGAATGAGGTTCGGCTTCTCTGTAGAGAACCGTCTGACCCACATCTGAGGAATGCTACAATGACCCAAGTGATGAGATATGCGAATGTAGACCCAGTGATATGATGTTCATATCGGAGAATGAATAGGGTGCTCGTTTTTCACTGCGGTAAACGGCCTACGACACTGAAACGACTAAAAGTCTCTACACCTTATAGTCCGAAAATGGCTGGCCCTGGACAAATCCCCGGACGATACAATCTCGTAATCAAAGGCGCCTATGACACCTTTGATCATCAAGTTCCGATCGCCGAGTTCATCGAGCAGCTTCGATCGGACGACGTCCCCAACGAACTCTGCGTCGTCGGCCTCGAGGACGCGTTCGAAGAGGACGAGTTGATCGACCAGCTCGCCCTCGAGATGGACAAACGAGCGAACGACCTGGAGTACCAGAGCCCGACGATCCAGTTCGCGATCGAAGGATCGTTCCACCGGACCGGGAAGACGTACGATCTGCGATACGACGGAACGCTCTACTCGCTACGGGACGTCTTCGGCTCGCAAATGGATCGGAAAGAAGACGGGGACTGGTTAGTCGTACCGTTCTAAGCTCGCGTCGTCTGATCGGTCCAAACGGGAGTGATTTCTAAGCCAGTCAGTAATCGGCTCGATTATCCGGCTGCGAATCGTATAGATCGGGACAGCATTTCTCCTAGCTCTTTCAAGTACTCGAGAGAAGGTGGTAAATGAAGGGGGGACGAGAGCACCTTATTCCGGATCGTCTTCATTGGCACACGTCCGGGACAATTGTCTCAACGTACGATCCGAAAGATCCGCCGAAAATCGCCCCGATATACGATGACAGAATCGTGCTCTCAAAAGCCACCGTTGCACCAGTGGATTTATGCGTCCTAGTGAACCACCTAGAGATATGAGCCTAGAAGATACCGTCCGAGAATTAGAGGAACGTCTCGAAATGAGCCGTAGCGAAGAGGTCGAAGAAACCGGACGGACTGTCGCGCGGCTCCAGGATTAATCTTACTCGAGGTCTTTGAGTTCCGCTGCGAATTCGTGCTTTGAGAGAGCGTCTGCTTCGAGAAGAGCGGTCTTTCCCGTCCGGCGAACGGCATCCTCTGTGAACTCGATCCAGAGCTCTTCGTGTTTTTTGGCGTAGTGTCTCCACCTCTCGCTGGGCTGCATATCCAATTCGTAGTTATCGAGCCGAATCTCGATTTCGTGCTTTCGCTCGAGTACGTCACACCCGAAGTTCTCGAGATACTTGAAGCGATCTCCCTTCCGTCGGACGGTTACGAGTCGTTTGGACCGATTGATGTAGTCATTGACCCATTCCATCCAATCGTACTCGGCCGCACCGTCCACTTGTATTGCCGTATCCGGCATGGAGAAATCCGGATCCACTCGACGAAGGTAGAGTTGAGCCATCCCGATCGAGGTTCGATGGTTCGCGTTCGGTAGCGGATGCTTGAGAATGAGATTCGACGCGAGTCGACCCGCAACTTCGGTTGCGGTCCCCTCCCAATCGACTTGGTTGAGCGCGGGTGCGATGTCTTCGGCGGAGATGTCCTTGTAGGCTCGGACGCGCTTTCCCTCTTCTTCGTAGTTCTCCTCGAGAACGTTTCTGAAGACTTCGACGAGCCTGGTCGCAATGACGCTATTTGCAGGGGACAGCGATTGGATGTACTCGGATAAATCGTACTCCATCGCATCGGCAGGTCCACTCGCTCCGGATGCGGTATAGACGACGTAGACGGTCCGATCTAACTCGTACTCCTCGACCTTGACTGATTTGTGGCCGTCGTAATTCACGACGCGCTGGCCAACCGCTTGGAGATCGGGATTGACGAAATCTAGCGAGAACTGTTTATCTCGCTCGTGGTGATAGAAGACGCGGTTTACCATCTCGTAGCGAGGAATACGCACGTGCTCATAGTAGTTTCAACGGTCCCTCGACCTCGACGTCACCCGACCCGTTCTCGATGAAGTACAGATCGATCAATTCAACGCCGTCTTCTCGTCGAAACACGGGGACGCAGGTTGTCGTGTGTTTGTAGTACTGTCCGCACTTCGTCTCGATCTGATCTCGCGTCCACTCTCCGTCCTGCTCGAGGTCGTATCGGTTTCGAACCGCGTACGAGTACTCGTCCGCCGCAGCCTTGATGACGCGTAGCGAGAAGTCCCGCGCATCTTTGAACGCGAACGGGCCGCTCATCGCTTTTGACCGAACTAAATCGCGTTCGTCGACGCCGTCTAAGCACAGTCGGTTCTCCGCGACCGCCCGAAACGCCTCGAGTTCGGGATAATCGCGGACCAGTACGTCGTAGAGGTACTCGTGGACGGCTTGATCGTATTCCTCGAGAGAGAATCCCTCGGAGGGCGAAATAACGCTCAGTTCGGCGCCGGTCTGCGTAACGGTTCGACGTTTCGGACGTAACAGCGGACAGAGGAACCCGAGATGATCGGCGTGGAGAAGGTAGGCGTAACTAAACAACCGCGACCGCGATGGAGACTCTTTGACGGGATCGTGACCTTCCGCGTAGTACTTCGAGTCGAGCACTGCGATCGTCTCGTCGCCTGCCTGAATCGCGTGATCCGGTTGGTGACGGATCTTCTCTTCGTCGTCGAACGGATTCACCGACGGCGAGCGAACCGGTGTCACGTCGTCCAGTTCGTCGAGGTGATCGTACGATTTGACGGAGCCGAGTTGTCTCTCGATGACGACTTGGGAATACTGCTCGAACAGCGACTCCATGTTCAGAACGTAATCAACCACCAGCTCGCGCGGACCGTCTTTGAGCTGCTGGCCGAGCGACGAGGACATGATCGCCTTCGAAACGTCGAACGCTTTCCGGTAGTACTGACGCTGTTTCGGCAAGTCACCGAGCGAGAGCCGACGGTACTCGTCCATTCGTTCGAGTTCGCTACCGACGCCTAACCGCTCGAGCCGTGCGACCTCTCGGTGGATCTCCGAAAAGATTCGATCGTACGCGAGATGATCGTTCTCCGTGGATTTCTGTTGGAAGAGTCGAAGCAGCGTCTTTCCGGCGTAGTGTAGTAGCGAGTTCGCCGCGTTGTTGTACTCGGTCTCGTTTCGGATCCAGTGCGGTTCGATCGTTCCGCGAACGTGATTGAGGAGGGTTTGTTCGACGTCGATCTCGCCGCGCCCATCGAGGCTATCGAGTCGGCGAATAATGAGGTCGCGGATGAACCCGTGACGATGGATCGTCTCGAGGCCATCGAGGTAGTTAATCGCGAGGACGACGAAGACGTCGTCGAGGTCGATATCGTCGGACAGAAAGTCTTGTAGCGGGAGTCCGTGGTACTCGATCGACCGGTTTTGGTCGTACACCGCGAGCAGCATATCGAAAATATACTCCCAATCGATCTTGGGATCGACTTGGACTTTCGACGATGGCGTCAGGCTCACGATCCCGATGATATCCGTCGCAGCGACTCGGAGTTCGTCACCGTCGACGGTGACTTTCACGACGTCGTAATCGCGATCGGACTCGAGGGCCTGTTGGCTCTTCGTGAATACGCCCGGACTTTCTTGGGTGAAAGACGCCCGCCGGAGCTGATCGGTGATCGACGAAGGGCAATCCTCTATCAGGATTTCTCCCCGTTCCGGAACGGTGAACGTGTCCCGTCCGTACGTGTAGACGCCGTCGACGCTACTCATTATTCGTACGAGCCCATCTGGCGGCGTTCTTGCTCGAGTTCTCGTTCGGCGAGTTCCGCGGCGGGCGAAAGGTCGAACTCCTCGAATTCACCGTTCAGCGACCGATAGTGCTCGGCGATCCGCTCCACCTGAGGGAACGCTGCCGAGTTGAGAAGCCGTGGAACGATGTACGTCCGAAACGCCTGTCCGACCGCGTCGGTCTGTTCGTATTCGTACTGCCCTCCCTCTCGACAGGCGACCCCGAGGAAGACCGCCACGTCACGATAGTGCATCGGTCCGAATCGCATGATCGGACCTTGCGACGTCGACTCGTTGCCGTAGTTGATTCCCTGGTAGTCGCGTTCGAACAGGTGAAGAATCGAATCGTCGTCGAGGTCCGTCTGCTCGCTCACGTGACTGTCGATCCAACTCTTGAACAGCTGGCGTCGTTTGTCCTCTTCGTACTCGTCGAGTTCGATCATCGCGAAGCGACGAGTGATCGCGTTGTCGAGCTCATTCACCGTCCGATCAGACATATTCATCGTACAGATGATGTTTACTCGCTCGTCGAGCTCGATCGTATTCCCGTCGTCCGTCTCGAAGATCGTCTGGTGAGGGTTCTCGATTGCGGTATACAGCGGTCCGAAGATCTTCGAGATGTCCGCTCGCGTTATTTCGTCGAGAATGACGCCGTACTTGACGTCGAACTCTCGAGCGCGTTGGACGGCTTCCGAGACGCAACCGAGTTTCGTCCGATAGCTTAGCGAGTCTCCGGTGTAGTCAGGGCTGATCCCGCCGATAATGTCCGAAGGAGTCCAAGACGGCGTTGCGGTGTTGAGGGTGTATCCGATGCCCGTCTCACGGGCGAGTTGCTTGGCGAAAGTCGTTTTCCCCGTACCGGTTGGTCCGTACAAAACGACCGGTTTCCCGGCCTCGAGAGCGACCATTGCGTTCTGATAGACGTCGCGGGGAACGAGTACGTCCGTTGGTGTGTCGTCACCGCGAAGGCTAACGATCCGTTTGAGTTCGTCAGAAGCGATCTCAGACTCTAAGACGGCTCGACGGACTTGTCCGAGACCGCGTTCCCCGTCGTGATGAATATCCAACTCCTTCTTTTTGATGAGGAATTCGATCACCCGCTCGTCTTCGGCGTTTTTGATCGCCTCTACCGTCTCACCCGCGACCCGTTGAAGGATTTCGATGTCGTCCTCCGCCTGCTCGTACGTATACCCGTCCCCAGATGAGTTGCTCATTGTCCCTACACTATCAGCGCGGCATTAAAAGCCTATTTGCCAGGGGAGTAGCGACGAGAAGTGATCCCTGGTCCGTATAGGTCGGATCTTCTCAAGCGGCTTCGCCTGATATGTATTCGAGTTCCTCAGACGTGTAGGTGTAGCATTTGATCCCGTTCTCTTCACAGTGTTCCGCCAGCTTCGAAGGCCAGACACCTTCTTCTTCGAAGTCACCTAGAAACGCGACGGTGACCGCATCCTCGTCACCGACGTTCTCACTCTCGACCACCACGGCCGTATTTGGATCGTTATGACTAGTCTTGATCACCCGGTCTCCCGGCACGTACGGATTCTCGGCGAACTCGAGGTTCTCGTGTTTGTACGTCCAGAGTTTGATGTCCGTATCGTGGCAGTACGAAGCCAGAATTGCCGGATGATACTCTCGCCAGTCGGCCGGTCCTTTATCAAGTGAGCTCGGAAATGCAACCCTCACAGCTTCCCCGTCCATTTCCTGACCGAACGCTCCGGTATTCTTCTCCGGGGGCATCACCTCGACGACGACCCCCACTGACGGATCTTCGTCTCCGGCTTTCACCACGCGATCGCCCGGCTGGTACGGATTCTCCGGCTTCTGGTTCATGTGGGCGGTGTTCGGACCGAGATCGATCAATTCGTTCATCGGTCGTGCGGCGAGGTGATCGAGCTTTTCCGGAGCTTCACCCGAGTACTTCGTTTCCGACTCGACCTTCGACTTGAGCGTCTCCAGTCGCTCCCACCCGAGCAACATCAGACTATCCTCGTTGTCCCGGTGCCAGACCATAACCGCAATGTCGTCATCGGGATCTCGCTCGACGAGCGACTCGGGCAGGAACGCAGAGACGTCACGAGACGTTTTCACGTCAACCGTGTAGCCGAAGACCTCGAAATCGTGCCCCGAGAAGCTTTCGGGGTTACACCGTCGGATCGCCTCCTCGTTTTTCCACTCCCACATCTCGACGGGCAGATACTCCCGACAAAACTCGTGGAACGCGAGTTCTCCGAGATTGCCGATCCGCTTCACGTCCAGGTCGTCCGCTCCTTGAATGACCGCTTGATGGTGGGCCCGCTCGTGATCGATCTTATCGGGGGTGTACCGATACATCGGCCGTATATCAAATACGGCGAACATGAATCTTTGCGTTCGTAATAGCTTGTCCTCCATCGTTTCCGCGGGCAGCAATCCGTTATTTCACGGCAGACCCTGGCCATTCCTTCTTTCCGCGATCTGTCGGTCTCTACAGCACGGAGACGAGTGTCGCAGTCACCCGGTTCTCCCCTTGCGTGTACGTCGAAAAGAGTAGATTCGCCATGTTACGCGATGTTACGTGCCACTGGTAAGTAATCCGGTCCGATTCGGAACCCGGCTTGTGGTCCGACAAATGGACCCGACAATTGCGGCGAGATGATTCGAATGAAGCTTCCGACTACTCGTACTTCTATCAAAAACTAGATTCTGCCATTTCATCCGACGAGGATGCCGGTTTTACCGACGAACTGTCGTCGACCGCCTTTGCCATCACCGCTTTACGGTCTATCGAATCCAGTGTGAATTGACGACGGACCCATTCCCCGTTCGATGGCTATCGTACCGACCAATCCGATCCGCGATACGTGATCGACTCAATGGTATCCAGACTTTCCGTTTCGTCACTGGTCCGAATCTACCAGTTCGACCGCTGAGAACGGTCGCTCTCCGATGAGGTGTTAATCGACTCGGAAATCCGATGACTGGATCCGGCCATTGGCCCTGAACGTCGACATCGCTCGTTGGCTTTGGCCAGAATCGATGATCGAACCCGGTCCGCCACTCGAGTTTGGTACACCTCCTCTCAAACCCTAATTCGCAGTATTAGATCGGAAACCGACCCGTTTCGAGGTCGATCTCTCCTACTGGCAGCCGCATTGACTAACGATACTACCGTGTGACTCGGACTCACGCTATCTGTTACTGCCTTCTCCGCCTGAGTCACTATCAAACGCCGAACCCACGAATTCGACCAATTAATTGGCCGAATTTCACCGATTTCGGGGTTCGGACCCTAAAATCGCCCCACTCGATCGCGCGCGAGCTACCGACTTACCTCCCAGACGATTATACGAGATTGAATGGGGGGAAACAAATAGCGATCATCGCCTCCTCCAATTTCGCGTTCACCAATTCAGCCGCCAATAACGGGACGCAGTCTGACGGTTTTCTCCCATCCGCCAATTAAATAGTCCAGTTATATGGCAGTAGTCGAACGGCGGGAGTATGGTCCCAAACCAATCAAAGCCGGTCGCGGCCCGAGTGCCGATCGACCTCGCGGAGCGACTCGATCGGGCCGCCGACGAGAACGATCTCACGAAATCGAAGCTGGTCGCTCGTGCGGTCGAGTACTATGTCGACGAAAATCCGGATCGAATTAGAGCGTTCTACCCGGACGGTTCGCTCGCCGCATTCGTCGAGGAGCTATTCGAATGAGTCGAACCAACCGTGTTCCCGAAATTGCCGACGAGACGGACACCGAGAAGCTTCTCAGACAGCTTCAACAGGCGACGGAAGCAACCCTCGAGCCGACCGAGCCCGAAGAAGCGCTCGAGCTCTACGTCGAGGACAAGGCGCGCGAGTGCCGCAAGTCGACCGTCGCTTCCCACCGGTCCCGACTCGGCTTCTTCGTCGATTGGTGCGCCGAGCAGGGGATCGACAATCTCAACAACCTCTCCGCGCGCGACCTCCACGAGTATCGGGTCTGGCGACGCGAGGATCTCAGCGTCAACACCGAGAAGACGCAAATGGATACTCTCCGGGTCTTCGTCGAGTGGTGTGAGACGATCGACGCGGTCCCGAGCGGCCTGTTTAAGAAGATCAAGTCGCCGTCAATCCCCGACGAGGAAGCCGCGAGGGAGACGACGCTACACGTGAGCGACGCGAAGGAAATCGTCGAATACCTCCGCCGGTTCGAATACGCGTCGATCGAGCACGTCGCCTGGGTGCTCCTGACCGAGACCGGCATGCGAATGGGTGCGGCCCGCACCCTCGACGTCGGAGACTACCGACCGGACGCCGACAAGCCGCACCTAGATGTCGTCCACCGGCCGGAGACTGACACTCCCATCAAGAACGGGCCGAGGGGCGAGCGCCGAGTCGGCATCTCTGACGACGTCTGTGCGGTCGTCGACGACTACCTCGAGCACCAGCGGCCGGTCGTAACGGACGACTACGGCCGAGAGCCGTTGCTCGCGACGGTTCAAGGCCGCATAGCCAAGTCGACGATACGGCGGTACGTCTACAAACGGTCTCGACCGTGTACCATCGGTCGGGAGTGCCCGCACGACCGAGATCCGGACGAGTGCGAAGCGGCCGTGGACCCTGATCACGCGTCCGGCTGTCCCTCGAGCGTGACGCCCCATCCGATCCGACGAGGGTACATCACCTATCTGTTGCAGGCCGGTGTGCCGGTCGACGTGATCAGCGACCGGTGTAACGTCTCGCCGAAGGTCATCGAACTGCACTATGACGTCAGATCGGAGGAGGATAAGATGAGACAGCGCCGGGAGGTGCTCGACGAGATTTTACGCGACGGTTCGGGCGACCGCTGACCGATTCGTCGATCGATCCGTATCTGATCCGTATCCGATCGGTTCTCACTCGTCGGTCGACCGCTCAGGTTAGTACTCGCACGTCGCCTCGAAGGGACACGACTCGCAGTTCGGATCCCTCGCCGTGCAGACCGCCGCGCCGAAGTCGATGAGCGCGTGGAGGAAATCGTCGCACCGACCTGCGGGCGCCAATCGATCCGAGAGATCCCACATTTCGGACGATTCGGGTTCCGCCGATTCGCTCCCGAAAACCCGGGCCAGTACGCGCTCCACGTTCGTGTCCACCGCCGAGGCGTCCCGTCCGTACGCGTGGGCCAGCACCGAGGCGGCGGTGTACTCGCCAACTCCGTGCAAATTGAGGAGTTCCGATCGCGAGTCGGGCACGCGACCGTCGTGACGCGCGAGGAGTTGGGCGGAAGCGCGCCTGAAGTACGCCGTCCGTTTTCGCAGCCCCAGCGGCTCGATCGCCTTGGCGACGTCTTCCTCCGGAGCAGCGAGGAGGGTGCCGGCCGTCGGATATTGCTCTACGAATTCGCCGTAAACGCCGCGGACCTGCTCCGCCGACGTCTGCTGGAGCATGAGCTCGGCGACGAAAATTTCGAACGGCGAGGCGCTCGGATCGCGCCAGGGTAAGTCGTGTCGTCCGTTTTCGGCGTACCACTCGAGCAGAACATCTACGAACTCGCCGCCTTCATCGGCCATACCGCACCTTGCCAGCCTTTTCGTACTTAGAGTCTCGTGGCGATCTCAGCAAGGCGATCCTCCGTACCGCGAATTCGGGCGATCCATTCGACGTACCGGCTGACGACAGCCCGTTCAAAGATATGGACCTAGCTGATTACAGCGAAGAATGGTTTTTTCGAGGAAAGCATTTTCTGCCTGTGGCCCCAACCGACGAATCATGACCAATGACGACCCCGTCGGCTGGGAGGGCGACGTGAACGAGTCGGTCGTCGAAGAGTGGCTCGAATCCACGACGAAATTCGAGCGGGTCCGCGGGGTGTTGCGTTCCACGACGACGCCGCAGTACGCGAAGGAGATAGCAAATCGGGCTCGCGTGAGCGAACCGACCGCCCGAAAGCACCTCGAGACGCTCGCGGAGACGGGATTCGCCGAGACGGTCGCCACGGGTCGCGGGAAACGGTACAAGCGCTCCCGCCAGGCGGTCGCGATGCAGCGGGTCAGCGACATCCATCGGGAGCTCTCCCGGGAAGAACTGACGGCGGGAATCAAGGACCTCCGGGCGCAGATCCGCGAGTTCCGGGACGAGTTCGACGCCTCGGACCCCGGCGACCTCGCGTTCCAGCTCGAATCCGACGCGAACGAGGGGTGGGAGGCCGTCTCGGAGTGGCGGGCGGCGGAGAACGACCTCGAGGTCGCGAAAGCGGCGCTCGCCCTGTACGACTTCGATCCGGACGCGGGTTCCGGAGAGGAGGGCGGGAGCGATTCGACCCAGCGCGGCTCGTTCGCCGACGAAACGCTGGACGCGTCGGCCTGATCGCATGGGTAGCATTCGAGGCGAGGAGCTGGCCGGCGACGTGGGCGCGCCGGACGTCGGCGGCATGGAGATCGTCCGCGACGTGTTTCTCCGCGGGGACCCGCTCGTCACCGAGGTCGAATTCGATTCCGTACTGAGCCCGCGCGAGATCCGACTGACGTTGGACGACGGGATCGGCGACGCGGATAGCGCCCGGATCGACGTCACTTGGTACACGTCGGGCGCGTACTCGTTCCATGACACGGATTCGGAGGACGCGAACTGGCGGTTCGACCGCCACCCGAATCCGCACTCCCCCGAGAAGCACTTTCACGCGCCGCCCGATGCGAGAGCGCACGATGCGGAACCGTCCTGCATCACCGTCGAAGAGCCGCGGCTGGTGGCGCTGGCCGTTTTAAAACTCTGGCGACGGGCGTACGAGACGGAATCGTTGGCTCATCTTAACACGGCTGAGAATCCGCCATGAGTGCGAATCTTGGGGCTCTATCGAAATCCTCGGAGAAATATGTGCTTTCTACCCTCTGTGATATGTACAGGTAAAGCAGATAACAAAGCGACAATTAACCTCTTTGGCACCTGTCAAAAACCGCGTGCTGAATACAGAGGATGAAGACAGTATTATCCAGTCGAGAAAAGTAGAATGAACATCACCAGACGACAGCATCTACTAGTAGATATTAGTACTTAATCAAAAAACATATTAACCCCGTCCTCCTAGTTAGTGGTGAGCCGGTTCCGAAATGGAACTGGACGACGAATGGTGGTCCCAAAATGGGGCTTCCTTTTTCGTTTACAACACCCTTTAGTGGAACTTCTCTAAAGCCTCACTTGGTGTGAGTATAATGTCATCTGAATTATTGTATTCCTCAAACTTTTCGTACTTGTGAGTGTCAGATTCATCAAGACACACAATATAATCTTCAGGTTCAACTACGTCACCATCTTCGGTCTCGGAAAAGAATTTCATACATCCAGATTCTTCATAAACATATTCTGCGATAGTGTGATATATTTCATAATTAGTCAATTCATCTCTGCTAATTCCACCACGGTCAATAAACACAATTGGATGAGGATAGTGTTTTGAGCGATTGATATTCCGTCTCGCTAAAGGAACCAAGTCGCTGACTTCTTCGGGAGTGTGGAAACCTTTCGTATTCACGTAAGCAGTGTCATCTGGTGTAGCCGAAATTAGTGTATCACGAATCTCAGATGCAGTCCATTTTTCTACGTTCTCTTTTACATAATCCATAGTCAAATCAGCTAGCGATAGAAGTGGGTAGGTTGCGTCGCCCTGAGGAATTACATGCAATTCGTCAGAGATTATCCCCGTACGTCTCCAAGGGAGGTTGTCCTTTCCCTCAAAATCATCTAAGAGTACATTATCAGTTCCCCACGGTGCGTCCCGATATTCATCAAGATAATCCCAGACAGCGATAAGATGATAATAATTTGTAAGTTCACCATGAAGATCATCACGCGAAATTTGCTCACGGGGACCATTGTCGTCTTGATAGGCCACCACCATTTGATTGGTTATATTCGTAACAGTAACGTGAATATTTGCAATATTATCTATTTTCAATAAATCTTCTACTACATCAGAAATAATCCCATCATAGTCCCATTCTGAAGCCATCTCACGAACTTCGTGGCTTTTCAGAACAGGCCTTTTTGGTGAAGAATCATATTCCTTAGCTTTCTCCTCTATGATGCTCCGGTACCTAGTATTGAATTGGTCTCGGTCATCAACGGCAATAGCTATTGCAATCTCACTCTTGTTCTGAAAACCACCTTCAGAGTAGGTATGGAATGTTGCATCAGAACCGACCCACGCTTCACCTGCTGTAGTCCTATCTTCAGGTGTAGTTTCAGATTCTTCTTCACTCCCCTCAATATCTTCGTCAGAACTCATCTTATTACCGAATTGAATGGCAGCAGTAAATAGGTTTAGGATAAATAAATCCCCGGAGTGAAATCACGCACCCGATGCCGCAGCTAGAAACCTAACCGATAGATATTATATGGTAATGGTCTTCGATGTCCTCGTAATAGGTGTGGAGATAGGAGTCAATTGGCCCGCCTATTGAGCCTTTCTCGACCGAATCATCACCGCATATACTTCACGAATTAGCTGTTTGCGTTTGCTTCCACCTCGTGCTGAATATGCGCTGTGTATCTTGTAAGAGTGCTATCAACCTACCAACCCTCTGTCAGACTCGGCGTGCTGTATCCAGAGTGTGGCTCGATAGGCATTTATAAATCCTTATGGTTTATCCATGTTCAATATTATCTGGACATAATGCGTGCAATTACGCCGAGAGCAGAGGCCTACTTTGAGGAACTCTTCCAAGATTATCTGCGAATCTTGGAAGAGGACCACGACGTAACCACGGCAAAGGAGTATCTTGAATTTGTAGGAGCAACTTCGCGGCTTAAGGACCCACAATCGATTTTCGAGTATCTCGAAGCCCAGGAGATCGGCATAGATGCCTTCCTTGAATGCCCACCGCTGCTGGATCAGGACATAGCCTATGCTTCATTGAATCCTGGAATGAAAGGGACGATCCGTCGAGAAGAGTTCATATCTGGACAATATGGGAGGATTAGAGAGGCCGAAGGCGATATTGAAGAGATTGCATGGAGATGGTCGAGGGAATTCCACAGGTATCTCACTCATTCATCTAATCCGGGCCCTCAAGCCATCGTAGAGTCGCTCCGCGATTCCCTCGACGTTCTCCCATCTGAGGAAGAGGTCTTGTATGAGGACTACGTAAGCGTAGATTCCCGAACTGATCTGCCGGATTCCTACTATGGTGACGTCTATCACACTCAGTTCTTCAGACTACCATCTCCTGACGGCTCGATTCTTGAGAATGTCGACCGAGATTACTGGCGAGCACGGTTCGCCGACGAGTTGAAGATGGTCAATCCGAGCCTTTTCATCGCGGGCTGCAAAGATGCTTGGCTAGCGGTCATAGATCACATCGTTGGTGACCCGGCCGAAGAGATAATCCCCCACCGAGATTCGAAAGTTACGAGAAAGTATGGGAACCGCACAGATGATACTGCTGTTTACGGAGTATTTGAAGTTCCAAAGCAGGATTTGTGGGTAGTCACCAGCTATCAGGAGTCTCGATATTCATTTCTAAAACCAAGCCTCCTCCGGGAGAATCTCGAATACGTGAATAGCCAGATCCATATATAATAACGTGCATAGATAATCGAAAAGAAGACTCATCTCAGCAGTTACTCAAGTCGCTTTTTGATTTCCTTCTACTCCTTGATGTACTGTTCAATCATTCTGTCTTGTTCCTCTGGCAGATATGCGTCCTGTATTCAATACAACTCGACGAACATTACAGAAAAATGATGAAAAATTCAGCGGTCAATCCACATCTGTATGAGCGTCCGTTCTCTCCTAAAGAGATCTAAAGAGGATGAGTTCACTGGAAAATACGGGTAATTCGGCCGTCTCAGATATTACCCAGGAATTCCCTTCGCTGTTCCATTTTCTCTTTCTCGGTCCGCTGATCGTAGTGCTGCTCGAGCACGTCCGGGCTCACATTCGCCCGCTGGCTCACGGCCGTCTCGGGTACGTCGTTGGCCAAGTAGTGCGTGATCGCGCCGCGACGAAACGGGTGCGGGCTCACGCTCGAGGGGCACTTGCTAGCTTTGTCGATCGGCACGTAGTCGCAGGTCTCGGGATCCATTCCGTGCGGACAGTCGAGACCGATCTCGCAGGGCCGCGAGTACTCGTAACAGTAGCGCCGAATCGTCGTCCGCGACATGCGACCGTGGGAGGTAGTCAACAGCGGTTTCCGACCGTGGTCGTCCGTTACCTCCTGCCGGCGGTCGCGGATGTAGTCGTCCAGGACGGTGCAGATCTGCCCCGAGAGCGCGACGAGGCGCTGTCCACCCTTGCCGTTCTTGATCGGCGTCCCGGTGTCGGCCCGGTCGACGACCGCGAGAAAGTTCTCCTCGCGGTTGTAGTCGCGAAGGTCGAGCGCGACGACGGCTCCGACTCTGAGCATGGTGTGCCATAGCAGCGACAGCACGACGTGCTGGGGGGTCGCGTACTCGTACTTCTCGAGGTAGGCCAGCATGGGCTCGGCGTGCTCGCTGTCGAGCATCTCCGTTCGAGCGTGCTCGCCGGGCGTGATCTTCGGCGAGCGGACCTTCAGGTGCAAGTCGGGATCGCAGCCGTCGATCGTTCCCAGCCAGCGAACGAACACGCGCAGCGTGTTCATCTGGCACCTCTCGGACGACGGCGCGAGATCGCCGTCGTTGCGCCGCCAGATGCGGTACTCGTGGAGCAGCCGGCCGGTGAGGTCGTTGCAATTGGTGATGCCGCGCTTCTCGCACCAGCGGGTGAAGTGGCTGAGGCGAGAGCGGTGCGACCGGATCGTCGCCCGCCGGCACTCGGTCTCCCTGTCTGCTACGTACAACTCTACCGCCGTTTCCGGATCGATCGGTTCGAGGTTCATGATGATCTCCGCGAACCGCACGACGGCGCCGTGGCCGAACGGGCCCGTTCGGATTTTGAACGGTTTGGATCCAGATCGGCGGGTTTCGACCGGCCGATCCGACTCCATCCCGACGCCGTGTGATGATTCCTGGATCACCAATTATCTCGCGAACGGACACCGTTCCGTCAGGGCCCATCCGATTTCTGAATGGTTCAGATCCAAGGGGCGGCGTCGGGGTATATTTAAACGGCGCGTCGTTCGCCGCTTAGAGCCCGTTCAATTGGTGAACGGGGGTCGACGTCGTGAGCGATCGGTGTTACGTCTCGCCGAAGGTCATCGATCGGCACTACGACGTACGGACGGAGGAGGACAAGATGAGGCAGTGTCGGGAGGTACTCGATGAGATTTTACGCGACGGTTCGGGCGACCGCTGACCGATTCGTCGAACCGATCCGTATCCGATCGGTTCTCATTCGTCGGTCGACCGCTCGGTTTCGTACTCGCACGTCGCTTCGAACGGACACGACTCGCAGTTCGGATCCCTCGCCGTGCAGACAGCCGCGCCGAAGTCGATGAGCGCGTGGAGGAAATCGTCGCACCGGCCCGGGGGCGCCAATCGATCCGAGAGATCCCACATTTCGGACGATTCGGGTTCCGCCGATTCGCTCCCGAAAACCCGGGCCAGTACGCGCGCCACGTTCGTGTCCACCGCCGAGGCGTTCCGTCCGTACGCGTGGGCCAGCACCGAGGCGGCGGTGTACTCGCCGACGCCGTGCAATCCGAGGAGTTCCGATCGGGAGTCGGGCACGCGACCGTCGTGACGCGCGAGGAGCTGGGCGGAAGCGCGCCTGAAGTACGCCGTCCGTTTTCGCAGCCCCAGCGGTTCGATCGATTCACCGATGTCGGTCTCCGCGGCCGCGAGAACGGTGCCGGCCGTCGGGTACTGCTCCACGAATTCGTCGTAGACGCCGGTGACTGCTCCGCCGAGGTCTGCTGGAGCATGAGCTCGGCGATCAGTATCTCGAAGGGCGAAGCGTCCGGATCGCGCCAGGGTAAGTCGTGTCGTCCGTTTTCGGCGTACCACTCGAGCAAGCTTTCGACGAACTCGTCCCCATCCTCAACACGCATGCCGAACTGTGGTCCCCTTATCGTACTTAGGGGGTCGGCTGCGCTCACTCGCAGAGGCAGTCCCGAGTCCGGGTCAATTGGACGATCTCGTCGTGAAGTTGCGCCGCGAACTCGTAGATCGTCCGCGCCCGGTACTCGCCGGCGACGCCGGTCCGGTAGTACGACTCCGACCGGTTCTCGATCCAGAGCTCTTCGAGCCGTTCGGCGACGTCCCGCGAGAAGAGCCCCGCTCGTACACCCAGTTCGTAGACCTCGGTGTGGCGCTGCCCGGCGACGTCGTACCCCTTCTCCTCGACGTAGAACTGGATCGAGCGTTCGATCGCGACGAAGGAACTCTCGATGATGACGGTGAAGTGACCGTTCCGATCGAGGAGGAAGCCGGCGGCGTCGAGGAGTCGACACGCCTTCCGCAACTGAAGGACGGCCGGATCGGAGACGTGCTCGAGCCCGACCTCCGGGTTCTGGGGCCTCCGCTGGAAGGCGTCCTCCGCGTCCGCGAGCGCGGCTTCGAGTTCCTTCGACGTCATCCGTTCACCCCGAAGACGTCGCGCTTCACTTGCCGGAACGTCTCGCTCTCGACGAGGGGAATCCCCTCCTGCAGGACGGGTCGCAAATCCTCGCCGCGCTTGCGGGCGCTCTCGGGCGATTCGGCGAAGACCTCGAACTCGTACCGATCGCCGCCGATCGGTTCCTCTTCCAGGTCCCGTGCGATGTCCGAGACGGTTCGTCGCGCCGAAACCGGATTCTCGTTCTCGCCGACGAGAACGAAGATGTCGATATCGCTCGCGCGATCCGCTTCGCCGCGCGCCACGCTGCCGAAGCAGAGGATTCCAGCGATCGAGGGCACTTCGTCGTCCACTCGTTCGACGAATCGTCCGAGCGGCTCGCGAAACTCCGCCTGAGGGATTTCGAGAAGCGGGTCGTCGGCGTCGCGAAGCCGGCGTTCGTCGATCCGATAGAGGGTCCGATTCCCGACGTCGCGCCTGACGATGAGTCCCATCGCCTCGAGGAGGGAGAGTGCCTTCGAAACGCTGGGGCCGCCGTAACCGGTTAGTCGCTGGAATTCTCGGTTCGAGAACTCTTCGGTCGGGTTGCGGGCGAGTATCTCGAGCGCCTCGTCCATCGCTGCGTACCGAAAGACCTGCTCGTCAGGGAGTGGAAGTCGTACTTCGATGGCCATTCGTTACATCTCTTGTAACGAGTTATACTACATATATTCGTCGGCCAAAAGGTGCTCAACGCGCGAATGATAGGGAGCGAAGCGTAACGAGCAGAACGGAAAACGAACCCGGATCCTGATGTTACACGTCCGTGGTCTCGCCACCGGAACGCCTCGAGAACCCCACGACGGATCGATCACCAATAGAAACGGTGCCGGCATATGCTGTGTGTACTACTACCTACAGCGGTCGCGGGTCTGTACGTATGATCGTGGACGATTCGGACTATCAGCAGGCCGGCCACACGACGTTCGATCCGGACACCGATCACTCCCTGAGCGAGGCGGTGTTGACGACCGTCGAGGAACACCAGGGGATCGACCTCGTCGAGGCGGACTTCACGCTGTACGACATCATCGATCCGGAGGCCCTCGAGCGACTCTTTCGGTTCAATCAGGACGCGGCGACGACGGTCTCGTTCTTCGTCGACGGTACTCGCGTTTCACTCCGAGACGTCGGTGATGTCGTCGAGATCTGGGCCGCGGAACGACAGCCGTAGCTGCAGGATGCGCCATCGATCGAGTTCGGAGCGGTCGCGCGCGTCCTCTCCGGCCCGCTAGACGAACCGGGTGGTGTTCGCTGGGCGTCGGACTGCGGGGTGCGGCGACCGGCGGTGCCGTGACGCACCTCGTCGTCAGTCGATGTACTGTTGTTCCCACTCGCGACGTTGTTCGATCGACTCGTAGCCCTCGTCGCTGATGGCGTAGTAGTTCGTCCGTCGGTCGAGTTGCCCTTTCTCGACGAGCTCTTTGTTAACGAGCGTGTCGAGATTGGGGTACAGACGGCCGTGATTGATCTCACTGTTGTAATACTTCTCGACTTCGTCTTTTACTTCCTGGCCAGACGGCTGGTCGGCTCCGGCGATCACGTACAGCAGATCGCGTTGAAATCCGGTCAGATCGTCCATTTTGCTACCACACCGACAGACCAACTGTCCGACTATTTGTTATCGTATTCGTATCAACTGTTTCTCGGGCGTTTTGAGGGGCTAATTCCGCTAACGACAGGAATCGTTTCGCCCGCCGACAGTAAGAAGTGGCTACAGCGGCGACCAGCGGGCCGAACTGTTCGGTGTTGAGTTGCGGACTCGTGGTGGCCTGGTATGGCTGTCCCTACCACGCGCTCCCGTGCGGACGGTCGGCGGAGTCGAGTCGTCGGACCCATCGACTGTGCGCACTCGAGGCGACGACGGCCGTCGCTGTGTGGTGATCGCCTGAAGAATGTGAGTATCGCTGTGAAACCCGTTACCGAACGTACGAAGCCGTGTTACAGGCGGGTGACGTTGGTGGCGCGGGGGCCCTTGGGGGCCTGTTCGATGTCGAATTCGATCTCTGTGCCTTCTTCGAGGTCCGGACCGCCAACGTCTTCCATGTGGAAGAAAACGTCCTCGTCCGCGTCGTCAGTCTCGATGAAACCGTAGCCGCCTGTGTCGTTGAAGAAATCAACGTTTCCTTTCGCCATTGCAACCGGAGAGAGCGCTGCGACACGTATAATGGTTGTGTTCTTCGTATCCGTCGACTGCCGAACGCTCGTTCGGCCGATATCCGGGTGTACGCCGCGGTTGACAGCCGGATACCGAGTTCACTGCTACGGCTGCTGTCGAACGAACGCAGTCGCGAGGGCTGCTCGAGCTCGCTCCGGATCGGGCCCGCGATACTCGCCCGAGTGGGGAGGAAGTAGACCGGACGGTCCCCTCGAGTCGCGGGTTCGAACCCGAGTCGCGGATTCGGGACACCGGGCGAACCCCGCGTCTCGAGGCAGTCTCGAATCGTTTAGGTGGCTTCGATGGATACGCGACGTGCATGAGTCGATCGCAGACCCAGCCGTCGGCCGCGCCCACGATCGCGCAGGTGGCCCTGATCGGGCTGTTCGTGACGGCGCTGGTGACGGCGCAGTTGACGGCATCGAAGGTGCTCGCGTTCTCCCTGCCGGTCTCGCTCCCGATCACCGGCGCGGAGCTGGCGCTGCCCGGTGCGGCGCTGGCCTACGCGCTGACGTTCCTGGCGAGCGATTGTTACGCGGAGCTGTACGGCCGACGGGCGACGCAGGTGGTCGTCAACGTCGGCTTCGCGATGAACGTCGTCGTGCTCGCGCTCGTCTGGTCGACGATCGCGGCGCCCGCGGCGGATCCCGGCGCCGCCGACCAGTTCGCGACCGTACTCGGCGCCTCGACGAACATCGTCCTCGGGAGTTTGCTCGCGTACGTGGTCAGCCAGAACTGGGACGTGGCCGTCTTCCACCGGATCCGCGCGTACACCGGGCGGGAGAAGCTCTGGCTGCGAAACATCGCCTCGACGGCCAGCAGTCAGGCCATCGACACCGTCCTCTTCGTGGGGGTCGCCTTCTCGCTGGCCCCGTCGCTGATCGGCGTGGGTCCGGTCCTCCCGGCCGGCGACCTCCTCGCGCTGATGCTCGGGCAGTACCTGCTGAAACTCCTCATCGCGGTCCTCGATACGCCGGTCGTCTACGCCATCGTCTCGCTCGTCCGCTCTCGCGAACCGACGGCCGACGACGACACCGCTGCGGTCTGAAACTGCGTTCGCCGACGCCGCCGCGGTTCTCCTCGAGCGCCGGACGCGCCGAACGGGAGCGTTTAGTGGGCCGCTCGTCAGTGTCAGGTATGGACGAACGCGTCCGCGAACACGCCGAGGTACTGGTCGACTGGAGTGCGCGCGTCGAGGAGGGCGATAACGTCGTCCTCTCCGTGGGGCCCGACGCGCACGAACTCGCCGTCGCGGTCGCCGAGGCGCTCGGTGAGCGGGGTGCGAACCTGCTGGCGACCTACGGTTCGGGCGAGATCACCCGCGCCTACCTCCGGGCCCACGACGGCGACTTCGACGAGGATCCGGCCCACGAACTCGCCCTCGTCGAGAACGCCGACGTCTACCTCTCGCTCGGCGGTGGGCGCAACACGAGCGCGACGGCGGACGTACCCGGCGAGATGCGTCGGGCCCACCGCAGCGCCAGAACCGGGATCCGCGAAACGCGTCTCGACACGCGCTGGGTGTCGACGGTCCACCCGACCCGGTCGCTCGCCCAGCAGGCCACCATGGCCTACGAGGAGTACCAGGACTTCGCGTACAGCGCGATCCTCCGGGACTGGGAGTCGCTGGCCGACGAGATGGCGCGGATGAAGGACCTGCTCGACGAGGGGTCGGAGGTCCGACTGGTCTCTGCCGGCACCGACCTCACCATGCGGATCGAGGGCCGCACGGCGGTCAACAGCGCCGCCTCGGTCGCGTACGACTCGCACAACCTCCCCAGCGGCGAGGTCTTCACCGCGCCATACGCCACCGAGGGCGAGGTAACCTTCGACGTCCCGATGACGCTGCACGGCGAGTCGGTCCGAAACGTCCGCCTCGAGTTCGAGGCCGGCGAGGTGGTCGACTACGAGGCCGAACAGGGCGAGGCGGTGATCGGCGAGATCCTCGAGACCGACGACGGCGCGCGCCGACTGGGCGAACTGGGGATCGGCATGAACCGCGGGATCGACCGCTACACGGACAACATCCTCTTCGACGAGAAGATGGGCGACACGATCCACCTCGCGCTCGGCCGGGCCTACGACGCGAACCTCCCCGAGGGCGAGTCGGGCAACGACTCCGCGGTCCACGTCGACCTGATCACCGACGTGAGCGAGGACTCGCGCCTCGAGATCGACGGCGACGTCGTGCAACGAAACGGTCGGTTTCGGTGGGAGTAGCGTGGTTCGGAACGAACGTAGTGAGTGAGAACCACGGATACCGAACGGTGAGCGTAGCGAACCGTGAGGAATAACGAGGGATCGAAGATCCCTCGAACGAACGGGCGCTACGCGCCCGTGAGTAGCGCGGTTCGGAGGCCCGAAGGGCCGAGAACCGCAGACACCGAACGGTGGGCGCAGCGAACCGTGAGGAGGGTGGGTTCGAGGCGGAACGATCGGGCTCGCTCGGCAGGATTGATCGCCCCCTCCTCAGACGACCGTAGAACCGGTGGTAGCGTCCAATTAACCGACCATTGGGCACTGTCAACGATTACCGTTCGATTTCGAAGCCGCCGCATAATAATGTAGGATCGCGCCCACAGATCGAGTACCGCCGTGACCGGTGGCGGAAGATAACCGGTCGGGACTCGCTGCGCGTCCCGTTATGTTCACAGTTGTCTGCCCGCCCTGCCGGAGGCGGTTCGTATCCGGCACTCGCGGTTCTCGAGGCGTCCAGTTCGATAGTCTCTCGAGTCTCGAGTCCGTACGTCGGCCATGCGCGATCAGCTCCGGGCCGGGGCCGCGATCTACAACGCGGGGCACTACCACGCGGCCCACGACGCCTGGGAGGCCCACTGGCTCGACCTCGAGGCCGGAACCGACGACGAGCGACTGCTCCACGGGCTGATCCAGTTCACGGCCGCGGTCCACCACGCCCGCGAGCGCAACTGGGAGGGAGCCGTCGGCCTGGCCGACAGCGCGCTCGAGTACCTCGACGGGTTGCCTCCAAACTACCGCGATGTCCGGCTCTCGCCGGTCCGATCGTTTCTCGAGGCGCTCGCGGCCGATCCGGAACTCGTCGAGCGCCGGCCACCGGTTCGCCTCGAACACGAGGGCGAGGTTCCGACGCTCGCGGACATCGGGTTCGCGCCGACGGCGATCGCGGCGACCGTCCTCGCCGGGGAACTGGGCTACGACGCCGAACCGATCGAGCAGGCCCGCGCGTACGCCCGCAGCGACCTCGAGGCCGGCGACGACGGCAGTCTGTTCATCAGCCTGCTGTTCGACTTCGTCCGCGAGGACGATCACCGCGGGATCGTCTATCAGCGCCTGACCGACCACGTCGGCCGCCGCGAGGCCCGCGAGTCCGACGTGGAGGGCCTGTTCTGAGGAACGTGGATCACCGTGAGTCTTACTCGTGGCCCGCGATCGGCAGCGGCTCGTAGGGTTCCTCGAGGTAGGCGATGTCCGACGCCGACAGCGAGACGTCCAGCGCCTCGACGGCCTCCTCGAGGTGCTCGACGCTGGTCGTACCGACGATGGGCGCGTCGACCCAGTCCTTGTGGAGCAGCCACGCGAGGCTGAGCTGGGCCATCGTGACGCCCTTCTCGGCGGCCAGTTCCTGCACGCGCTCGTTGATCTCCTCGCCGCCGCCCTGCAGGTAGGGAATCTGCTCGAGGTACTGGTCCGTCTGCCCGCGCGTCGTCGACTCGATTTCGGTGTGAGGGCGCGTGCCGACGCCGCGGGCCAGCGGCGACCACGGGATCACGCCGATCCCCTCCTTCTCACAGAGCGGCAGCATCTCCCGCTCTTCCTCGCGGTAGAACAGGTTGTAGTGGTTCTGCATCGTCGCGAACCGCTCGAGGCCCAGTCGGTCGCTGGTCTGCAGGGCCTCGGCGAACTGGTGGGCCCACATCGAGGAGGTGCCGACGTAGCGAACCTTGCCGCGCCGGACGGCGTCGTCCAGCGCCCGCAGCGTCTCGTCGATCGGCGTGTCGTAGTCCCACCGGTGGGTCTGGTAGAGGTCGACGGTCTCGAGGCCGAGCCGGTCGAGGCTGGCCTCGAGTTCCTGCTCGATGGCCTTCCGCGAGAGCCCGCTGGCGTTGGGGTTGTCGGGATCCATCTCCGCGTAGACCTTCGTCGCGACGACCTGCGCGTCCCGGTCGTAGTCGGCGAGGACGTCGCCGAGGATCTCCTCGGACTCGCCCGTCGAGTAGACGTTCGCCGTGTCGAAGAAGTTGATCCCGAGGTCGATCGCGCGCTCGATCAGTTCGGTGCTCTCCTCGCGCTCGAGCATCCACTCCCGGCCGCTGCCGAAACTCATGCAGCCGAGTCCGATGCGACTGACGGACATGCCGGTCGATCCGAGCGTGGTGTACTCCATAGGCAGTGTTGGACGGGCCGACGACAAAACCTCGTGGCTCGCCGGAACGGGTTGCTGGCTCTCGCCTCCGTGCGCTCGAGTGCGAAAACGGCTCTCAGTCGTGGCGCGCGGAGTTGTCCCGCGGCTCGTACCCCAGAACCTCCTTCGCGCGCTCGAGCGAGTAGTACTTCCGATCGTTGTCGGAGATGCCGTAGACGATCTCGTACTCGTAGTCGGCCCGGATGCAGCGATCGAACAGGTGCGCGCAGTCCCGGTAGGAGAGCCACATCGCCTGCCCGCGCTCGTAGTCGATCGGCGGGTGCCCCTCGGTGAGGTTACCGATGCGGACGTTGACCACCGAGAGATCGTACTCGTCGTGGTAGTACCGACCCAGCGTCTCGCCGGCGGCCTTCGAGACGCCGTAGAGGTTGCCCGGTCGGGGGAGTTCCGTCCCGTCGAGGAGGTAGTCGTCGTGTGGACGGTACAGGTCGGGCGTGCGCTCCTCGGTTTCGTAGGCGCCGACCGCGTGGTTCGAGGAGGCGAAGGCGACCTTCTCGACGCCGGCGTCGACGGCGGCCTCGAAGACGGTCCGGGTGCCGTCGATGTTGTTCGTCAGGACGCTGTCCCACGGCGCCTCCGGGCGCGGATCGCCCGCGAGGTGGATCACGACGTCGATGCCGTCCATCGCCTCGCGGACGGCCTCCATCTCGGTGATGTCCGCGACGACGAACTCGCCCGGGTAGTCCTCCGTCGGCGGATCGCGATCCAGCAAGCGCCACTCGTGTTCGTCCGCGAGGCCGCCGAGGATGGCCTCTCCGACCCGCCCCGCAGCCCCAGTAAGCAGGACTGACTGTGCCATTCGTTCGGTGGAAAGGAAAGCGGCGATAAGAAGCATGCGGTTCCGCGGCAGTTCGGTCGGGGGTAGCACGCTCCCGTCGAGTTCCTCCGTTCGCCGTTCTCTCGGTATCGGTATCTCGTCCGCGTCTCTCTTTCGCCCGCTGATCTCGTGCCGTGGCGCGCGCTGTCGGGGGGCCGAGCGATAGCGAGGCCGACCGACGTACTTGCGCGAGGGATGAGCGAGGGAGCGGGGCGACCGAGCGAATCGGCTGGGGAGGGCGTGGCGATTCCCCGTTGCCACGATCGCAGACCGCTCGTTGTTCGGACGGCGGCTCGTCACCGTTCGTACCGCCTTTCGATCCGACCGCGAGAGTCGCGCGCATCGCAACTCCCTTCCCGAGCGCACGCGAGCACTCGAGCATGACGACCGATTCCGACGAGTCCGATCCGACGGACGCCGAGGCCGCGTGCTTCGAGGCCGGCATCAAGTTCGGCACGCTCTACCACCAGTTCGCCGGAACGCCGATCTCGCCGGACAGCGCCGCGAGTCTCGAGCGGGCGATGGAAGAAGCGATCGAGAACCAGCCCCACTGTACCGAGGTGACCGTCGCCGTCCGGACCGACGAACTCGAGGCCGAACTCGCCGACTCGGCGGCCGACTACACCGAACTGACGGGGCGATTCCTCGAGGTCGAAATCGTAGTCGACTACGAGGGCTGTGAGGTCGTCACGCGAATGGCGATGGAGGACGGCTACCCGCTGATGCGCGTCGAATCGGTTCGGGGTCGCGACTCGTCAGCTGACTGAATTAGTTGTGGGACTCGAGAAGTCCGTTCAGTCGACGTGCGAATGGACCGATGCTGCGATTGAAGCGGCGGGTGCAGCGAAGCGTCTTGCTATCGTGGCAACAGGGAATCGCCACGCCCTCCCCAGCCGATTCACTCGGTCGCTTCGCTCCCTCGCTCATCCCTCGCGCAGCATCGCTGACCGCCCTCGCTTTCGCTCGGTCGGTCACCAGCGCGCGCCACCGCACGCCTGTTCCCAGACCGGAGTCATATAGAGTAGATCCGATTCGCGTGGGCGTGAATCACGAGACGGCCCGGCAGTCGTCGAAATCGAGTCCCGTTGTTTTCGAAATACAGCCGACATTCGGCCGATATCGATCCGCTCGAGTCGCTTTTCACTTTCACTTTCGGGCGACCTTTTAACCCCAGCCCCCGTGAAGGAGATGACATGAGCCAAGCGACGTTCGGCGACGACGAGGAACTGTTCGGCGAGGCCGCCAACGAGATGCGCGAGGACGTCGAATCCTCGCTCGAGGAGGGGTGGGCGGCACTCCCCGGCGCCGACGACATCTGGGAGACCGACGCCGACAACGTGCTCGGCGTGCTCAACGGGCTCAACTCCGCGCTGGACGCCGGCGACGCCGAGGACAGCCTCCGCGACGCGAAGAAGTGGTTCACGATGGGCCAGCGCGCCGACGCCTTCGAGGACGCCGACGATCTCGAGGAGGAGATCGCCGACCTCGAGGCGGCCATCACGGACATCGCCGAGGCGGGCGAACAGGTCGGCGAACTCACCTCGACGATCCCGGCGCTCCGGGGGACCCTCGAGGACGCCGGTCCCGACGCCGACGCGGACGAGGACGACGAGGAAGCTGAAGCCGAGGAGGAGGCCGAGGCCGACGAAGACGACGCCGAAGAAGACGAAGAGTAACGGGTCCACCGAAACGGGCAGGCGTCCGATCTCGGTTCCTCGCCGTCGTCCTCGAGTCGCACCCCTCGCTTTGCACCCTCTCGAGTCGTACCCCTCGAGTCGAGTCGCTCTCGTGAGTACGGCCGCAGGTCACCGCTATTCCCGGCGCGGGGGCCGCGAGACGTCTCGCTCGGCGACCGCCTCGAGCAGCCGCGCCAGCCCGTCGGCCGCGAGCTCGAGCAGTTCCTCGCCCCGCCGCGCGTCCCCGTCTTCGGGGTCGCCAACGACGCCGTTGTCGGTGAACTCCGCCGCGTCGTAGGCCAGATTCGCGTAGCTCGTCCAGTCCCCCCAGCTCTCGGCGCGCCCGTCGCGGGCCTCGTCGATCCGATCCTCGCGGACGAGTTCCGGCTCGCAGTGCCGGAGGAGGGCCGTCTCGAGCGGGCCGCCGTGGCCCATCTCGGCCGTGTGCTCGCCGACGGCCTCGAACCAGGTGAAGGGGACGGCGTAGGCGTCGCCGTCGCGGGTGATCCGGGCGCCGACCTCCCGCAGGGCGTCGACGTTGCCGCCGTGGCCGTTGACGATGACGACGCGGTCGAAGCCGTGGTGGGCGAGGCTCTCGACGGCCTCGCGCACGTAGTTTCGAAACGTGTCCGCGGAGACCCACATCGTGCCCGGGAACTGGCGGTGTTCTTCGGCGATACCGACCGGAATCGCCGGCGCGCGCACGACCTCGCGCTCGACGCGCTCGAGGCCGGCGTCGGCGACCGCCTCCGCGGTCACGACGTCCGTGCCGAGGGGGGCGTGGGGCCCGTGTTGTTCCGTGCTGCCGACGGGGACGACCGCCAGATCGGTCTCGCAGTCGCGGACGTCCGTCCACGTCGCGTCGCGTAGGTCCATGCGCGAGTACTCCCACGGAGCGAACATGAAAGTTCCGCGGTCGTCGGGGGATCCGGTCCGTCGCCAGTACACCCGTTCAGTCTCCGGAAGCGGTGGCGAACGCAGGGCTAACCGGTTTCCGCGGGCGCACTCAATCCTTCGCACATGACTGATGAGGACCGCCAAAGCGGCGTCGACATCGGCGATCTCGGCGACGAACTCGAGTCCGCGGACTACCCGTTGAGCGAGGACGAACTCCTCGAGCGCTACGGCGACGAGGAGATCGAGATGGAAGGGAACACGACGACGCTCGAGGAACTCATCGGGCCGATGGGTGTCGAGGAGTATCAGGATTACGGGGAGGTCGAGAACGCGATCATGAACATGGTCGGCGACGAGGCGATCGGACGGAAGAACTACAGCGACCGCACCCCGCCCGCGGCGGGCGAGCAGCGACAGGACGAGGGCGCGCCGGACCAGGGCGACCAGGAAGGTCAGGAGTCGTTCTAACGGCCATGTTCGTCGGTTTGGTACTCAGTTGATGAGAAAGAGGACCACCGAACCCAGCCCTACGACGACCGCCGGAGTCACGGCCCGATCGACCGGGACGTCGTGCGTCTCAGCGATTCCGTAGGTGAGAATGTAGACGCTCCAGACCGTCGTCGCGAGCACCAGGAGTATCGGGACGATTCCCATGCCGGCCTGTGACGCGACGCTATCGAACTCGGCGGCCAGCCGGTCGGGATCGGAACCGTTGAACGAGAGTTGCCGGACCGTCCACCAGCCGTAGAGTGCGCTCGGAACGAGGGAGACGAGTTCCGGAGCGTAGGCCCAACCGGCGACGCTGAGAGCGTCGGTGAACGTTCCCGGACCGTTCGAGCCGCTGGTCCCGTAATGCATGATCGCGGCGACGACGAGCCACGCGATGACGATGACGATCGTGGTGATCACGATTATCCCGGTGATGGCCGACATGATCTGCTGCTCGAGTCGCGGGCCCAGATCGTGCACCTGAGCGAATAGGAGTCTGATGGCGACGGACAACCAAGCGATTTCTAGGACGACGAAGAGGACGAAGACGCCGATCCCCCTGTTCTGTGCGGTGGCGCGGCTTGTGCGAGCGAAGTACTCCGCGGGATCAAACAACGGTGTTCGCGGGGCCATATCTCTCCTACCAAACAAAAATAATAAAAATCCACGAATTTACAACAAAATCACATATCAGTCGTCATCGTCACCGACGTCCACGTCGACTTCCGTCCGCGCCTGCCGGCGCTGGGCGCGCTCGATGAACTCCTGGGGCAGTTCGTCGATCTCACCGGCCTGGACCCCCCAGAGGTGCGAGTAAAGGCCGTCGTTCTCGAGTAGTTCCCCGTGGGTGCCGCGCTCGACGACCTCGCCGCCCTCGAGGACGAGGATCTGGTCGGCGTCCCTGATCGTCGAGAGGCGGTGGGCGATGGCGAAGGTGGTGCGGTCGGCGGCGAGTTCGTCGATCGAGCGCTGGATGAGCATCTCCGTCTCGGTGTCGACGTCGCTGGTCGCCTCGTCGAGGACGAGGATGTCCGGGTCCTTGAGGATCGCCCGCGCGATGGAGATGCGCTGACGCTGGCCGCCCGAGAGTTTGACGCCGCGTTCGCCGACCTCGGTGTCGTACCCCTCGGGGAGATTTTGAATGAAGTCGTGGGCCTCGGCCATCTTCGCGGCCTCGATCACGTCCTCGCGGTCGGCGTCGAAGGTGCCGTACTTGATGTTCTCCTCGACGGTGCCGTAGAAGAGGAAGGTGTCCTGACTGACGTAGCCGATCGACTCCCGAAGGCTCGCGATGGTGACGTCGCGGACGTCCTGTCCGTCGACGGTGATCGCCCCCTCGTCGACGTCGTACATCCGCAGGAGGAGTTTGAGGACCGTCGACTTGCCGGCGCCCGTCGGACCGACGAGGGCCAGCGTTTCGCCGCCCGCGACGGTGAAGTCGACGTCTTCGATGATGATCTCCTCGTCTTCATCGTAGCCGAACGTGACGTCGTCGTACTCGACGCGACCCTCCGTTACCTCGAGGGCGGGCGCGTCGGGGTTCTCGGCGACCTGACTCGGTTCGTCCATCAGGCCGAACATCCGGGCCGAGGAGGCGCGGGCGCGCTGGTACATGTTGATGATCTGCCCGAACTGGGCCATCGGCCAGATAAAGCGCTGCGTGTAGAGGATGAAGACGACGAACTCGCCCTCGCTCAGCGTGCCGGTGAAGGGGCCGGGCGGCCCCTGAAAGACCCACAGGCCACCGACGAGGAAGGTGACGACGAAGCCGATGCCGGCGATGACCCGCAGGCCGGGGAAGAACTTGATGCGGGTCTCGATGGCGTCCCAGTTAGCGTCGAAGTAGTCCCGCGAGACGTCCTCGACGCGGTCGGACTCGTACTCCTCGGTGGTGCTCGACTTGATCACCTGGATCCCGCCGAGGTTGTTCTCCAGTCGCGAGTTGACCTTCCCGACGGTCGAGCGGACGGCGGCGTACTTCGGCTGGATGACCTTGACGAACAGGTAGGTGAAGACGGCGATCAGCGGCACCGGGAGCAGGGCAACCAGCGCGAGCTGCCAGTTGTACGCGAAGAGGATGGCGCCGATGCCGAGGACCATCACCGCCAGCCGGAACAGGGAGTTCATCCCGTCGTTGAGAAAGCGCTCGAGGCGGTTGACGTCGTTCGAGAGGATGGACATCATCTCCCCGGTCTGCTTGTCGGCGAAGAAGTCCATGTTCAGCCGCTGCATCTTGTCGTAGGTGTCGGTCCGGATGTCGTGCTGGATGTTCTGGGCGAAGGCGTTGAAGCCCCAGTTGCGGAGCCAGTGGAAGGTCGCGCCGAGGAAGAACGCGGCGGCGATGACGCCGACGGTCAGGTAGAACTGTCCGACCTGCGTCGCGGGGACGTACGGGGCGACGAGGCCGCCGCCGAAGGGGAGGGCGTCCGCGTACTCGGTTTCGCCGCGAAACACCGCGTCGAGCGCGACCGCCAGCATGATCGGCGGGAGCAGATCCAGAATTCGGGCGAAGGTACTCGCGACAACGCCGACGACCGCCTGAAACGTGTAGTTGCGTCCGTACTCGAGGAACAGCCGCTTCATCGGGTTCTCGATCTCCTCGCGCTGTTCCTCGAACGGGTCGTCCTCGTCCCAGTCGGCGCCACTCCCGCTCATTGTCCTCGCCTCCGGGACGGCCGCCAATAAGGGTTGCTACGAATCGAAACAGTAGCGCGCGGGGGCGGTCGCCGTCTCACTCGTAGTCGATTTCGATCCGGTCGCCGGCCGCCATCCCCGTCTCGTTGGCGTACCCCCGCGGAACCTCGAGGACCCACTTCGCCGTGCCGGCGTACTCGAGTTCCTCGCCGTCCTCACCGGGGCCGGGTGCGCGGGCGTGTTCGATCGACGTGATCTCGCCGTCGGCGTCGACGAAGACGATGTCGATGTCGAACTCCATCTCCCGCATCACGTAGGTTCGCTCGCCCTCGTCGTCGTGGACGAACAGCATCCCTTCGCCGGCCTCGAGCGACTCGTGGTCGCTCAACCCGGTGTAGCGCTCCTTCGGGGTGTCCGCGACCTCGACCTCGACGGTCGCGAGTTCCTCGCCGGTCTCGCCGTCGACGACGCGGACGGTGCCCGCGTCTACGGTCCACGGCGGCGTGACCAACCCCATCTGGAGAACGAGGACCGCGATCACGGCGACGGCTGCGACCGCGAAGAGGGCCTTCTGGACGCGCTCGAGGGCCATGGCTGCTCCTCGGCCGCGAGAAAGTAAAGGTTATTCGGACGGGGTGACTTGGTTCGGATGCGGGCTCGTGGTCTAGCTGGTTATGACGCGGCCTTTACAAGGCCGAGGTCGGTGGTTCGAACCCGCCCGAGCCCACTATTGCTGTCGCGAACAATCCGTGAGCGGCAGCAATATGACGCGAGTGGCGGGTTCGAACCCTGCAAGTCACAGCGCTCGAGCGAATGCGAGAGCGACCGTTTTGCTTCGGTTCGAACCCGATCGAGCCTATTTCGGGGACGAACGTTAGTGAGCCACAGAAATGGAGGGCGGTTCGAACGAGACCGAGATTCTGGCTACAGGCGGAGGTTCTCGGACGTTGTTCGAACCCGCTCGAGCCCGTCTCTCGGCCACGAACACTCGTGTCTCGAGTCCGATGGGTCGTCGGCGACACGGCTGTTACTACTCCCGTGTTCACAACAGCGTTTAAGGGCGTCACAGCGTACGGGTGCTGATGACGTGTGATGTCTGTGGCGAGGCTATCGAAGGGGTGCGACTGTACAAAGCGAGTACGAGCAAAGGACGGACGGGCGGTCTCGATGTCTTTCACCGGAATTGCGCACCGTAGGCGAG
Organism: Haloterrigena alkaliphila; assembly: GCF_017352155.2. Classification (NCBI taxonomy): domain Archaea; kingdom Methanobacteriati; phylum Methanobacteriota; class Halobacteria; order Halobacteriales; family Natrialbaceae; genus Haloterrigena; species Haloterrigena alkaliphila. Next base: position 1,816,815 of record NZ_CP071462.1, read on the forward strand.
ATAGCTGCTCCGGATTCCGTTCAGGCCAGTTCCGGCCTCGAGCCCAGGGTCACGCCGTGTGAGCGGACGCGACGTGGAACTGATGTTCCACGAACCGACACCTGGCTGGTACGAACTGGCTAGAGTAGGTCATGCACGCCGTTGTCTGACTGGCGACGGACGAGTAACGCGGGACTAGGGGCGTCGCAGTAGCTATCGAGCCGTTAGAATGCCTCTTTGAAGAGAGAAGCACGATCGGTCCCCGGTCGCTACCGCGGGTCGATTTCGCGGCGCAAAACGGCGGCGCTGCCCTCGAGCCAACCGAATCGAGCGTCGGTGTCCGTGCGCGGCCGTCAGTGTTTGAGTCGGGCGACGTTCTCCCGAACCCGGCCCAGCAGCCCGTCGCCGGACTCGTGTTCGAGGGCGGCGTGGAGCGTCGAGTTCTCCGGTTCGTCCTTGACGACGACCCGGAGGTAGGGCTCGAGCTGGTCGAAGTTGCTCGCGAGGACGACGGTGTGGTTCTCCTCGTCGTGGTCGACGACGCCCGCGTCGGCCAGTTTCGGGACGTGACACTGGACCGAGGAGACGTAGACGCTCTTGTACTCGTTTTTGGCTACTTCGTCCGGTGGTACGTCGTGTTCCCAGCCGGCCACCTGCTCGGCCAGCGCGGAGAGCTCGATCGGGTCTTCCTGCCCGCGGAGCGCGTAGAGGAGATATCGTCGCCGGCGGTTAGCCAGCAGCTCGAGGATGGTATCTGCAGAGAGTTCCTGCTCCTCCTGACTCGAGGCAAGTGCTTCCATAACACGATGTTACTCGCCAGACCGGAAAAGGGTGTCTTGAATATCTATAATTCCAACAGACTGGCGTCAATGATTGATAAACTCGTTTGTATTCTCCACGTTACCGATCGATATGGTGTCCTAACCGAACCGATGGTGGGCGGATCGGGTATCGGATCTGGACGACGGCGCGGTGGCTCCGATTCGAAATCCTTTTTTATACCATGGACGGAGGTAGAGATGCGCCGCCTTAGCTCAGACTGGGAGAGCACTCGACTGAAGATCGAGCTGTCCCCGGTTCAAATCCGGGAGGCGGCATTTCTGTCGCGAACAACTCGTGAGCGACAGAAATGGAACCCGACCGGTTTGAACCAGACGAGTCGCAGCCCGCGAGCGAAGTCGATCGAAACGGCGGAGCCGTTTCGTGATGACGAGAGAGCTTCGCTCTCTCGAACCACGAGCAGGAACGTCTCGGCGAGGTTCAAATTCGGGAGGTGGCGCTTCTGCTGGACCCGAAATCACGTGTCCGGCGAGTCTCCACGACCGCTATCGGAATGAAGAAAGAATCATATGTTGTCGACCGAGTGACAGCCCAATGCGCGAACGGATCTACAGCATCGACGCCGTTCGAGCCGTCGCGATGGCGTTCATCGTCGCCATCCACGCCGATCTGTTCCGAGGGCTCGGTGCGACCGGGAACGCCGTCAATCTCGTCATCGACACGGTGGGCCGGTTCGCGGTTCCGTTTTTCTTCCTGACGTCAGGGTACCTCTTCGCTCGCAAGTGTACGCGTACGGAGCCCGCGGCCTACGTCAGGGCCCACCTCGAGCGAGTCGGTTCGATCTACGGCTACGCGGTGCTGGGTTACTTCCCGCTCGTTCTCCTCGTGGCCGCGGGCGGGACCGCTCGAGCGGGCGGCGACGTGTCGAGTGCCGTCCTCGCCCGCGCGCTCGAGGCGCTATCACCTCTCGGACTGCTCTACTACGGCGATTCGGTGCTGCTGTTCCTGTGGTTCCTGCCGTCGCTCGCGATTTCGATCGCTCTCGTCTACGCCGTCGTCGCCGTCGAGAAGACCCGGTACCTGCTGCCGGTCGCCGCCACGTTCCACGTCGTGGGGATCCTCGACCAGAGTTACCCGATGCTCGTCGACGTCCCGTTCGTGACTCGAGACGCGCTGTTCTTCGGGTTCTTCTACACGAGCGTCGGCTACTGCATCGGCTCGTGGCAGTGGTCGCCGAGCCGCGACCGGAGCGGGCTGTACCTCGCCGCGACGGTGACGTTCGGCGCGATTCACCTCGCCGAGCGGTACGTCCTCGGCTACGTGCTGACGGGCGACTCGATCGCGCAGGGCGTCTACGTCACCAAGTACACCGCGACGACCCCGCTGTTCGCGACGGCGCTGTTCGTCTACGTCCTCTCGAGGCCGACCCTCGGGAAGGGAACGGGGCTGCCCTGGCTCGGGAGTCACGCGGTCTGGATCTACGTCGTCCACCCCCTCGTCCTGTTCTCGCTCGTCGGGGTGAGCGGGGCCGTCGAACTGCTCGGCTACGACCTCGGCGAGAGCGCCCTCTGGCACGTGGCGCTGTCGACGCTCACGTACGCCGGCGCGCTGGCTATCTCCCTGTTTCTCACGCGGACGACGCTTCTCCGGCGGGCGAGTCGCGTCACCTCCCGGGACCGCCTCCGAACCGTGGTGAACGCGATGGTAGGCGGGCGAAACTGACCCGCGCGGTCGGAATCGGCCTCGCGTCGGCGGTGGCTATCGCGTCGGCAGTGGCTACGCCGCGGTCGCGTCGCGGGCGGTCGTTTCGCAGCACCGCGACGGGTCGCTGGGCCGAATCGAGGGACGGCTTGCTGGCTGGCCAACGGTTATCCGTCCGCCGGGAATAGCACGCCCGTGAGCAGCGACACGATCCAAAACGAGAGCGACACGTTCGATATCGGCGACACGACCATCCACCGGCTCGGGTACGGGGCGATGCGCATCACCGGCGACGAGATCATCGGCCCGCCCGAGGACGAGGCCCAGGCCCGCGAGGTGCTCGAGCGGGCGGTCGAGGTCGGCGTCGACTTCGTCGACACGGCCGACTCCTACGGCCCCGCGGTCAGCGAGCGACTCATCGGCGAGGCCATCGGCGACCGCGACGACGTGCTGGTCGCGACCAAGGCCGGCCTGCTGCGCAACCGCGAGGGCGAGTGGCTCGCCCACGGCGATCCGGACTACATCCGCAATCAGGTGCTCACCTCGCTCGACCGACTCCGTACCGATACCATCGACCTCTACCAGTTCCACCGACCCGACGACGACACGCCCTTCGAGGACTCCGTCGCCGCCTTCGCGGAACTCAAAGACGAGGGGCTCGTCGACGAGGTGGGACTCAGCAACGTCTCGCCCGAACTCATCGATCAGGCCCGCGAGCAGGTCGAGGTCGCGACCGTCCAGAACCGGTACAACCTCGACGACCGCGGCGCCGCCGACTCCCTCGAGCTCTGTACGGAGGCGGGCATCGGCTTCATCCCGTGGGCGCCGATCAACGGCGACGATCTGGACGAACACGGCGACCTCCTCGACGAGATCGCCGAGGATCACGACGCGACGCGCCGACAGGTCGGGCTGGCGTGGCTCCTCGAGCGCTCGGAGGTCATCCTCCCGATTCCGGGCACGTCCGATCCCGACCACCTCGAGTCGAACGTCGCGGCCTCGCAGCTGTCGCTGTCCGACGACGAGGTCCAGCGACTGACCGAGGCGGCGGACTGAACGCCTCCGCCGTGGTCCTCACCCCCTATCTGAGAAACACAAGAAGACGTTAATTTATTGTGCGCTGAACAGAGAACCGAACGCATGAACGTACTCAAGATAGTCGCTGAAGCGATCGAGGGATACATTTCCGGTGGAGCCGACGAAGCGGTGTCGGAAACCGTCGAGGAGACGGCCGAAGAGGCGACCGGGAAAGACCTCTGACGAGCGGGAGGCGTCGTCAGAGGTCTCGCGTCCGGCTAACCACGCGAACCGATTCGGGACCGACCGGAACGAGCCGTCTGCCGAAGAACGGGGACGCACGACCGGTACTGGCCGCGTCTCGTCGCGACGCCGCGGTCCGTCTCGGCGCGTCGACCGCCGGTCGTCAGTCCACCTACAGCGGGATTCCCGTCCGTCCCGTCCAGTTCAGGCCCCACGCCTACCGGACCGGACGTGGGAGGGCCGATATGGGTGATCGAACTGCGCTGGACGATGCGACCGAGGACGAGCGAGTCGCCCTCGAGGAGATCGAACGCGGCCTCGAGGAGTTCCGCCGGGCCCACGGCGCCCTCGTGGAGTTCCACCACGCGGTCGGCAGCGGAATCGAACACTTCGACGAGGCCGAGGAGCGACTGAACGAGGACGACGACCTCTCGGAGCGACTCCGCGCGGAGATCCTCCCGGCTGGCGTCACCGACGACGGCAAACTGACCTACCAACTCGTCGCCGAGTTCGAGGAAGGACTGCTGGCCGACGTCGAATCGATCGGCGACGACGCGCTCGCGGCGCTCGCCGACGGCCGGCGGTATCCGATCGAACGCGCGGAGCGCGACGGGATCGAGGTCGACGAGTCGGCGTAGCGTCCGGGCCCCGAGTCGTCGATCGAACTCAGTTCTCGAGTTGACTGGCGATGCGATGAGAGAGTTCGGTGAGGTAGAACGACCCCCAGATCGCCGCGACGGCGGCGCCGACGACGTCGTAGACGAGGTCGACGATCGTGTCGCTGAGGCCGTGCTGGGCGACGACCGCGCTGAGGCCGAGTTGCTGTGCGCCCCAGTCGAGCGCGAACTCGAGCAGTTCCCAGAGGACGCCGAAGGCCAGCACGAACACGAGGATGAACGCGACCAGCATCCGCGGCGGGACGTAGATCTCGTCGGTGTGGAGGTCGATCGCCCGGACGACGGCGTACCCCGCGGCGGCGACGATCGACGCCGACATCGTGTGGGTCAGGCTGTCCCACGGGCCGATGAACGCGTACAGCCCGGCCGAGCCCAAGGCGTGCAGGAACACCGCCGCGGTGAGCCAGAAGACGAGTCCGGGCTCGAGGGGGAGCCGACGGTCGCGCTCGAGTACCGCGGGGAGGAACGTGATCCCGAGCGCGATGGCGCTGTTGGAGACCGTCGTCAGGTCTCGCGCGACGATACCGTACACGAGGAGGACGGCGAGGGCGGCCTGCATGACTCGCGAGAGCACGACCACGGTTCCATCGGGGACGTCGAGTCGGTCGCGGATCAGGCTCGGGACGGCGGTTGGTCCCTCGTCCGGCGCATCGCCGTCCCCGTCCGACGCACCGTCGGTGGGGACGTACGTTCGCGTGCGGTCGATCTCCTCCGGAGCGTAGGCAAAGTACCGGCCGAAGAGGACCGCCGCGAGCAGTCCGGCCAGCGCCGCGTACGCGAAGTCGATCATCAGGTCGTAGTTGGCCGCGTCCTGCGACTGCCCGCCCAGAATGTAGTCGGTCCCGAACGCCACGTCCGAGAGCCACTGGGCGACGTTCCACGTGCCGGCGACGGCCAGCGTCGTGAGCACGACCAGCACGACGGCGAACGCGTGGTTCATCCGAACTTCGGTAAACCGATCGATCTCGACGGTCGCGAGGAGCGCCACCGAAGCCACGGCGACGTAGGTCGCGACCGTCGTCAGCGGCGACTCGCCGAACACCGTCGCGTCGACGACCGGGATGGCGACCAGCACCAGTAGTTCCCAGGGCGGCATCGCGAGCGGATCCCGGAACGCGGCCACGGGGAGCACGGCGATCGCGACCGCGAAGCCGGTGAAGACGAACCAGCGATAGGAGTTCTCGAGGCCGTGGCTGATCGCGAACGCGACCAGAACGATCGTGACGACCCAGGCCAGCACGGCGTTTCGCTGGGTCTCGTCGAAGCTCCGGCCGAGTCTGGCGTCCGCCATACGCCGTCGTACACGACACGCCTCCTAAACGCGGGCGCTTGAGTACGCCGCCGAACCGAGGTTCGGTCTTCAAGCGGGTCGCTCGCGGGAGACACCTCGAGTGCTATCGCATCGCGGTTGCTGCTGTCCGTAGAGTGTTGCTGCTGTCCGAAAAGTGACCTTCCCGCGTGCGAACAGATGGCATATGGTCGACTCGGACGACTTCGACGCTCTCGAGCACGGGCTGGCGCGGGTCAACGGCGTCAAACTGCACTACGTGACCGCCGGCGAGGGGCCGCCGCTGGTCTTGCTCCACGGCTGGCCCCAGACCTGGTACGAGTGGCGCGAGGTGATCCCCGACCTCGCCGCCGAGTACACCGTCATCGCCCCGGACCTGCGGGGGCTGGGTGACTCGGAGGCGCCGCTATCGGGCTACGACAAGGACACCGTCGCGACCGACGTGCGCGAACTCGTTCACGACCTCGGGTTCGGCGACGAGCCGATCGCGCTCGTCGGCCACGACTGGGGGATGCCGACGGCCTACGCCTACGCCGCCCAGTACCGCGACGAGGTCGACGCCCTCTGCGTCCTCGAGGCGGGGCTCCCGGGCGTCCGCGAGGACGAGAAACGCCACCTCTGGCACACGCGCTTTCACGGCGTTCGCGACCTGCCGGAGCGGCTGGTCGCCGGCCGCGAAGAACTCTACCTCTCGTGGTTCTACAAGGAGGGCGCCTACGATCCCTCGGCGATCGACGAGGACGCCCGCGACGAGTACGTCCGCTGTTACTCCCAGGCCGGGGGCCTACGCGGTGGGTTCGAGTACTACCGCGCCTACGACGAGGACGCCGAGAATAACGGTGCGCACGCCGCGGACCCGCTCGAGATGCCCGTCCTCGCGCTCGGTGGCGCGGCGTCCTTCCGAACGCTGCCGATCGAAGACATGGAAACCGTCGCCACCGATGTCGAGGGTGAGGTCGTCGAGCGAGCCGGCCACTGGATCCCCGAGGAGCGCCCCGACTACTTCGTCGAGCGGTTGACGACGTTTCTCGAGGACGTGACGTAAGGAGTGGCTCGAGGTGGGGGTGGGGCTCGAGCGATGCCTGTGGCCGGACCAGTCGGCGGCCCGATTGACGCCCAAGATAGTATGCGAAGATGAGAATCGAACCGACAAGACCGGTGATGAACACCGATAACGAAACATAGTCTAGGACACCGCAAGACACGAGGTGACACTTCGTTCTCGGATGAGAGACAATCGCAAAAAATCCTAACTGGGATTTTTCAGCCCAACTGTGGGACTGACCAATATGGGGTTCCTTAGCAACATCCGCAAGATGAAACGGACAGCGGATAAGGTATCCAGAACGGCCAAGAAAATAGATAGAAGCGCTCAAGATCATAGAAAGAAGACTCTCAAGGCGAAATTTTACCAAGGACAAATCAGTGCATCTGAGTTCGAAAGCGAATTCTCTGGCCAGAACGCGGGCATCAAAGTCATACTTGAGGATGTCAATGGTGTCGGCGAATCCACGAGTCAAGCAATTGCCCAAGAGTACGAGAATCTCGCCGACTTAGAAGGAACTGATCGTGAACGACTCGAGTCCGTCCGCGGAGTTGGTCCAAGTACGGCTGATGCAGTTCTTGATCTGATTCGGTGATCGGCACGCACTCTCGATTTGATCACCTGTCTACTAGTGATCTAACTGATTTCGCAGCACGCCTACACGGTCCCAGCCGTACCTGTCGAGAACGATCGCGAACGCGTACAAGAGTTCCCGGACCTCGTATGGATCAGCGCCAGCGTCGATCGATCCCCGGTTATCCCGATTCTTCGAAGATTCCTCTTTTGGGATACGGAGTACCGCATTATTCGTATCGACCCATGAGACGACCGCGCGTTTCACCTCAACGGGGCGTAAGCTTGTATCCAAGCTGGTCCAGACGAGGGATGGTATCTTCCAGTTGTTCATACGATCCCAGTCATCGGGCGTGACCTCCGTCATAGGCTTCTCCAGCATCATCGAGATGTATCTTTTCCACCTCGAGCGTTCCTCTGGGGTGAGGTTACTATACGCCGGTACAGAACCATACTCGAGTGCCGCTTCGCGGAGGTCCTTCCGTTCGTCAAGCGTGAAGAAATCCTGTGGTTGGTACTCATCCCCTGATGGGTAGAAGGATATATCCGGATCCCATGGTTGTTCTCCCCGTTCGTGCTGTTTCCACTTGAAGAGGCGATTGAGGGCTTTCAGATATTCCGCCTTATTGGAGTTTTGCCAGTCCCTTCCAGCGATTTCTCGAAGATAGGCGTCAGCATGGTCGTGAGTAAGTTGCGTGGTATACCCTTCCCGGTCCCATAACCACCGATAGATCTTCGAGAGCCGGTATGCCATGTTCCGCGTCACAGCAAGACTGTATCCCTCGGCGACGTCCGGGCTCTTACCGAGGTCGTATAGCCAACCCAAAACTTCCTTCCGGTGTTGTTTGTAGTCTTCCAACTGGCGTTGGTTCAGATACTCTCGATCGTCGCTGATGACCAATGGGACGTCCTCTGGGAGGGTCATGATCGGACCCCCGAATGGAATTTGTCCTGATATGATTGGAATCGCCCGACAGCGTCGATTCGACCGTTCGTACTAACTTGGCAGGCTTTCGGCGTCATTTGTGTCCTCGATGTGTTGACTCCGAAAACCGGCGTCTAAGGACTGAAGAAGCCTGAAAAAGTCCGGGTGCGAGAATCGAACCACGGTCGTTCCGCTCACTGCGTTCGCTTCACTCCCTGATTCGATTCTCGACGGATTCCTGCGGCTCACGAATTTGTTCGCCGCAGGAAGTCCGGGTGCGAGAATCGAACCCGCGTCTCAGCCTCCACAAGGCTGAAGGATAACCACTACCCCAACCCGGACACGCTTGCAAACAGAATTACGTCCGGTCGGACTGAAATACGTTACGACTCGAGTACGATCCCGTGCGACTCCGTACCGGGGGATTTCCGGCTGTACTCACGATGACGCGCTAGCCCTCGACGACTCGAGACCGGGACGTTTTTCGGCACACCGTCCATAGAGACGCCAACGCGTGGCCATCACCGACAAAATCTACGTCAAAAACCACCGCCAGCTCAGCTCCCAGCTCGAGACGAACATCCCGAAGGGCGCGTTCAAGGGAGCGACGCTGGACGTGCTCTTCCAGGGACAGGGCCTCGAGAAGCTCGACGACGCCACCCGGGACCGCGTCCTCGACTTCGCGGAGGACTTCCTGGATTGCGACTGCGACGACAACCCCTACTGCGGCTGTGCGGAGCGGAAGTTCATGGAGTACCTGCTCGAGTTGCGCGCGGAGGGGCTGGGGCCGGACGCCATCGTCGACGTGATGACCGACGACTACATGGTCTACGCCTACTCCGGCGACGTCCTCTCGTTTCTGGACAACGCCGTCCGGACGCTCGAGGCGGCCGAGGGGCTGGCTCGAGTCGATGGTCAGGACGAGAAGTACGACGAGATCCGACAGGCGAAGCAGAATCTGGCTCGATAAACGGCTGTTTACGCATTGAGGCTGCCCGTCAGTAGCCGGGCTGACGAACGAGCGTTTGAGTGACCGGTAAGGGAACCGAGTTCTGCTGCCGCTGGCAACAGGGATTTCCACACCCTCCCCAGCCGATTCGCTCGCTCACTCATCCCTCGCGCAACACCGTCGGCGCGCTCGAGTACTGCGAGAGCGCGCCGACAGCGCGCGCCACCGCACTGGATCGGATCGCTGTAGTGCCATCGTTCCGCCTATTATCGCAACTGGTACGATTCGTCCTCCTCGTCCAGATCGTCGAGCAGCAGGACCTCGTCCTCCTCGTCCTCGAGTCGGTCCTGCAGGTCGTTGACGTAGCCCTTGTACTCGTCGAGTTGCTCCCGGAGGTGGTCGGCCTCGAGTTCGAGGCGCTCGTGTTCGCGAATGAAGCTCTTGGGGACCTCGACGGTCGGCGGGAACGTCTGCTCTCCGTCGTCGCCGCTCCCCATCGCCTCGAGTTCCTCCTCGGGGACGACCTGGACCTGTCCGTCGTGTTCGACGAGCTGGTCGACGTAGTCCCGGAAGACGGCGGACAACGAGATGTCGCGTTCTTCGGCGATATCCTGGAGCGCGTCGAACGCGTCCTCGTTCACGCGAAACGAGATCGTCTTGTTCTTGTTGCCCATTGCCCCTCATTCGTCGTTCGTGATACTTAACGGTTCGTCAGACGAGGGTCCAGTAGCTGCGTCCGGGCGGCAGCGATCAGCCAAGGCCGGCAGCGAACGTCCAAGGGATGACGGGAGACAGTATATCCGCCTCGAGGCCCAATACCGCCCATGCTCACCGACACGCCGGGCCTCCACCACGTCACGGGACTGGTCGGGGACCCACAGGAGGCGATCGATTTCTACGCGGGCGTGCTCGGTCTCCGACTCGTCGCGCAGACGGTGAACTTCGAGGATATCCTGCAGCACCACCTCTACTTCGGCGACGCGGCCGGCACCCCGGGAACGGTGCTGACCCACTTTCCCGACCCCCACGCCGAACCGGGTCGGGTCGGCAAACCGCAGGTCGCCGCGGTCGCGTTCGCCGTCCCCGAGGGGTGCCTCGAGTTCTGGCGAGACCGACTCACCGATCACGGAATCGCCATCGAGGGGCCGCTCGAGCGCTTCGACGAGCGCCTCCTGCGGTTCGAGGACCCCGTTGGGACGCGACTGGAACTCGTTGCTGTCCCATCCGACGCGCCGGTGTCGACCGCCTCGACCGGCACCGAGCCCTGGACCGAGGGGCCGATTCCCGACGACGCGGCGATCCGCGCGCTCCACGGCGTTGCGACGCTGTCGGGCAACCCCTACGCGACCGCTGGAATGCTCGAGACGCTGGGGTTCGAGTACGAGGCGGAACGCGACGACCGGATCCGGTACCGGGCCGCGGGGGACCGCGCCACCGTCGTCGACGTCCTCGACCGGGACGCCCCGTTCGGTCGCGAAGGCCCCGGCACCCTGCATCACGTCGCGGTCCGCGTCGAGCGCGAGGACGACCTCCACAGGTGGCGCGACCTGTTCGACGAGCGCGGTCACGACGTCTCGCGAGTGAAGGATCGGCACTTCTTCCACTCGCTGTACGTCCGCGAACCGGGCGGCGTCCTCTTCGAACTCGCGACCGAGACTGACAGCGTCGCCGCCAGCGGCCCAACGGGCGGCCCCGGCGAGTCGCTCCACCTCCCCGACTGGTTCGAACGGGACCGGGACCTGATCGAGAGCCAACTGCCGGCGCTGACGGTTCCGACGGGCTCGAAGCGTTCCGATGGCGACACCAAAGACGCGACTACCGACGACTCGACTACCGACGACGCGACTGTCGACGCCGACCGATGACGAGAACCGACTCGGGACGCCCGATGGAGTCGGTTTCGGGTCCCCACGCCGGGCAGCCGCTGCTCACGGCCGGTGCGCCGGCGCTCGGCGCCGAGGCCGCGCTCGTACTCTGTCACGGCCTCGGCGCGACGGTCCAGGGCGTCGTCAACCTCTTCGAACCGGTGTATCGCCACGGACTCGCCGTCTTCGCCCCGCAGGCCGAACGGAGCCGCTGGTATCCCCGCCGGGCGAGTGCATCCCGATCCGAGAACGAGCCGTGGCTCTCTTCGAGCGTCGACTGCGTGGCCGCCGCGCTCGAGTCGGCGGCCGAGATCGGCATCCCTGCGGAGCGAACCGTCCTCGCCGGCTTCTCGCAGGGCGCCTGCGTCGTCGCGGAGTTCGAACGACGCAATCCGGACCGCTACGGCGGGCTCGCCGTCCTCTCGAGCACGTTTCCCGGAACGGACCACGAACTCGAATCGACCGTCATCGACGGCTCGCTCGCGGAGACGCCGGTCCTCCTCGGCTACGGCGCTGACGATCCCCACGTCGACCCCGAGCGCGTCGCGGCCACGGGCCGCGTTTTCGAGCGCGCGGACGCCGCGGTCGACGAGCGGAGATATCCGGAAACGGGCCACGAGGTCACCGACGACGAGTTCGACGCGACCGGATCGATGCTCGAGGACTGAACGAGGCTGAACCCGACGCCGCGATCACTCGGAATCGGACGCCAGCCCCTTCTCCGCGAGTTCCTCGAGCGCACCGTCGGTCTTCTCGAGCCCGCCGAAGCCCATCCCCTCGAGGACGTGATCCGCCTTCGCGAACTGGATCTCCTCGTAGTCGACGATCTGGAACCGATTACCCCACGGATCGCGGAACTCGAGTCCCGGTACGTCGAGACGGTCGATCTCGAGGTCCTCGAGTCGCTCGGCGACGCGGTCCGCGTCGTCGACGACAAGTCCGAAGTGCCGAGCGTCGTCGATTTCCTCACCAGCCGCGTCGGTCTCCGCGAGCGCGATGAACTGGTCGCCCATATCGAGGAACGCGTTCGTCTCGCTCCGGCTCCGGAGGTCGAATTCGAACAACGACTCGTAGTACTCGAGGGCCTCGTCGACGTCGCCGACCTCGAGGGCGACGTGGTTGAGTCCGACGAGTCGGGCGCGGTCGCCGCTGCGCTCTGGCGCGTCGTCCGTGTCGTTCATCGAAAATACGTACGCACTGCCGTCCGGTAACGCCTGTGCTGGCACAGCATCCGCTCTCGCACTCGCCAGTCGTCTCGAGCGGTCGAAAAAACGAACCGAGTACGATCGATCGTCTCAGGCCGAGGCTTCGGCGTCGTCGGTCTCGCCTTCGGCGTCCTCGAGCTGCTCCAGGGCCTGAATGACGTTATTGCGGTAGTTGACGACCGGCGAGTCGTACTGCTCGCGGGCCATCTGGGCGTACTCGTTGGTGGGCGCCGTCGAGCCGCTCTCGGGGGCCTCCTGCTCGGCTTCCCACTCCTCGAAGGCCTCGATCCGGTCGAGGGTTCGCTCGGCGGTCTCGACGACCCAGCGGTCGCGGGTGGCGTCGTCGACGACCGCGATGGACTCGGGCCGGACGGAGACGTTGACGGTCCCGTCGTCGGTCTCGTAGGTCCGGGGTTTGCCGACGATGGAGACGTACGCCGGCGGCTCCGTGTCCCGCAGGGCCGCGGCGGCCTCGGGCTGGTACTGGCCGGCGTAGACGAAGAACGTCCCGGTCGGGTCGACGACCCGGCCGCGCCAGTACTCGCTGTCCTCGCCGACGTCTTCGGTCTCGGTCAGGGTACCGACGATGAACACGCGGTTGGCGCGGTCGCCGGTCGGGAGCAGCGCGTAGTTGGGCGCGCGCTCGTCGTCGCTCTCTTTGAAGGTGTACGTCGAGTCGTTGAATTCGGAGGCGAAGACGCGGCGGGCGACTTCGCGGGTGAGTTCTGCCTGGCTCATATCACATCGACCTCGCTTTGATCAGCAGCTGTTCGGCATCCACCGGCCCGTCGAGTTCTTCGACGTCGTCGGCCAGCACGTAGCGGCCGAAGGTCGGCCCCTCGATCCGGTAGTAGGTCCCGACGATGTCCTCGTGGATCTCGTCGGCGACGATGGTCGTGTCGAGGGCGTCCATCGCCATCTCCTTGGCCTCTTCGAGGCTGAGCCCGGTCAGCTCCTCGGTGGCCTCCTTGTCGAAGATGACCTCGTGGGCGTCGATGCCGTCGTCGACGACGGCCTTGATCCGGAGGTCGAACTCGCCCTCGACCTCGCCGTGTTCGTTACAGCGGCCGTTCTGGAGGACGCGCGTGCAGTCGTCCTCCGGGCAGCGCTTGATGAGGCCGCTCCCGCTTTGCATGTCCACGAGCGCGCCCTCGATCTCGCTGGTGTCGTCGCCGACCTCGAGGTCCTCGTCGAGTTCCTCGATGACGGTCGTCGAGTTGAGTTTGACCGAGTACCGGCCCTGGTACTCGTCGGTGACGACGTTCCGGAGTTCGTAGACCGCGCCCTCCTGGAGTGCGGGGAGGTCCGATTTGGCCCACTTGGTGAACTTGATCGTGCCCGTCGGGTCGCCCAGCAGGCCGACCTGCGCGACGGAGTCGCTCCGGGGGTCCCAGAGCTCGATGACCTTCGCGGTGAGGTCGATCCACTGCTCGGGTTCGTCCACGTCCTCGACGTTCGCGGCCTCGCTGCCGCCCCGCGAGATGTCCTCGCGCTCGAGGCCGGCCTCCTCGAGGTAGTGGTTGGTGACGCTCCGGCGTGCCTCGTCGATGGGTACCTTGTACTCGTCGACGAGCGTGGTCAGGCGCTCCTCGACGTCGTCGACGGAGACGTCGATGTGGTCCGAAAACTGGTCGTGTATGTCGTCCGCGTGCTGTCGTACGTCGCTCATTGTGTCACGCCTCCTCTTTGGTTTCACTGGGAGGCATACCTCGTTTCGCGCCCGATAGTATTTAAAGTACCGGCACCGGGGCGAAAGTGAACGCCGCCGGATCGGATCGCGTGGCGGCGACGTGATGGAGTCGATCGCCGGGTGGTGGGGAACGATCACGCCGCGACGCCGTCACGGCGCCGCACGGCGAATCGGGGTGGGTGCCGCGAGCGCCGAGCGCCGCGAGCACCGAAGCCGCGAGCACCGAAGCCGCGAGTACCGAAGTTGCGAGCGGCGGTGGGACCGCCCCTCAGAGGACGGACTGTGCCAGCCCGAGGAAGATGAAAAAGCCCAGCACGTCCGTCATCGTCGTGATGAAGATCGTCGCGGACGTCGCCGGGTCCTTGCCGATCTCCTCGAGGAGCAGCGGGATGATGGTCCCGAAGAAGCCGGCGATGACGAGGTTCAACACCATGGAGACGCCGAGAACGAGGCCGAGCAGCGGACTCTGGTTGAACACCGACGCGATGACCGCGACGAGGACGCCCGTGATGAGGCCGTTAACGGCGCCGGCGATGATCTCGTTGACGACCGCGCGACTCCCGGTCGACAGCGAGATCTGCTCGAGGGCGATGCCGCGGACGGTGACGGCCATCGACTGTGTGCCGGCGTTCCCGCCCATCCCGGCGACCACCGGCATGTACACGGCGAGCAGCGTGAACGCGGCGATCGTATCCTCGAAGAAGCCGACCGCACCGGCCGCCAGAAACGCCGTCCCGAGGTTGATGATCAGCCACTTGTACCGGTAACGGACCTTCGAGAGCGGGCCGTCGAGGATGCTCTCCTCCTCCTGGACGCCCGTGAACTCGTAGAGCGTCTCGGTCGCCTCCTCCTCGACGACGCGGAGGAGGTCCTGGGCGTAGATGACGCCCATGACGGTGCCGTCGTCGTCCAGTACGGCTACCGAACTCTCGGGGTGTTCCCGGAAGACGTCGATAACCTCCTCGTCGGGCGCGTCGTACGCGACCGCCGCTGTGTCGGAGACGTGATCGCGGAGCTCCACCGGTCCGTCGTCGCTCATCGCCAGAACCTGTCCGGGGAGTTCCCCGACGAGTTCGCCGCCCTCGGTGACGAAGATGGTCGGGATCCGGCCGGTTCGAGACTCGTGGCGCTGGACTCGCTGGGCGACGGCCTCGAGACCCTGGTCGATCTCGAGGGTCACGTAGTCGAGGTGCATGAGACCGGCGGCGCTCTCGGAACTGAACCCGAGCAGATACTCGGCTCGCTCTCGACGGTCTTCGTCGAGTTGCCGGAGCACCGCCGTCCGCGTCTCTTCGTCCGCCAGTCCGAGTACGTCCGCGACTTCGTCGGGATCGAGCCGCCCGACGAATCCCCGTAACTGCTCGCGATCCATGTCCTCGACCAGCGACTGCTGGACCGTCTCCGGAAGGAGAAAGAACACCTCCCGCTGTCGGCGTCGCGACAGCCGTTCGAACTCCCCGGCGGGCGTCGACGACGTCGCGATCGCCTGCTGGACATCCGATAGCTCTTCCATCGTCCATCGTGGGTGTGGCCGTCATCTAAACGATTGTGGTCCCGGACAGCTTGGCGTTCACCCGTTCTCGTCCGTCGCGTCCGCTCTCCGAACGGGTGTGGCGCAGCGACGGGCCTATGTGGGACGCGATCCTACGAGCCGGCAATGGCGGATCGTCGTCGGCTCGAGCGGTTCCTGCGCTCGAAGCTCCGGGAGGCTGGCGAGCAGTACGAACAGGTTCGCGGCTCGACGAACGAGCAACTCGAGGAAGCCCGCGAGGCCTACGAAGTGGCGAGAAACGCCCGCAGCCTCCCCTCCGACGAAGAGGGACGGGCGAAGATCGTCTGTCGCCGCTACGCCGAACGGCGGGCGGCGATGCTCGACGAGCAGTTCCAACCGGCCTGCTACGAAGACGGCCATCCCGACTGCGAGGGCTGTGCGGAGGACGTCCGAGAGGGACGGATCGAGACGTGGTGAGCGGCCGCTGTTGTCGGTTCCGACGGGGCGGATCAGTCGAGACCTGACGGCTCCGTCTCGGCGTCACCGTCGGGCGGCCACACCGCCCAGACGACGATCGCGAGCACGAACACCGCGGCCAGCGCGACCGACTCGAGGATCGACAGTTCGACCCCGAACCACGAGAGCGCCGTCCGGAGTTCGACGACGACGGGGACGAGCAGCGCGCCGACGATGACCAGCGAGGTCTTGGAGATCCGCATCTACCGGACCACCTCTCCGAGGGACTCGAGGAGCCCCGCGTCGGGGGCGATGGTGAGCCGGAAGCCGTCGATGCCGGGCCCGAAGAGGCCGCCGGAGTCGACGATGCTCGCCAGCGGGAGCGTGTACGCGAAGACCACGAGAACGACGGCGATGGTGGTCCAGAGTTTGAGGTTGTCGAGGATGGCCGGCGAGTCCTCGGGACCCGAGAGCGCCCCGGCGTAGGTGTTGTCCGGAATCGCGTCGCTGGTGCCGTTGAACGACGTCACGACCATGTTCAGCAGGAACAGGGCCAGCGAGACGGTCAGCAACACGGCGCCGAGGGCGACCTGCGCGTTGATCTCGGCGACGGTCCCGGCCACGGGCTCGAACTCGAAGCCGTTGTACTGGGGTTCGGCGGTCCGGCGGGGCATGCCGAACAGCCCGGAGCGGTGCATCGCGTTCGACATGAACGTCATGCCGACGAACCACAGCAGGACCTGTGCCAGTCCGACCGAACGACTCCACAGCTCCTTGCCGGTCACCTGCGGGATGAACCAGTAGGCGACCGCCATGAACGTCAGCGCGACGGCGGTGCCGACGGTCAGGTGGAAGTGGCCGACGATCCACCACGTGTTGTGGACGAGGTAGTTGATGTTCATCCCCGCGTTGATCATGCCGGAGAAGCCGGCCGCGGCGAACATGAGCCCCGAGAGCGCCATCCCCGTGAACACCGGATCGCGCCAGGGGAGCGCCGTGAGCCAGCCCAGACGTCCCGTCCCGCCGCGCTGGCGCGCGCCGTGTTCCATGCTGGCGACGACGGTGAAGGCGGTGAGCAGACTGGGCAACAGCAGGAACATCGTGTTCGTCATCGCGATGAACTTGTACCCCTCCGCGATGCCGGGATCCAGATACTGGTGGTGGATCCCCAGCGGCGTCGAGAGCAGCAGGAACAGCACGAAGACGACCCGTGCGAGCGGGTCGCTGAACAGCTTCCCGCCGGAGAACTTCGGCAGCATGACGTACCACATGATGTACGTCGGCATCAGCCAGAAGTAGACGACTGCGTGGCCGAAGTACCAGAACAGCGTCCGGGTCAGCAGCGGATTGACGGAGTCGACGATCCCGAGCGACCACGGCAGCAGGAAGACGATGATCGACAGCGCCACGCCGAGCGTACAGATGTACCAGAACAGCGTCGTCGTCAACACCATGAACGCCGGGAGCGGGATCCGCTCGTCGGGGTTCTCGTCCCGCCAGGCCCACCACGTCCGGAACCAGTCGACGCCGGCGATCCAGGTGCCGACGACGAACAGCGCCAGCCCCAGATAGAAGAAGGGGTGGGCCTCGAGGGGCGCGTAGAACGTGAAGAGCACGTCGGCGCTCAGCACCGACCCGAGTATTTCCGGCGGCGACTCGATGAACCCGGCGAAGATCGTGATCGCGGCCATCACCGCGCCGACCACCATCAACGCGTACCACGACCAGGTGAAGCGGATATCCACGACCCCGCGCTCGAGGCTGGTCGTCACCGCCCAGGTGAAGATCCCCACGAGGAAGAAGATCGTGAACGTGATCGCCAGCAACACGCCGTGGGCGGTCAACACGGTGTAGTAGTCCGCCGAACTGATGAACCGGAGCACGTCCGTCCGGTGGAGCGCCTGCACGAGTCCGAGCACGCCGCCGATCGCCAGCGCGATGAAGGAGCTCCAGAACGCCGCCTTGATCAACCGGGCTTCGGCCGGGAACTGGTCGATGTAGGCGTTACGCATCGCCAGCACCTCCCTCCGCGGAGCTGTTGCCAGTGCCGCCGTCGCCACCGCCGTCGCTCCCGTCGCCGCCACCCGCCGCGTCGACGACCGAGAGCGTGCCGCTCTCCTCGTAGCCGTCGGCGGTCACCGTCCAGTCGTGGTCTCCCGCGCCCAGTTCGGCGGTGTCGACCGAAAATTCGACGGTTTCGCTACTGTCTCCGGCGACCGTGACGGCTTCCTCGTACTGCTGGTCGCCGATCTCGAGGGCGACCGTCGTCTCGAGGTCGGTCTGCATGCCGTTCTGGACGGTCGCGTTGATCGTCGTCTCGTTGCCCGCCTCGACCTCGTCGGGGGCCTCGACGGAGAGTTCGGTCAGGTCGAACTCGTCTTCCGGGACGACGGTTAGCTTTCCTTCCATCGTGTGGTGACCCTCTCCGCAGTACTCGTTGCAGAGAATGCCGTACTCGCCGGGTTCGTCGAACTCGACGGTCATCTCCGAGATTTGGCCGGGGACGACCATCGTGTTGACGTTCGTCCCGACCACGGAGAAGCTGTGAGTGACGTCTCGGCTCGTGACGTAGAACGTCACCTCGCTGCCGGCCGGCACCTCGATCTCGCTCGGCGAGTACGACCACGCCTGCGCGACGACGGTGACCTCGTACTCGTTGCCGCCGACGTGTTCGACGCCCGTGTCACCGAACCGCTCGTGGTCGCTGATCTCGCCGGGGTCGATCGACCCGCCGTCGTCGTCGACCATCGCGATGCCGGGACCGACCGCGCCGTACGTGATCGTCGCGATGAAGCCGACGATCAACGCCATCGCCGCGCCCAGCCAGATCTTCTCGTAGGTGTGGATGTTCACGCCAGTCCCACCACCGTCACGAGCGCCCCGACCACGGTCGGCCCGTTGCCGAGGAACTCGACGAAGTACATGAACAGCCACAGCAGTACCAGTATCACGAAGTAGATCGCGATCAGGATCAGCGTCCCGATCGGATCGTACTCGTCGTGACCGATCGTGCGAACCGGACCGGTCTCCCCGGACGCGGTTTCGCCGGCCTGATCGGTCGTCCGTCGTTCTGTTGCCGAACCCATACGGGTGGATAGGGAAGGGGGAGGACTTACGACCGATCGTAATTCCCGACCGATGGGAACTTCTCGAGGTATTAACTCGTTGACCGCCCGAGAGACGGTTATGGCGCTCGAGACTGTCACGCCGCGGTACGCGGCGGCCGTCGGACTGCTCGCGGTCGTTCCGGTCATCGTCTACGGAGTCACTAACTCGGGGGTCGCCGGCCTCGTCAGCGCGGTCAACGTCGCGCTGATCATCGGCTCGCTGTACCTCGCGATGTCGCCGGCCGAGGGTGCACACGGCGACCACTCCGGGAACGGAACAGCCCGTTGACGACCGCCGCTCCGATGACCGCTATGGCACTCGCATCGTCCCCGTTCGCCGTCATCGCTTTTCCCGGACTCGATCGGCTCGTCGCTGACGCGACGCTCGCGAGTGCGGCCGGCCCGGGGATCGGATTCGAGCACGCGGACTTGCTCGTCCTCTTCGTCGTCGGACTGCTCGCCGGCGCCCACTGTCTGGGAATGTGCGGGCCGCTGGTGACGACCTACGCCGATCGGATCGGCGCCGCCAGCGACAAGCGCCGCGACGATACGCTTACGGCCTACGAGGTGCGTCAGCACGCGCTGTTCAACCTCGGTCGGACGGCCAGCTACGCGGTACTCGGCGGCTTCTTCGGGCTCCTCGGCGCCGCGACGGTCGCCTCGAGCGAGGCCATCGCCGCGGTCGGCGACCCCGTCAGGGGCGCGACGGGCATCCTCGTGGGGATCGCCATCGTCGCGAGCGGGCTCTACTACGTTCGCGGGCGGACGGCCGTCCCCGGCCACGACCTCCCCGTCGTCGGAGCGCTGTTCCGGCGCCTGTCGGGCGCGCTCTCGAGTCGGATCGATCGACTCGCGACCTCGCCGGGGATCGCGGCCCTCGGTGCGGTCCACGGATTCATGCCGTGTCCGATCATCTACCCGGCCTACCTCTACGCGTTCGCCGTCGGATCGCCGACGCGGGGGGCGCTCTCGCTGGCCGTCCTCGGCCTCGGGACGATTCCCACGTTGTTCGCCTACGGAACGGTGCTGACCAGTCTCGAGGCCACGACGCGCGTCCGACTCCACCGCGGGCTGGGCGTCGCGTTCGTCGTCCTCGGCTCCGTCCCGCTCTCGCACGGACTGCTGCTGTACGGGATTCAGCTCCCCCACCTGCCGCTCCCGTTCGTTCCCCTCTCCTGACGATGACTGAAAACACGCAACCGTCTGTGCGACCGCCCGAACCGCCGTCGACGGCCGCGTCCGGCTCCGACGCCTGCGATCTCTGCGACCTCCCGACGCCGCCGGAGCCGATCACCGATCCAGACGTGGACGGCAGCTACTGCTGTCGCGGCTGTCTCGAGGTCTCGCGGACGCTCGAGCGGACCGACGACGCGCCCGACGAGTCGGCGGTCCGATCGCGACTGGACGGCTCCGGCGCGGCTGACGGCCGCGACCTCGACGACCTCGACGGCGAGGACGCCTTCCTCGCGGTCGAGGGCATGCACTGCTCGACCTGCGAGGCGTTCCTCGAGACGACAGCCGAGCGCGAGGGCGGCGTGCTGGGCGCGACGGCCAGCTACGCGACGGACACGATCCGGCTCGTCTACGATCCCGACCGGCTCGCGGCCGCGGACCTCCCCGAGATCGTCTCGGGGCACGGCTACACCGCGTTCGATCGGTCGGCCGGCGACGGCGGCGAGGCGGACGACGGCGTCGCCGCGCTCCTGCTCGGGGGCTTCTTCGGGATGATGGTCATGGTGTGGTACATCCTGTTTCTCTACCCGACCTACTTCGGCTTCGAACCGGTCGCGGCGTTCAGCGGTTACGAGAGCGCCTTCCTCGCGGCGAACATCTGGCTGTTCACGTCGTTCATCCTCTTTTACACCGGCTCCTCGATCCTCCGGGGGGCCGTCGTCAGTCTCCGGGCGCGTCGGCCGAACATGGACCTGCTCGTCGCGACCGCCGCGCTGGGATCGTACGGCTACAGCACGCTCGCGATACTCCTCGGGGAGCACCACCTCTACTTCGACGTCACCGTCGCCATCGTCCTCGTCGTCACCGCGGGGACCCACTACGAGAAACTCGTCAAACGCCGCGCGACGGGGTTGCTCTCGGAGCTGACCGAACGACAGGTCGACGAGGCCCGCCTCGAGAGCGGCGAGACGGTGCCCCTCGAGGCCGTCGAGCCCGGCGATCGGCTCCTCGTCCGGCCCGGCGAGCGGATCCCCCTCGACGGCGAGGTCGTCGAGGGGTCGGCCGCCGTCGACGAGTCGCTGGTCACCGGCGAATCGCTGCCGGTCGGGAAGGCGGTCGGCGACGCGGTCCGCGGCGGCACCGTCGTCACCGACGCGCCGCTCGTCCTCGCGGTCGGCGACGAGGCCGAGAGCACCCTCGATCGGCTCGTTTCGCTGCTCTGGTCGATCCAGAGCGCCCGCCCGGGCGTCCAGCGCCTCGCGGACAAGCTCGCGACCGTCTTCGTCCCGCTGGTCGCCGCCCTCGCTGTCGGAGCGACCGCCGTCGCGCTCGCGACCGGCTCGAGTCCGTCCGCGGCCCTGCTGCTCGGGCTCACGGTCGTCATCGTCTCCTGTCCCTGCGCGCTCGGGCTGGCGACGCCGCTGGCGATCGCCGCCGGCGTTCAGGCGGCCGCCGAGCGTGGGATCGTGGTCGCCGCGGCGACCATCTTCGAGGACGCCCCGGACGTCGACGTCGTCGTCCTCGACAAGACGGGGACCATGACGACCGGGACGATGGCCGTCGAGGCCGTTCACGCGGCCGACGACACCGATCCCGACGAACTGCTCCGCCGCGCCGGCGCGGTCGAGGCGCTCTCGGCGCATCCGATCGCCGCCGCCGTCGCGGACGCGGCGCCCGAGGGTGCGGTCGCGGACGCCTCCGGTGCTCCGAGCGATCCCGACGAAATTCGGGACGCAGACGCCGCGAACGGCGCCGGCTGTCCCGGCGCCGTCGAGTCCTTCGAGCGGTTCGACCGCGGCGTCAGCGGCGTCGTCGACGGCGAGCGCGTCGTCGTCGGCCACCCCGACGCCCTCCGCGAGCGCGGGCTGTCGGTCCCCGGGGCGCTCGAGTCCCCGATCGAGGACGCCCGCGAGGCGGGGCGAGTTCCGGTCGCCGTCGGCTGGGACGGCCGGACTCGCGGCGTCGTCGCCGTCGGCGATTCGCCCCGCGAGGACCTGGCGGCGGCGCTCGAGACGCTCTCGGACGGTCGCGAGGTCGTCGTCCTCACCGGCGACGAGGGGCCGGCCGCCGAGCGGTTCCGCGCGCTCGATGGCGTCGACGAGGTGTTCGCGGGCGTCCCGCCGGCGGCGAAGGCCGAGACCGTCGACCGCCTTCGGGCCCGCGGGACGGTCGCGATGGTCGGCGACGGGAGCAACGACGCCCCCGCGCTGGCCGCCGCCGACGTCGGCATCGCGATGGGCGGCGGGACGAAACTCGCGACCGACGCGGCCGACGCGGTGATCGTCGGCGACGACCTCGCGGCCGTCGCCGAGACGTTCGACATCGCCTCGAGCACCCACCGGCGGGTCCGCCAGAACCTCGGCTGGGCGTTCTGTTACAACGCGGTGGCGATTCCGCTGGCCGTCGCGGGCCTTCTCAACCCCCTGTTCGCCGCCGTCGCGATGGCCGCCAGCAGCCTGCTGGTGGTTTGTAACTCCGCGCGGTCGCTCTGACGCTTGACGCTGGCCGCTGGGAAGGTCGATCGAGAACCGGAGACGCGCCGCCGTTACTCCTCGTCGTCCGCGTCGGTCACGACGCGTTCGACTTCCTGGCGCTCGCCGTCCTCGTAGACGTAGGTCGTCCCTTCGTCCTCGTCTCGCGTTCGCCGATGGCTCCCGTCGCAGAACGGGAAGGACTCTGAGAGACCGCACTGACAAACCGCGACGTCGCCCTTTTCGTCGTCGATATCCGACGGATCCAGTTTCCGCGGCCCCTGCTCCTCGAGTTCGACCAGTCGTGACATGGCCGTCGGTTCGGCGCCGCCGAAGAAAAAGGGCCGGTCGGAAGCGGTGGCGACCCGCTGTCGGCGTTCCGTCGGTACCCCTCGAACGGCCCGCGCGGCCGATTCGCCGCTGGCTGAGGTGGCCGAATTCGTCGTAAACGCAAGCTACTTGGGTCCCGTTCGTAATTTCGACGTACGAAGTCCATGACTTTCCACGACGCGGGAACGTCGACCGCCATCACGCTCGCCGTCGTCAAGACGCTCATCCTGCTCGTGGGCAGTCTCATCACGTTCCTCGCGTTCAAAGCCTACCGGCGCACTCGCCAGCGCGCACTGGGATTTCTCGCCGCCGGATTCGGTCTCGTCACCCTCGGACTGGTCTTGGCCGGCCTCCTCTACGAACTGCTCGAGGTCCCGCTGATGACCGGGATCCTGCTCGAGAGCCTCCTCATGCTCGTCGGCTTCCTCGTGATCGCCTACTCGCTGTACGTTACGTAGCTGCTCTCCGGGATCGGTGGTCACGTGCTCGAGGGAGACGATCGACTCGAGGACTAAGTGACTGCGTCCCGCGAGTACGATCCGGTGACCGGATCTGAAAACGGCGGCTCCCGACCCGACGCGGACTCGCGACGAGAACCGGCCCTCGAGGCGGACGATGGCCCCTCCCCGGCCGTTCGCGCGGTCGTCGACGAACGCTCGCCGGGGCGCGCACTCGACGTCGCCACCGGCACCGGCCGGAACGCCGTCGCCCTCGCCGAGTGCGGCTGGACCGTCGACGCCGTCGACATTTCGATGACGAAGCTTTCGCAAGCGCAGGCCCGCGAGCGGGCGAACGAGCGATCGGTCTCCGTCGACTGGATCCTGGCCGACGTCGACAGCTACTGCTTCCCGACGGCGGTCTACGACCTCGTGACGGTGCGCTTCTTCGACGCGCGCGGTCGTCTGTCAGCCCTGACCGACGCGCTCGCTCCCGGCGGAATCCTCTGTTACGAACACTACCTCGCGTCGCCGGCGGGGGAGTCCGGTCCGGGGGACCGGTTTCGATTCGAGCCGAACGAACTCCTGTCGGCGTGTTCCGATCTGGTAATCCTGTACTACGCCGAACACCACGAGGGCGACGAGCCGCGGGTCACGCTGATCGCGCGCGACGAGGACGGGTCGTCGCGGTGGCGGCCGCAGTCGTCGTCGCTCCGTCGCGTCCCCTGAGTCGGCCGACTCACAGCCAGGTCGGTGCCGACACGTCCCCCTCCCGCTCGTGGACCGTGTACTCGGGCGTCCAGCCGAGCAGCTCGGCGGCCTTCGCGTTCGACAGCGCCGACTCTTTCCCCTCGAGCGAGGAGTCCTCGGGCAGGTCGCCACAGACCGCCTCGACGATCTCCGCGGTCGGCCGCCCGAGGTAGTTCTCGTCGGCGACGCAGAGGAACGCCTCGTGGCCCTCGAGGTCGGCCGCCAGCGCCGCTTCGACCATCCGGGCGACGTCGCGGACGTCGACGGAGGACGCGAAGTTCCCGCTCGGTTCCTCGCTCGCGAGATCGGAGCCGTCCTCGGGCGGGCGCGCTCGCTCCTTCGTCGGCGAGAAGATCGTCGCCGGTCGGATCGTCGCGATCGAGATTCCGTACCGGCGGGCGATCGCCTTCGCGATTTCCTCGCCGCAGACCTTCGAGAGCCCGTAGGCGTCCTCTGGCCTGCGCTCGTGGGCCTCGTCGATCGGCAGGTAGTCGGGCGTCCACGCGGATTCGGCGAACAGCGCGCCGTAGGTCGCCTGCGAGGACGACCAGACGACGTCGATCCCCTCGCGGCCGGCCGCCTGCAGGACGTTGTACGCGCTCGTGACGTTGTTCTCGAAGAGCCGCGTCGACGGGTTCTCGAGCGGATCCGAGAGCGCCGCGAAGTGAACGACTGCGTCGGGGTCGACCTCGTGAATCGTCTCCCAGGTGTCGACCCCCTCGGTCAGATCGACGGCGCGAAAGGTGGCGTTCGCGCGGACGCCCTCGGGCCGGTCGACGTCGACCCCGACGACGTCGACTCCCCGGTCGGCCAGTCGGTCGACGACCCACGACCCGACGTCGCCGGTCGCGCCCGTGACGATCACCGTCTCCGCGTCGAACTCGAACTCCGCCGTCGATAGCTCGTCCATACCGGTCGTCCAACGGTCACCCACTAAACCGTGGTTCCTGCATCGTGACCGGTGCGTTCGCCGGTTCTCCTCGGATCGTCGGTCGGCTGGCGGTATCGCGTCGGGTGGTGTCCGGCCGAATCGGGCTCAGCGCGGCTCTCCGTCGGCGTCCTCGAGATCCTCGTCGTCGGAATCGGGGTCCGAGACGGCGCCCTCGTTCCCCCGCGGCGGGGCCTCCTCCGACATCGGTTCGGGATCGGTTCCCTCGAGCGAGGGGTACGCCTGCTCGGCATCGGGTCCCGTCGCCTCGCTGGCTTCGTCGGCCATCGCGGCCTCGGAGAGGCCGACCTCGACGTGGTCGTCGGGCGTCGATTCGTCGTCGGTATCGGGCCGCCGCGGATCTTCCTCGTCCGCGTCCTCGAGGTGGGGCTTCGGCGACGCGTTCTCCGTCTGGTCCGTGGTGAACCGCACGGCCCCCTCGTCGGGGGCGGTCTCGGTCTCGACGTCCGGCTCCCCCGAGACGCCGCGGGGGTTCGTCTCGGACTCGTGGAGCACGTCGGATCGCTCGCGGTGGGCCACGGCCTCGTCGGAGGTCTCGCCCGCGTCGTCGCCGATTCCGATCGACTCGGTGGCGGCGTCCTCGTCCGACTCGGCGGTCTCCGTGAACGAGTCGGGTAGCTCCACGATGGTCGCCCCGCCGCTCGAGCGGCGCAGCCGGAGGCCGACGCCGAGCAACGCGCCGCCGACGAACGCGCGAACGCCGGCGCGGCGTCGGTCGCGTCCCGCGTTCCGCACTGCGCCGACGAGCAGGCCGGCGCCGGCCAGTAGCGGGAGGCGTCCGTTCCGGGCGTGGGTGGTGACGCTCGACAGGAGTCGTCTCGATCTGGACCGGGTGTCGGTTTCGTCGGTTCCGTACGTCGCCTCGAGGTCGGCCGTATCGGTGCTGTGAGAGGACATAACTGGTACTGAAAGCGAGTTCGAACTGGCCGTTTGATCGTCCGGACCATGATACGATTTCGCGACGGTTGAATCCCCGCCACGCCACTGCTGACAAACCGGGACACGGAACCGACGAACGCCGACTACGCCTCGATCGAAGCGACGGCGCTTTTGACGCTCGTCGCAGTTGCTGAGTGCGTGAATTCTGAGAAAGCCTAGGCCGGGATTTGAACCCGGGCTCTCGTCCTTACCAAGGACGCGCTTTACCGCTAAGCTACCCAGGCGCGCAGTTCCTCGTTGTCTCGAGTCGTCTTTATGACTTTCGATCCGCCACAGGGCGTGGGTCCGCGTGGCGCGGCCAGCGATAGCCCGCTCGGTTCAGGGATCCGTCGCGGACGTCGCTCGATCGGTCGTGTGGTCCTCGAGGGCCCGGTCCCACAGCGACGGCTCGAGGTCGGCGAGACACTCGGCGGCCGGCGGGAACGAGGGGCCGACGGCGTCGGCGATGGCGTCGGCGGTGGCCAGCAGCCGCGGCGGCGGGGAGTCGCCGCTCGCGGCGGCGCCGGTGCGGACGGCGAGTTCGAGGATGTCCCGCTCGAGGTTGGCGTCGATGGACGCGGGATCGACGCCGGCGTCCCCGTCGGTCGCGGACTCGTCGTCGGCGATGGCGTCGCGCCGGGTCTGGTCGCGGCCGAACGCCTGGACGGTTCGGACCGCCTTCCCGGCGGCGTCGGTGCGCGCGAGCAGGTAGAAGCCCCGGGCGACGAGGATGTCGGCGGCGAGGATCTCGAGGTCGCCCCGCTCGCCGTTCTCGAGGTCGCCTCGCTCCGCCTCGAGATCGGCCCAGGGTTCCTCGTGGGCGAGCGAGCGCGTCAGGCGCAGCCCCTCGTAGATGAGTTGGACCCCGGCCGCTTGGGTGGCGATCCCGCCGGTATCGGTCTCGGGGTCGCCGGAGTCTGGGCCGCGGTCGATCTCGGCTGCCCGCTCTCGATTCCCGTCGCTCTCGTACTCGAGAACGCTTCTTCGGTCGGGAGCCATCGCTGCGGCGCTCTCGATGGTGAGTACGCCGGGAACCATCGAGGCCTCGTCGAGCGTCGTTTCGATGAGGTCGTGCAACTGGGGTGGTTCGACGTCCGCGACGGCCTCGGCGGCGACACGCCGACAGCTATCGGCCGTTTCCATTGACGGACGCTTACGAGGGCGGAGCCAAAGACCTTTGGAAACGTCCGGTCGACTGGCGAACATGATCGACGTCGCCACCGACGCCGACCGATCCGTTCGCACCGTCACGATCGACCGCCCCGAGGCGCGCAACGCGCTCACCGTCGAGGGCCTCGAGGCCCTCGAGGCGGCGGTCGACGACGCCGAGGAGAGCGTAATCTACCTCCGCGGCGCCGGCCCGGCGTTCTGCGCGGGCGCGGATCTGGCGGCGGTCGGCGACCTCGACGGCGACTCCGAGCGGGCGATCGAATTCGCCCGGCTGGGCCAGCGCGTCGCGCGAACGATCGAGGACTCGCCGGCCGTCGTCGTGGCCGGGATCGACGGCCCCGCGCGCGGCGGCGGTCTCGAACTCGCGCTGGCCTGCGACGTTCGCGTGGGGACGCCCGACTCGACCTACGGCGAGCCCGGCGTCACGTTCGGCCTCTTCGGCGCCTGGGGCGGCACCGTCCGCCTGCCCCGAGTGCTGGGGGAGGGCGACGCCCTCGAGTTCGCACTCTCCGGCCGAACCGTCGACGCCGAGGCGGCGCTGCGGATGGGCCTGATCTCGCGAATCGAGGCCGAGCCGCGCGCGGTCGCGGAAGAGATTGCCGAGAACGCCGACGACGCCCTCACCGTCCTCAAACGACGGATTCGCGACGACCGGGAACGGGCGACGCAGGAACGGCTCGAGGCGGACGCGTTCGGAGACCTCGTCGCGGTCCACGCCGACGACATCGACGCCGTCCTCGAGTGACGCGCAGCGGATGTTGGTTGCTACCACACCACAACTAGCTTTTTTGTCACCCCAGCGAAACGGAGGGCCATGCCAGACGCAGTGTTTCTGTCCGGCGATCGCGTCGATCTCCGACCGATCGAGGAGGACGACCTCGAGTTCCTGCAGCGGGAGATCAACGATCCGCGCGTCTGGCGGGCGATCGGCGGCTCGAGACCGATCAATCGCGCGCAGGAACGGGAGTTCTTCGAGAACGTCGTCTGTGACGACGACTCGGTGAACCTCCTGATCGTCGCCGATTCGACGCCGGTGGGAACGATCGGCTTCAACTCGATCGAGTGGGAGCCCCAGCGCGCGGAGATCGGCTACTGGATCGCACCGGAGCACCACCGGCACGGGTACGGCACCGACGCGACCGAGCGCGTCGTCAGATACGGGTTCGACCAGCTCGGCCTGCACAAGATCGAGGCTCGCGTCTTCGAGTTCAACGCGGCCTCGAGACGACTCCTCGAGTCGGTCGGGTTCACGGAGGAGGGCGTCCACCGCGACGAGGTGTTCATCGACGGCGAGTACCAGGACACCTACTGGTACGGGCTCCTCGAGGACGAGTGGCGGTCGCAGACCGAATAGCTGCGATCAGTCCAGCGGCTCCGGCGCCGGCGGCACCTGACGCTTGTGCGCGCTGCCCTCGTACATCCCGCGGACCTTCTCGACCGTTTCCTCGTCGATCTCGAGCAGCCGAGCCGTCGCGGCCACCGACAGCGGGCCGTCGACGTGCGTCGCGAGGATCGAGTCGAGCGTCTCGTAGCTGACGCCCATCTCGTCCTCGTCGGTCTGGTCGGCCCACAGCCCCGCCGTGGCCGTCTTCGCGGCGAGGTCCTCGGGCACGCCCACGTGGCGGGCGAGCTGGCGGACCTGCGCCTTGTAGAGGTTCCCGATCGGGTGGCAGTCGACGGCGCCGTCGCCGTACTTGGTGAAGTAGCCGACCGCGGCCTCGCTGCGGTTGCCCGTCCCGAGGACCATCCGACTCTCGTGGTTGGCCACGAGGTAGTTCAGGACGCCCCGGACACGCGCGCGGGCGTTCCCGACGGCCACGTGGTCACCCTCCGCTTCGGGGTAGGCCGACAACAGCGCGTCGACGATGGGCTCGACCTCGATGACGTCGTAGCTCATCTCGAGGTCCTGCGCGACTCGTTCGGCGTCGCTCATGTTCCCCTCGCTGCTGACGCGGGCCGGGAGGACGAGCCCGTAGACGTTCTCGGGGCCCAGCGCCTCGGTGGCGAGGGAGGCGACGAGCGTGCTGTCGATTCCCCCCGACAGCCCCAGTACGGCGCCGCCGGTACCCGCGGCGTCGACCTGATCTCGGATGAATGCGGTGATGTGTTCGCGTCGCCGTTCCAGTTCGTCCTCTGAGAAGCGAAGGTCGAGCATCTGTCTGGCTGTCCGTACGGCTGGCCCGTCCTAATAGCCTCCCCTCACTGGCAAAAAGTGGACGACCGTCCGATCGTCGACGCGTCGGAACGGATGGGGCTCGAGACAGAGCGCTACGTTCAAGTGAAACCGCCGGCTACGTGTCGGTGTTCGCAGTGCGTTCGTAGTGAGCAGTTCCGACGGAACTGCGATCCACGGCGCGCGAGGTGCGCCGGTGGCGAGCAAATCCGGAGGATTTGCGAGTTGCGGCGCGCAAACGAACGGAGTGAGTGCAGTGCGCCGGTGGTCCAGTGGTAGGACTCGAGCTTCCCAAGCTCGCGGCCCGGGTTCAATTCCCGGCCGGCGCACTTCTCGAGCAACGAAAATCCGATAGTGGCGTCTCCACCCACTCTTCGAGATGAACGCGCGCCTTCTCGTGCGGGCCGGAAAGCGACCCAAACAATCGATTACTCGTGGATGCCCATCGCTTCGATCTGCTCCTGGTAGCGGTTCCGGATGGTCACTTCCGTGACCTGCGCGACGTCGGAGACCTCCCGCTGGGTCTTCTTCTCGTTACAGAGCAGCGAAGCCGCGTAGATCGCGGCGGCGGCGTAGCCGGTCGGCGACTTGCCCGAGAGGAGCCCCTTCTCGGTCGTCGTGGTGATGATCTCGTTGGCCTTCACCTCGACCTCCTCGGAGAGATCGAGTTCGGAACAGAACCGCGGCACGTACTGCTTCGGATCGACCGGCTCCATCTCGAGGCCGAGTTCTTGGGCGACGTAGCGATAGGTGCGCCCGATCTCCTTTCGCTCGACCCGGGAGACGGCGGCGACTTCCTCGAGCGAGCGCGGGATGCCCTCCATCCGGCAGGCGGCGTAGAGGGTGCTCGTGGCGACGCCCTCGATCGAGCGGCCGCGGATGAGGTCCTCGTCGAGCGCCCGTCGGTACATGACGCAGGCGACCTCGCGGACGGATCGGGGGATCCCCAGCGAGGACGCCATCCGGTCGGTTTCCGAGAGGGCGAACTGGAGGTTCCGTTCGCCGGCGTCCTTGGTTCGGATCCGTTCCTGCCACTTGCGCAGGCGGCGCATCTGGTTCCGTTTGTCCGAGGAGATCGACCGGCCGTAGGCGTCCTGGTTCTTCCAGTCGATCGAGGTCGTCAGCCCCTTGTCGTGCATCGTCTGGGTCGTCGGCGCGCCGACGCGGGACTTGTTCTGTCGTTCGGAGTGGTTGAACGCGCGCCACTCGGGTCCGTGATCGATGTTCGTGCCCTCGACGATCAGCCCACATTGATCGCAGACGAGTTCGCCCTGATCCTCGCTTTTGATGAGCGTGCCGCCGTCACACTCGTCACACACCCGCTCGGGATTCGATTCCTTCGTTTTCTCGGTCGATTTCGGATCTCGGTTTCGCTGGCGGGTGGGGCTTTCCATCTCGTATAGATACCGACGGTGCAAGACCTTAAGGCCTCGCCACCGAGAGAGCGTGGTTCAACTACCCGATCGAGCGGCGTTTCGGCGCCGAAAGAGCGCGATTTGACCGTTCAGATGTAGCCGAGCAGGGTTCCGGCCAGCACTAGCACCCACATCGCGACGCCGGCGACCAGCATGTCGTTGAGCCGAGACTCTCGCGTCGCCCGCTTGGCCGCGCCGCCGGCGATCAGCCCGAGCGCGACGACGACGAGCATCCGCTGGAGGACGACCTCGACGGGCAGCGAGTCCACGCCGAGCATCCCGTAGTCGATCCAGATCGCCGCGGCCAGCGAGCCGGCGGCGACGAGCGCGGCGTCGAGCCGTCGGGTCAGCGTGCCCGCGACCAGATACGTCGCCGCCGGAATCCCGATCCCGATCACCGGGTAGAGGATGGCGGCGATCTGGTGGGGCGTGAGGGTGTCGACCTGTCGCTCGAGGGCGATCCCGGCGGTCCGGACGCCGAGGAACAGCGCGAGGACGGTGACGGCGAGCGCGAGGTGACCGATCTCGAGGCGGTCGTAGGCGGCCGCGATCCGGCGCCGGTCGACGTCGGTCAGGTGGTCGTCGATGGCCTCGGGCGTCCGCCGAGACAGGCGTTCTCCCGTGGTCTCGCCGCTGCCGGCGGCGGCGCGAACCCGTCTGCGGGCGCCGAGGCCGAGCACGATGGGGACGACGAACATACTGCGGAGGTCGACGACGGTCGCCCAGCCGTCGGCGTCCGCGGAGTTCCTGTTGTCGAGGTACACCCGTCGCACGTCCTCCTGGACGTCGATCCGCGGGTGGGCCATGAAGTCGTTCTCGACTTTCGTCTGGGCGTCCTGCGAGCCGTGGACCCGGTGGCGGAGCGTGAACCAGTCGAAGTGCTCCGAGTGGGTCTGCATGGCCACCCACTGGTCGTCCTCGTTGGGGCTCTCGTAGAGCCGGATGTGGTAGCGCTGCCCGAAGTAGTCGCCGTCCTCGAGCTGGCGCGTCTCGGTCGTCCAGTAGCCGTTCTCGTCCGGACCGGGATCGACGTAGGCGTAGCGAGTCCCGCCGTCGGCCTGCCCCCAGTTGAGGGCTGGACCGCCGTCAAGTTCGTTCGATTCGTCGGGTTCCTCGCTGGCGTTCGTGGCGGGGTCGTCGCTCGCGTTCGGGGCGGACGTGTTGTTTTCCGTCTCGTTTTCATCGACCGTCTCGTTACCGCCTCCGTCGAGCGCGTACGTTTCCGGGCCGGCCTCCAGTTCGGACTCGTTGATCTCCGACCAGTCGCCGTCGCTCGCCTCGGTCAGCACCCGCTCGACGTCGTCGACGGAGCCGCGGACGATGACGTTGATCGGGCTCCGCTGCTGGAACCGTTCCTGCGGGCTGAGGTAGCGCCAGAACCGGCTCTCGGAGTCCTCGACGCTGGTCATCCGCGGAGTTATCTCCCGGTCGTCGGGCGCGACGTTGTCGGTCGACGGCGAGAAGAACAGCGACGGCCCGCCGACGAAGAACACGGCGAGCGCGAGCAACGCGAGGCCGATCACGAGCGAACGACGCATCTCTCCTGTACTAGCGACGGGTTACATATCAATCTATGTGATTACTGTCCGACGTATCGGGCCGGCCGCGGCGACCGGTCAGGCGTCGACGTCCGGCCCGACGGTCAGGACGGGCGCGGGCGCCTCGCGGACGACGCGCTGGGAGACGCTACCGACGACGTTTCGCTCGTACTCGTCACCGCTCGTTCCCATCACGATCAGGTCGACCTCGTGGTCGGCGGCGTAGTCGACGATACACTCGGCGGGGTGGCCCGTCTCGGTGGCCGTCGCCACCTCGAGGCCGCGGCCCGCCGCGTCCGTCGCGACCGAATCGATCGCGTCGCGGGCGTTGGCCCGCAGGTCGTCGCGGACCGCCTCGATGCGGTCGGCGTCGAGCACCAGAAACGCGCGGTCGTCGACGACCGAGAGGACGTGGACCGTCGCCGATCGCGTCGCCGCGATATCGAACGCGTGGGCGGCGGCGACCGTCGCCTGCTCGCCGCCGTCGGTGGGAACGAGGAGCGTCTCGTACATTGGAACCTACTCGAGACACTCGAGCGGGACGAAAAAGCGATTGCCGTCGTTCTCCCCGCGTGGGAATACCCGCCTGTCACGGTCAGCGGGGCCGTCCGACCGCTCCCGACGTCCGGCGCGGATCGGCCAGCTGGCGGTCCGCCAGCCACCGCTAGACGCCCGGGACGCCGAGCGCGTCCGGCGTGACGAGGCCGAGCGTCGAGGCCGCGTAGAGGAGCGCGACCGCGACGACCCAGGCGATGACGCCGATAGCCGCCGCCGTCCCCCAGCCGCCGGGGTAGCGCCAGTTGATCACGGCGACCCAGGCGACGAGCATCAAGAGCGCGCCGAGCAGCGGGATCCAGCCGACGAAGTAGCTGGTGATCGCCCAGACGGCCGCGCCGACGAGCGCGGTGAACGCGGCGTTGGGTATTCGGGCGTCCCGATCGAGGACGAATCGGGCGCCCGCCAGTATCGCGACTGTTCCGACGACGAGGCTGAGGCCGAAGATGATCGCGGAATCGATGGCAGACATTGGTACTCACTCCGTCAGGGACTCCAGCTCAGTTCGATCTCGACCGTCTTGCGACTGCTGTGCAGCAACGAGGAGCGTTCGATGACGTCGAGCGAGAAGTCGACCTCGTCGGCCGGTGTGAGCGATATCGACCTGTTGCCGACGTCGATGGTGATCTCCTCCGCGTCGCTACCGAACTCCTCGGAGAGGGTCGCGAGAGACGCCGCGAGTTCCGATCGCGGGAGTGTTCTGTCGGCCGTAGTCCGGTGGGCCATACCACGTCGTGACCGCGATATCCGCAAAAGTATGGGCAACGAACGGGGTCATAACGCCCATTTACTACTGAATGGGAGAGCGAACCGTCAACAGTTCCGAACTCAGACGTGCGCTGACATCAGAAGAGGTTCGCCTGCTGGTAGACCGAGATCCCCTCGCTCGTGATCTCGTAGGGCTTTTTCTCGCGGGAGTGGTTCGCGTCCCGGATCTTCTGAATCTCGATCGCCAGCCGCGTCTCCCGGAAGTCGTCCGGGCGGACGTACTGCAACACGAAAACCGCGTCCGTGAGGTACTCGACGATCCCGTATCGGGAGGCGTACGGCGTCTCCTCGGCGGCCTCGCTCGTCAGCACCGCGGTGACGCCGGCCTCCTTCAGGCTCCGGGTAAAATCGTAGATCTCGTTGCGCCGCGTCGCTCGGTCCTCGTACATCATCTCGAGCAAGGAGACCGAATCGAGGACGAGTCGGGAGGCGTCGAACTCCTCGACGAGCGTCGGCAGTTCGTTCTTGATCGACGTCAGACTGTTGGCCATCTCGATGGGGTCGACGTCGACGACCGCGAGTCGGTCCTCGGCGACGTACTCGTCGAACGCGTACCCCTTCTCGGTCGCGCTGTTGATCACGCGCTCGCGGCTCTCCTCGAGCGTGATGAACACCGCCTTCTCGCCGTTCGCCAGCCCGTGAGCGAGAAATTGCAGTCCGAAGGTCGTCTTCCCGGTCCCGGCGCTGCCCATCGCGACGATCAGCGACCGCTCGGGGACCCCGCCCTGAATCATCCGATCGAGGCCGTCGATACCCAGATCGAGCCGGGGGAGCTCGGAGTCGACCGCCTCGTCGAAGTCGGGTTCGTCGGCCCCCTCGAGTCCGAAGTCGACGTCCGAAAAGCCGTCCGGCCCGGCGTCGTCGCCGACGGACGGCATGTCGGCGCCCTCGAGCGCCGCGCCGAAGTCGTCGTCGAACAGGCCGTCGCCCTCGTCGATTGCGCCGCCTTCGTCGTCGCTGTCGGTCGCCTCGCCGTCGGCGTCATGGTCGCTTGTCTCGCCATCGGCGGCACCCTCGAGCATCTCCCATTCGTCGGCAACGGAGGCCGCGTCGCTCGGTTCCGCTGGCGTAGCGTCGGCTTCGGATTCGGTCGCTGCGTCGTCCCTGGATTCGGCCGCCGCATCGTCACCCGACTCCGTTGGCGCGTCGTCGCTGTCCGCGAGCGCGCGTTCGAACCAGTCCTCTGTCCCGTCGCGTTCGGCGTCGGACTCGTCACTCACGGGCATCACCGGGGCGACCGTGCCCGAATCCGTTCCGCTCGAGGTCGGTACCGGCACCGGACTCGGTCGTTCGTGCCCCTCTCATCGACGCGTGCGGCCGACGATTCGAGGTAGCGTCTCTCATTCGGGGTCTGCGACGCGAACGTCGCGGGATCGTTCACCTACCCGAGTGTGCCCCACCACGATGAATGTTGTTGCCGCGGGTCGGCGCCCGCGAAGGGTGGCTTTTTGCCGACGGGGCGGGTAGCCGCCGACGATGGACGTCGCCGTCGGAATCGTCGCCCAGCGGAACAACGAGCGCGCACAGGGACTCGCCGCGACGCTGCTCGAGACGCTCGAGCGCGGCGGCGAAGGGGGGGAGACGGACGCGACCGCCTCGGTCGTCGTCGACGAACTGACCGGCGAGGCGATCGACGCGCCCGCCCGCCGGGTCGCCGGGATGGCCGACCGGGACCTCGTCGTGAGTATCGGCGGCGACGGCACGCTGCTGTTCGTCGCCCGCGAAATCGGTTCGACGCCGATTCTCGGCATCAACCTCGGCGAAGTCGGCTTCCTCAACGCCGTCGCGCCCGCGGACGCCGTCGACGTCGTCACCGACCTCGTCGAGACGTATCGCGAGCGCGACGCCTTCGAGGCCCGCGAACTCGATCGGCTCGCGGTCACGCCCGAGGACGCCGACTGGTCGCTCGAGCCGGCGCTCAACGAGATCGTCGTCCACGGCCCCCGCCGAGGGAACGGCGGCGGCGCGACGATCGACGTCCGGGTCGACGGCGGCCGGTACGCCGGGAGCCACGCCGACGGCGTCCTCGTGGCCACGCCGGCGGGGTCGACCGCGTACAACCTGAGCGAGCGCGGCCCGCTCGTTCACCCGCGGGCGGACGCGCTGGTCGTCACCCAGATGGCCGCCGAGGACGCGATGCCGCCGCTGGTCGTCGATCCCGACACCGAGCTCTCGATCACCGTTTCGGACGCCGACACCGCCTACGCCATCAGCGACGGCCGGAACCGTCAGCGCCTCGAGCCGCCCGCTACGGTCTCCGTCTCGATCGCCGACGACCCCGTCCGGCTCGTCGGCCCGCGGGGAGACTTCGTCGCCAGCCTCGAGAAAATCGACTAGAAACGCCGATTGCTGGGCGACCGGCTACCGCTGTGCACCCTGTTCCGCCCCATCGACCAGCCGCTCGAGCTGTGCTGGCGGGACGGCGCCGCGGGCGACGTGCTCGTCGTAGATGAAGGTCGGTACGCCGGTGATGCCCCGGCGCTGGGCCGCCTGAAACCGATCCTCGAGTTCGGTCCGGAGGCCGTCGTCGTCTATCGCCGATTCGATTTCCGCGACCGGCAGGTCGACGTCTTCGGCGAGGTCCGCCAGCACGTCGATATCGCCGATGTCGCGCTCGTCCTTCCAGAGCGCCTCGTAGATCGCCTCGTCGAACGCCGCCCACTGCTCGGGGTACTCCTGCTTGACGTACCACGAGGCCTGCTGGGCCGGCAGCGAGTCGACCTCGGTGGCCAGTATCT
Organism: Haloterrigena alkaliphila; assembly: GCF_017352155.2. Taxonomy (NCBI): domain Archaea; kingdom Methanobacteriati; phylum Methanobacteriota; class Halobacteria; order Halobacteriales; family Natrialbaceae; genus Haloterrigena; species Haloterrigena alkaliphila. Next base: position 1,853,192 of record NZ_CP071462.1, read on the forward strand.
GTGCCATCTCGACGCCGTACTCGTCCTGCAGGCGGCGGACGTTCTGCTTCGCCTGCTCGAAGTACTGCTCGTCCTTGCCGTCGTCGGCCTCGTGATCGATCGAGCCGTCGGGGTTTCGCTTCCCGCTGCGGAGGTCGAACGGCCGCCAGTCGATCACGAGCGGCTCGTCCCGGTCCTCGCGGTACTGCTCGAGGGATCGGGTCCCGAGGTAACAGAACGGGCAGACGTAATCGGCGTAGAGTTCGAGGCGGTCGGGTGAATCGGACATACACCCGCTAGGCAGCGGTGACGGAAAAGCCGACGGCAACCGGAATCGGTCGCCGTATCGTGGCCGTCTCGGACGGCGGCGCCGAAGCGCTATCAGGACGGGAGAGCGCGCTCGAGACGGGAGACGACGGTGCGGGCGAACGGCTCTGATTCCGGGACGCTGCGGGCAAACGGATTCCGGGACGCTGCGGGCAAACGGATTCCGGGACGCTGCGGGCGGGCCGATCAGGTTCCGTTGGCGCCCTCGCCGGCCGCAACGCCGCCCTCGCCGGCGTCGGTCGTTTCGGTGACGTCCGGCAGGTTGGGGTCCCGGTACGGGTTCCGGCCGTAGGCGGGGAGGTCGTCGTCGAGTTGCTCCTTGAGGACGCGCCGGAGGCGGTTCAGGCTGGTCGTGTCCAGCCCGTAGTCGGCCGCGAGGCGCTCGAACGTCTCCTCGTCGGTGATGTCGTGGGCGCGGTACTGGCCGAACAGCTCTTCCATCCGGTCGGCCGAGAGCTGCTGGGCGTCGATGTCGTCGAGCCCGAAGTACTGCTGCCGGTCGACGTCGACGACGTGACGGATCGCCACCAGCGCGACCTTCTCGATCGCCCGCTGGCTGCCGAACTCGGTCAGGTCGATCTCGTCCATGACGCCCAGCGCGAGGTCCCGTTGCCAGGGCGTCACGTCGAGCGCGTTACACAGCGCCTGGGTTGTCCGCAGCCGATCGAGGTGGTGGGCGCGCTCGCTGTACCCCGGCGTCGCGGCGTGCTGTTCGTCGTGGAGGCGACGGACGCTCTCGGAGAGGTCCGCCTCGGGCGACTCCGCGCGGCCGATGACGGTCGCGCTCGGCGTGACGACGCCCCACTGGCGCACCGTCGAATCGCGCTGGACGTCGGCCCGCGAGAGCGATCCGGAGCCGGGTCGGTTCTCGAGACGGCGTTCATCGTCGTACTCGAGTCGGGGGCTGTCGCCGACGGCCGCGCGGTCGGCGTCCGGACCGGGTTCAGCACCGTCGTCTCTCATTACCTCCCGCTCGGACCGGCAGACGGAAAAAGGCTCCTCCTAGTCGAACGGTCGCTCGGACGGACTACCAGTTCGACGAACAGGTCGGGGACCACCGGACGGAGCCGGGGCTCTCGAACTCGTCTCGGGTTTCGACGCGGCGAAAAGCTCCTCGTATCTTCACCTTATGACCAGAGGCACTTAAGGGGGGTCGCAGCGACCGGCTCGAATCGAACACGCGTCTCAGTCCGCCGGGTTCGGCCGCTGCGCGGACCGTCGGCTGGCCGTCGATGATCCCTCGAGAACGACGACCTCCCGTCGTCGCTTCACCTTGTGACCGGATGCACGTGAAGCGCGGTCGTTCCCCCCCGACCCAACACGGTGGTTCCGACGCTCTCGAGTCGCCGGTCGTCCGCCGTTACCGGAACATGACGCCAGCGCAATGAGAAGGTCTTACAACCGTTCCGCCGGTAACAAGTGGAAATGGATTCATCCGTCGGGAAGGATGGCGAACGGTCGCCGCGCGTTCGTCAGCAGGCGGTCATCACCGAACTCGGGCAGCGAGCGCTCGAGACCGACGACCTCGACGAACTGCTGTCCGACGCGACCGTCGCGGTCGCCGAGACGGTGAACGCCGAGTACTGTCACGTGCTCGAGTTACTGCCCGACGCGGACGAACTCGTTCTCCGACAGGGGGTTGGTTGGGACGCCGGCCTCGTCGGCACTGCGAGCGTCCCTACGGAACGGGATTCGCAGGCGGGCTATACGTTGCTCTCGGAGGAGCCGATCATCGCCGACGACCTGCGTGACGAAGGCCGCTTTGCCGGGGACAACCTGCTGCGCGACCACGACGTCGTCAGCGGAATCACCGTCCCCATCGGCTCGATCGACGCCCCGTGGGGTGTACTGGGTACGTTCACGTCCGACCACCGAGCGTTCACCGAGCACGACGCCAACTTCGTCCAGAGCGTGGCGTCTATCCTCGCGGCGGCAGTCGAACGAGCGAACAAAGACCGCCGGTTGCGCGAGCGCGAGGCACAACTGAACGTCGCGACGCAGGCCGCCTCGATCGGACTCTGGAGCTGGGACGTCCAAGCGAACGTCGTCACCGCCGACGAATTTCTCGCGGAGTCGTACGGCATGGAGTCGGAGTTGGCAGCGGAGGGCGCCCCGATGGCGACGTTCTTCGAACCGATCCACGAGGACGACACGGCGACCACGTGGGAGCAACTCGAGCGAGCGCTGGAGACGGGGACGTTCGCGGCCGAATACCGCGTCCGAGACGCGGACGGGACCGTCATGTGGGTGGTTTCCCGCGGCGAGGTCGAGTACGATCGGACCGGCGAGCCGGTGCGACTAAACGGCGCCATCGCCGACATCACCGAGCGAAAACGCCGCGAGCAGGCGCTCGAGGAGAGCGAGGAGCGCTATCGGGATCTGTTCACCTCGATGTCCGAGGGATACTGCGTCATCGAGAAACTGGACGCGCCTGGAGAGCCGGTCGACTTCCGGTACGTGGAGGCGAACCCGGCCTTCGAGGAACACACCGGTATCGACGACGTGGTCGGGCGGACTCTTCGGGAGGTCGTGCCGAAAACGACGCAGAAATGGGTCGATACCTACGATCACGTCGCCGAGACCGGCGAACCGGTTACGTTCGAACGCGAACTCGTCGCGCAGGGACGGATCCTGGAGTGTTACGCGTTTCCGGTCGGCGACGAGACGACGGCTCAGGTGGGCGTGATTTTCACGGACATCACCGAGCGGGTCGAACACGAGCGACGGTTAGAGGAGCTGGTCGACGAGCTAGAGGAGTCGAACGAGCGCCTCGAACAGTTCGCCTACGCCGCCTCCCACGACCTGCAAGAGCCCCTGCGGATGGTCACGAGCTACCTCCAGTTGATCGAGGCTCGATACGAGGATGCACTCGACGAGGACGCCGAGGAGTTCATCGCCTACGCCGTCGACGGCGCCGAGCGCATGCGCGAGATGATCGACGGCCTGCTGGCGTACTCCCGAATCGAGACGCAGGGCGATCCGTTCGAACCGACGGACCTCAATGCGGTACTCGACGACGTGCTGGCGGATCTGCAGCTCCAGATCGACGAGCACGACGCCGAGATCACGTGCGACGAGCTACCCCGGGTCCACGGCGACGGCGGGCAGCTGCGGCAGGTGTTCCAGAACCTGCTGGACAACGCGATCGAGTACAGCGGCGACGACCCGCCGCGGATTCACGTCGCGGCCGAACGCGACGGGTCGGCGTGGCGCGTCTCGGTACGCGACGAGGGAATCGGCATCGATCCGGACCAGCAGAGCCGCGTCTTCGACGTGTTCCAGCGGCTCCACTCTCGCGGCGAGCACGCCGGGATGGGAATCGGGCTCGCGCTCTGCCAGCGAATCGTCGAGCGCCACGGCGGCGACATCCGCGTCGAGTCCGAGCCCGGCGCCGGTGCGACGTTTTCCTTCACGCTTCCGGCCGCGGGCGGCCACGTCTCGTGATCGCTGTACGATTGGATGCTACCCCGTAGCCTCCGTTACTGTTCACACCGCAGGCTGATTACTCGAAGAATCCTCGAGAACGACGATCTCCCGTCGTAGCTTCACCTTGTGACCAGAAGCACTTAAAGAACGATCCCCCTCGAGGCGAATCCGGCCGAACTACGCCACGGCGTCGATCATCTCGTCGATGAAGCCGTCCAGTCGGTCGGTTTCGGGGCCGCTACGCGCGTGGACCGCGGGATCGATCTCGCGGGGCGGGGTGGCGAACTCGCGACCGACGGCGTCGCCGACCGTGGCCGCCCCCTCCCCCGCTCGCTTCCGCTCGAGCAACTCGCGGGCGCGCTCGATCCGGTCGTGGTCGAAGACCGCGGGCGCCTGCTCGTCCAGGAAGCGATCGAACTCGATTAGGGGCAGTTCGTGGTCGCCTCGCTCCCCGGTGGCCTTCAGGTATCGCGCGGCCATCGCCGCCCGGTAGATCGTCAGGTTCCGCTTCACCGTGGGTTTCGTCTGCGTCTCGGTGAAGCGCTCGTCGTCGGCCGGAACGGTCATCGTCCCTTCGTCGGCCTCGACGAGGTAGCCGTCGGCGTAGCTCTCGACGATGGGGAACAGTTCGTCGTCGGTGCGCACCAGGTGGTGGGAGACGTACTTCCGGTAGTTGCTCGTCGCGATCCCGCGCCACGCGTGATAGAGATCCATCGGATCGTACGCTCCCTCCACGTACGTCCGAAGGTCGGCCGGATCGTACGCGACGCGGTAGCGGATCGGGCTCCGGAGCGCGTCGATCGCGCCGTCGTTGGAGTCGCCGAGCAGGCGCGCGAACGTCCGGACGTCCCACCCCTGAAACTCGAACTCGTCGCGCTGCTCGAGGACGACCTCCGTCGGCCCCTCGAGGTGGGCGTATCGGCGCAGATCCCGGGGGACGAAGACGAAGCCGACGTCGTAGTCGCTGACCGGGCTTGCCGCGCCCCAGGCGCGACTCCCGCGGGCGACGGCGAAGACGACGGTGACGCCGTGGTCGATCTCGATCCACGTCAGCGCGTCGTCGATGGCCTCGTAGATGTGGTCCGGGACGGCCGCCATGGCTGTCGCTCGACCGTTCGCGGAGCGAGTGCGAGAAGGTTGCGGCCGAAACCCGACCGCGCTCGAGTCGTCGCTGGTCTTCTGGACCCTCGAGAAGCGACGACCTCCCGTCGTATCTCTACCTTGTGACCAGAGTCACTTAAAGAGTTTACAGAGCGAACGGACGACGGTCGGATCGCCGATAGGGCTGGCAACGAGCGATTCGCTGAGCGGGCTGACGACGAACAGTTCGCCGATAGCCTCGGCTGGCGGAACCGGAACCTCTCAGAAGGACGTTCTCCCGTCGTATCTTCACCTTGTGACCAGAAGCACTTAAAGAGCCAACGGGCTACGGACTGCGTTCGGTTCGATTTTGAACCGCAGTACGCGGGGGTTCTCGAGTCGCCGGCGTTCGCGGAACCGGCGCCCCGACGACCGACGTCTTCGCGTTCCGAAAGGTTGAATCGCCGCCTGCCCTGAATGCGGACAATGAGTCACCAGCTCCCGGACGTGCAGGCGTCGTCGCCCGACGTCACCGTCGGCCTGAGTCAGGTCGGCGTCACCGGCGTCGATAAACTCGTCAAGATCGCCCGCGAGGGCAAGCGCCCGATCGTCCTCACCGCCGAGTTCGAGGTCTTCGTCGACCTGCCCGCCTGGCGCAAGGGCGCGGACATGAGCCGTAACATGGAGGTCATCGACGAGATCCTCGAGGACGCGACCCGCGAGGAGGCCTACCGCGTCGAGGACGTCTGCGGCGACGCCGCCGAACGGCTCCTCGAGAAACACGACTACACCTCGAAGGCGATGGTCGCGATGGAAGCGGAGTTCATGCGCCGCGAGCAGACCCCCGCGAGCGACCGCGAGACCCAGCACACGGTCGACATCGTCGCCTCCGCGACGGCGACGGAGGAGGGCACCCGCGAGGAGATCGGCGCCACCGTCACCGGCATGACCGTCTGTCCCTGCTCGCAGGGGATGTCCGCAGCGCGCGCGAAGCAGACGCTCGAGGACTTGGGCGTCGAGGAGGGGACGATCACGGAGTTCCTCGAGCAAGTTCCCCAGCCGGGTCACTCCCAGCGAGGGCACGCGACGCTGACGGTCGAGTCGAACGGCGACCCCGAGGTCGACCTGAACGACGTCATCGACATCGCGCGCGACTCGATGAGCGCCCGGATCTACAACCTCGCGAAGCGGCCCGACGAGGATCACATGACCTACGAGGCCCACGCCGACGCGAAGTTCGTCGAGGACTGCGTGCGCGCGCTCGCCGAGGGCGTCGTCGACGAGTTCGACCACCTCCCCGACGACGCGGTGATCACGATGAAACAGTCCAACGACGAGTCGATCCACCAGCACAACGCCCACGCCGAGCGGAAAGTCGAGATGGGTACCCTGCGAGAGGAAGTCGGCGACGACGACTGATCGCGCTCCGATCGGTCGCGCAGCGATTCGCAACGCGGCGGTACCGAGCGAGACCAACCTTTATCGGTGCGACTCGGATACGACCCCTCGTGACAGTACGCCACGACGAGTTGACGGTCACGTGGCTCGGCTACGCCACCGTCAGGATCGAGTCGGACGAGGGGACGGTCGTCTACGTCGACCCGGGCCGATACGGCACGCTCACCGGCGAGTGGGACGGCGACCGCCCGCATCCGCCCGGCCGAGACTACGACGAGCGCGACGGCGACCTCGTCCTGATTACCCACGACCACCACTACGACTCCGACGGCGTCCGCCGGGTCGCGAGCGACGACGCGACCGTCGTCGCCTACGAAGCCGTCGACGCCGACGCGATCCGCGACGGCGGCCGCGACGTCGAGGCCCTCGAGGCGCTCCCCTACGACGTCCGGCGCGTCGAGTACGGCGACGAACTCGCGATTCGGGGCGTCGACCTCGAGGTTTTCCCGGCCTACAACCACTCCGACGGGCGCAACACCGATGCGGACGGCGAGCCGATCCACCCCGAGGGATTCGGCTGTGGCTACCGGTTCGTCGTCAACGGTACGAGCGCGTTCTGGCCGGGGGACTCCGACGTGCTCGAGGTCCACGAGGACCTCGCGATCTCGCTGTTCCTGCCGCCGATCGGGACGAACTTCACGATGAACCGAACCGAAGCCGCCGAGTTGGCAGCCACGATCGAACCGGACCTCGCGCTCCCGATCCACTACAACACGTTCCCCGACCTCGAGGCCGAGTCCCGAGAGTTCGCGGCCGACGTCGCGGCCGCTAGCGTGCCGGTCGTCCTCGACGAGGAGTAATCGAGCGCGTCAGAACTCGAGCGACTCGGCCTCCTCCCACCGCGGGACGAACTCCTCGTGGACGTTCGCGGCGAACTCCGGATCCTTCAGGTCGATCATGCCGAACGCGTCGCCCGACGAGAGCGGGTTCGGCACCTGAATGCAGACTTCCACGCCATCGATGATGTTGAACGACCCGCTGATGTCGTCGTTCGTTCGCACGTCGAAATCGTCGCGCTGTTGGAGAGTCTCCCGGTAGCGCTGGCCCACGTCTTCGGACATCGAGGCGACCATCTCACGGGTCATCAGGAGGTCGACCGTGACGCCCCGATCGAGGGCGTCCTCGAGTTGCGCGTTGACCTCCTCGCTGACGGCCTGCATGTCCCACTGGGGAGACGGATCCGCCGATACCATCACGATGTGGTCGTCGGCGGCCGCGAGTCGCTCGAGCATGAGGTCGACCGTCTCCTCCGGGCCGACGGCGGCGGTCCAGAACTGGTCCTCGACCGGTTCGGCGGCGTCGAGTTCGTCGGCCAAGTCGTCGACGATCGACTCGTACTGGTCGGCCTTCTCCTCGAGTTCGCGTTTCTTGTCCTCGAGCAGCCGATCCAGCGCCGTCGACGGCTCGACGGCGACGTACTTCTTCGGCCGACTCGCGGTCTGGCTCCGGACGAGGTTGTACTGCTCGATGCTGTTGAGGACGTCGTAGATCCGCCCCATCGGCACGTCGCTGGCGCGGGACAACTCCTTGGCCGTTGTGGGCCCGGTGTTGAGCAGCGCCCGATACGCTCGAGCCTCGTACTCCGAGAGCCCGAGGTCCCTGAGACTGGCCATACGCTGAGAAAACCGACCGAAGAAACATAAACGCTGTGGTCGTTTGACACGCGAGTTACTCGCGGCCCACAGCGGCTCTGTCGACGTTATTCGAGGACCGACCGGACGCGTTCGCTCAACTCGTCGGGTGTTTCGGCGGTCGGCGACACCTCGTCGCCGCGCTCGACGCGGGCCCGTCCGGCCTCGAGGTCGTCGGCGTCGGGAACGACGACCTTCTCGTGGTCGGCCATCCGCAGGGCGGCCCGGTGGAGGTCGGAACCGGGGTCGGCCGCGACGCGGATCACCAGCGGGCCCTCGAGCAGCCGCGAGACGGCGGTCGCGTAGCGGGCCATCTGGACGCCGAAGCGATCGCTGGCGCCCGCGAAGGCCTCGAGCGTCTCTCGGGCGACCGCCCGGTAGCGATCCTCGCCGGTTAGCACGGACAGTTCGAGCAGCGCGTCCGCGAGAGCGACGTTCGAATCCAGCGGCCGGAGCGGCCGGTCGAGCAGGCCGGCCCCGGACGCCGGCCCGTCGAGGAACGAGTCCCCGTCGCGGAGTCGGTCGATCGTCGCGTCCGCGACGGCGGTCGCGTCCTCCAGGACGTCGGTCTCGAACGTGCTCGCCGTTGTGGTGAGGGCACCCAGCGCTCGGGCCTGGTTCGCGAGCAGCGGGATCGGTTCGTCGTTCGGTCCGGATTCGGCGTCGCCCTCGAGGACGTGGACGGCGACGCCGTCGACGAGCAACTCCTCGCGGAGGGTCTCGAGGGCCCGATCCGCGTACCGACGGGCGCGCTCGTCGTCGGTGTAGGCGTAGTAGGTCAGCAGGCCCTCGATGGCCAGCGCGTTCGGGCCGGCGAACACCCCCGCGTCGACCGGCGGGGCGTCCGCGGTGGCCCGGTCGGTCGCGTCGAGGGTGTGGGCGGCGCCCTCGCCGGGCGCCTGACTGTTCGCGAAGGCGTCGACGTCGTCGTTCCACAGCGTCGTCGTGAGGTAGTCGACCGTCCGCTCGGCCGGTTCGCGGTACTCGTCTTTCCCCGTCAGCAGGTAGGCGTTCGCGAACGCGCGCACGAGCGCGGCGTTGGAGTCCAGGAGCTTCTCGTGTTGGAGGCCGGCCCAGTCGCGCTCGGCCGCGAAGCGGTAGAAGCCGCCGTCGTACTCGTCTAACAGGTTCGCGCCCACCGCGTCGAAGGATCGCAACGCCATCTCCCGGTCGCGTTTGAGGGCGAACTCGAGGGCGTCCGGCAGCGGGAACTTCGGGCTCTGCCCCCAGCCGCCGGCGACCTCGTCGTACGCCTCGGTCAACTGGCCGAGCATCGCGGATTCGATATCGGCGGTGAGTTCGCCCGCGGGCGGGTTATCCTCCCGAAGCGGTCGCGGAATTCGGCCGGCGCCGCTGCCCTTGGTCTGCCACATGGTCCGGACGCTATCGAGGACCTGACGCATCCCGTCGGGGCCGAGGTAGCCCGCGCCGGTCAGCACCGAGCCGTCGGGGGAGAGAAACACCGTCGAGGGGAACCCGCCCATGTTGTACCGGTCGCGGACGCGCGGGTGGCGATCCACGTCGACGCGGACGGGAACGAAACTGTCGTTGACGTTCGCCGCGATGCGCGGTTCCGCGTAGGTCTCTTCGTCCATCTCGTGACAGTGGTCACACCACGTCGCCGTCAGCGAGAGCAAGACGGGAACCTCGGCTGCCGCGGCCTCGTCGAAGGCGTCCCCACCCCACTCGCGCCACTCGACACGCGTCGGGTCGTCCATACCGGTTCCTCGCTCGTCGCGTGGGTAAGCCCTTCGTTCGATTCCGACCCGCCTCGGGCGTCAACCGGCTGTCAGGCCCGGAACGGCTCGATACCTCCCGAATTACGGAACGAGACACGAGAGTAAAGTGTTTTCACCCTCCGTCGGCTATATCGCGGCATGCTCCGGTGGATCTTCGCGCTGTTGCTCATCCCCTTTCTCGACGCGGTGATCCTCGCCGTCGTCGTCAGCCAGACGACGTACATCGGCTGGGTGGGGATGGTGCTGCTCGTCGTCCTGACCGGGCTCGTCGGCATGCTACTCGTGCGTGCCGAGGGCCGCCGAACGATCGGGAAGATGCAGCGGTCGCTGGCCGAGGGCAAGCCGCCGACCAACGAACTGCTCGACGGCGGTCTGCTGATCGCCGCCGGGGCCTTGCTGCTCACGCCCGGACTGGTCACGGACGCCATCGGCTTCCTGCTGGTCATCCCGCTGACTCGGATCCCGATCCGGGCCGCGCTCAAGCGGTTCGTGATCGTCCCCTACGCGGACAAGAAGACCGGCGGCTTCGCCAGCGGGAACGTCTGGACGTTCGGCTTCCCCAACGAGGAGGCGACTCGAGACCGACAGAGCGAGTCCACCGACGGCGGCACGTACGATCTCGGTGCCGACGACTACACGGTCGACGACGCCGGTGGGGACGGGTACACGATCGATTTCGGCGACGAACGCACGTCCGATATCGACGAGCCCGACGACGACGACCCCTCCGCCCGGTAGCGGTTCGCACGGCCCCCGAAGAAAGAAACGCTTAAACATCCCACCCGGCAACTACTGCATGCGAAGCGGGCCAATAGCTCAATTAGGTTGAGCGCCACTCTGATAAGGTGGAGGCTCTCGGTTCAAATCCGAGTTGGCCCACTCAGCTTCTGAACGGTCCTTAGACGTCCGGTAACACCGGGTTTAGCGCTCGACAGTTCCGTTCACGGCGTTCGAAGAAACAGGTGCCCCTTCGATTTCGCCACTTAGTTGATTCACTTCTGAACGCGGGTCGCCTCCGTCTTGGGATTCCGATTAGCTCAAACGGTTGGATGAGTGATAAATATTGGGGTTAAAGGAAAATCGTTTATTAAAAATTGTGTTAGTGACTCATCATCTGTAACGCAATTAATCTTGATTCAACTCCGAGAGGCGGAATTAGACTCACGGTTCAAATGCCTGCGGAGCTGGGCGCAATGATTCTGCGGGTCCGTGTTGGGCTGACAATCGAACTATCCTCTGAATCTGTTGACCAGACTCCGATTTTGGTCGGTAACCGGTGCTGGGCTGGTGACGATCAGAGCGTGGGGCTGATCTCACGCGCGACAGGATTAAACTCGATCAAATTCGCTGTTCCATCTCCTCGAAGACACCGTGCCACCGTTCGGGCATATCGTCGGTGTTGTACTCACCTTCGTTCGCCAACTCCAAGAGCCGGATGGCTTCGGCGTCGGTAAGGCTCTGGAGAGTCAGTTCCTCGACTGTCTTTTTGCGCGCCCGTTCGGTGCTCATTGGCCGGTCACGCTGGATAGCCGAGTAAAAGTGGTACCAGAACATGAGGCTGCCTTCAGACGGGATTTCTGGCGGGCGGTCTGATCCGAGTCGATTGGGGATTAACGGGAGTGACGAGGCTGCCGAGAGGGCCGTGAGGAAGGAGCGTCGGAACATATTGTCGACATGTGGCTGCGCTCAAAAATCCTCCTCTGCTTCGTACCCAATACCTCGGCATCCAGTCGTACTTTCGGTGTCGGAAAGATACCGCACTCTCGTCGGTGCAAACTTGTTCGAGACGGCCCCGACAGCGAGTCACTGTAACGATCTCGACTTGCTACTATTCTCGCGGAGGGGTGTCGGGGTCACCTAGCCGAGAATAAGAATCAAAGACGCACTCTGAATCACAAGGTTTGCTGGAGTACAGCGTCGATGCGATTAATAACGGGCTCGCAATCACCGTCGCGTCGATCTGTCTCTCGTAGTGCATCGAACAAGTCAGCAAGGCCAGTCACCATCTTATCGTCCATATCGGTCACGTTGATTACAGGCAGTTCTTTGAGAGTCCCCGACCCCAGTTTTGCAAAGCCACCTTGCCGTGTCTGCGTGTGATTGCGAACGACGCGCTCAGCAACGCCGCTATTCAAATACGCCAGCAACGCCTTCAGCCCCGTATTGTTCACCGCCACGTCGTAGAGTCCATCGAAATTGTGGATGTTTCGCGCCTCCGTCTCATTCAGCCGGAACGTGAATCCATCCCGACTCCCGTTTTGAGTCAGAACCCTGGGAGGAGCTTGTCTCTCCGGCCGGTACCAGTACGGACGGTTTTCGAGTGCGCCCGTCCCTAGCAAACCATAGTTGTTGACACCGTCGCGTAGATATGAGACCAGATTCGCTACCGTGCCGGAGTCGTCGTCTGGTAGTACCGATGAGTCACTGGCCACCTGCTCGCTAAATACGTGGATCGAATCCGGAATCTCTTGAATAGCATCAGGATTGAATAGCCACAGCTGCCGTTGCTGCCAATTTTCTATCAGGATCGTCAGCGCGATACGTCGAGACTTCAGTCAAAGATAGTGGCTGGTACAGCCGTTCTTCCATCGCATTGCTCAGGGGATAGTGATACACCATCCGACCGGGTAGCGTCTGCCGGTCACGGCGAAATGGAGTTGCGGTCAATAACACTCGCTTAGCACTGTCTACGGTCTCAAGTAGCTCCATCCAGCTGGGAGCACGGATGTGATGTGCCTCATCGAAAAGATCCTGTCTTCGTCTGGACGGCGTTCATCGTGATGGTGGTGATGCTGGGCGTTGTCTTCCTCAAGGATGCAACTGATGAGGTTCTGTTCCCGTTCGCACCGATCGGGATTCTGTTGACGATCGGCATCCACCAGACGCTGAACGTGACCGGTAATTCCGGCGGCTACTTTGGCTATCTCGCCGATCTCTTCTTCGGAGAGGGCGCGTTCTTCGCCATGCAGCTGGTCGAAGTATTCGAACTGGCCGTATGGGGTATCCTGCTGTATGGTACTCTAATCAGGTTACCGCTACCTCGGGACTGGGTACGTGAACAACTACCGCTCTAAATTTGTTTTCGGCCAGTGCTTCTACTTCGTGTTCTTCATGAAGTCGCGGCTATCGGCGATGAATGACTCGCCAAACTCGTAGTCACCCCACCATCCGTCGTCATCCATCCGTTCCGGGTAGACCACTCCTGCAGCCGTATAGGATTCGCCCCGGTTGTAGGTCTGGACAACGAGGAAGCCACGGTACTCAATTTCGAACTCTTCGTCGCCGTTTGTTGCTGTGTGCGTGGCAGTGATGGTGAACGAGTCCTCAAGGATGGCCTCGGCGTTGCTATAGCTGACATCGTTGAACCGGCAGCTGAGCCATTCCTCATCGTAGAGCCCTGAGCAGATATCGATCTGACTAAACGGGTAATCCGACTCGACCTGATCCGTGAACAGCTCTACGGCGGTGGCACTGACCACACTCTCCGTGTTGTCCTCGAGAAACTGGTCGATTTCGTCCAGGTCAATAAACACCGAGCCAGGTCCGATGGGCAGCGATACTTGGCTCAGGAGTGGAATGCCTCCACCGTCATCGTCACTGTTGTAGTCGATGTATTTCTCGCTGCGGATCGTCTCAAGGTTCCACGTGTACAGGTTCCATAGCGGTGGGCTGATGCCGAGGTCTTTTTCGATACGGGACTTCATCGTGGTGTTCTGGAGAGACTGACCGATCCAGGCGACGTCGTTGTTATCGTCTTCGCCCAAATCGTTCTGTTTCCAGGACTCACCGCGAAATGCATTGGGGATCGACGGCTGACCGAACGAGAATGAGCCTGTCGTGTTCGCAGCGCTGGTTGCAGTTGGAAGGGCAGCGATGGATGCGAGGCCGGTCAGGACTGCGCGGCGCGACAGGGTCGTACTGCGGGAAGGGTCGGGGTTCATGGTGTGTCTTGGTGGTATCGCGAGTTTGGTTGTAACCGCTTCGGCTGTTGTGAATTTCAGTGTTTGAAGGATTTTATCGGCGGTAATTCGAGCCGCGACTTAAACGTACGTCAGACATGTATCATGAGTCAGACAGACGGCTTGCGATCAGGCGGGTAGCTTGTGTTTGAACTGAGTCATCACTGTAGGTTTATACTTGGCCAAGGACTCAGGAAGACCATGGCCTCGCAGCGGATCCTCGTGATGGGCGACAACCACGGGAATACAGAATCATTAGAACGGGTTGTGGCCGATACCGAGGACGAGCGCTTCGACTTTGTCGTTCACGTCGGCGACTTCACGAACGCCCACAACGAGGATAAAGCGACTGGCGGGGAACAGCTCCGGGCTGTCGAACCGTATCTGGAAACGCTTGCTGACCGCGCCGACAATGGCCTCGTCTATGTGTACGGAAATCGGGATTACTACGGCGATCTTGACCACACTCTTGATGTTGGGGCTTATGTCCCACAGGAAGGCTCCGTCACCGTGGGAGACCAACGCTTTACCCAGGATCCGGACGCCGTCGCGCCCGACGATATTCTCGTCACACATACAGAGAAGAAGGCGATGATCGACCATTTCCCGGGCCGGGCTTACTTCTGCGGCCACACGCACACCGGCCGGTACAAGGACCGGATGCTCAATTCCGCATTCCTGTACCGGGATGATTCGAAAGCCGCTACGACTCTATATGGCGGATATTTCGTAGTCAAAGTTGGTGACGAACCACCGTTTGACGTTGACTTTCGGAACATCGGTAGTCTTGATACGACCGTTTGCCAGCGCCACCAGGAGCGAGGAGTCTTGATCGGGCCGGAGTACCACAACTGCATGTTCTGCTGGAAACCCGTCAAACTATTGCGTGAAATGTCGAAAACCGCCTTCTACGGCGTTACCCACGGACTTGACCGCGACTATGCGTCCGAAGACGAGATCGTCGAGTGCGCGGTAGAGCTGTGGGAATCGCCACCAACAGGGTTTGCGGACGAATTCTCTGAGTATATTTCTCAGGTGGAGAGAGATCCGAAAGGGTCGCTCGTCTACAACGACGATGGGCACTTGATCGATTTCTACGCTAATCGGAGTTGAGAACCCGATTCAGAATTCAGGCAGTTCTCCAAGGTTGTCCTGCTCGATTTCGTTGCCGTCCGTCCGGAGATACGTCGTGTCGATGACATCAACCTTGTGGATGTCCTCGTCACGCACATAGTCACCGTCGCTGTTCTTGTAGGCGGTACAGTATTCGAGACCAACTGTGAGCCCCATGATCACCTCCCACCGGTCCTTCTCTTCCGGTTCGATCAGTGTTGTTCCGGCATCTTTCCGTCGCTTCACCGCACTGATCCGGCCACCGTCCTCATTGTATCGGACGTGCGTGATCACGTAATCTGCCCATTCGGCCATGAGAAGGCGTCTATTCTACACGGTTAAAGAGACCAGCCAAGGGAGGTGAAAGTAGATCATACCTGTATCTTCATATCAAACGGCTATCTAGGTAGACAGTGATGCCGAAGTTCTGGAAACGTCAAGGAACATCAGACGGGGACCGGTCACCGTGGTTTGTGAAGATTAAGAATCGATCGCCACCACCACCGGCTCACACGTTCCAGCTTGAACCAGCCGCCATCCGTGTTCTCCAGGGGATGGGTCTCGAGTCAGGAGATGCATTTGAAGCCTCGCAGTTTTGGACCCTTCACGATCTCGGGCTCACCTACACGCTCGGTGAAGACTACGCGCCAGAACGCGGTACGGAGCTATCGGAGGCGGATGCAGAAAATATCCCGCCGGAACAGCGAGCGACCTTCATCAAGGAACTCCTGGAGGACTATGAGGTGGCTGAGATCCAGTCTGACGGGTTCTATCGGCTCCTGCTCAGCGTCGAACAGGGACCTAGAGATGTCAGGTTTGATGCGCTGGAACAGATCCTCTCGGTTACACCGATTCATGCAGGGCCTGCAGATGGATTGGCGAGCGATCCGGATCCGGTGTACACTTCTTCCGTGTTTGGTGCACTGGTCTGCCGCGCCTTCTCGGAATTTATAGAACAGCGTACAGTCGCTACTGGACAGTATTGCGAGCCGATTGGGCATCGGGATGAATACGCGTATCTGGTGATTGAGGATCTTGCATGGGATCTCGTACCAGACCTCATCGAGTTCTTTCTCGACATCCCCGAGTTTTTCCTCGACGAGGTTTTACCGGATGGAGACACCCCGGGCTGGGAGAAAGCTGTTCTCGAAGAGATCCACACGTCTCAGTTTCTGGGCGATGGGCTACGCACGTCTGATACAATTGGGAAAATCCTCTTTGACGGACTCAACGAGTTGCAGTCGGTCATCATCGTACCGCAGAAAGTTCTCACAGATTCCGAGATCAAGCACACGTTCACCTTCTAATAAGATCAATATTTTTTATCGTGGCTTCAGAATCCATCTTGCATGGTCCCCGATCCCTCTCCGACCACTACAGTCGATGCACCGGCCAACGATACCGGCTCAAGCACCCTGATCAACGCACTTATCGGGAGAGTCGCCGGCATCATCCTCTCGTTCATTCCTTTCTCAACCATTCTCGGCGGAGCGATCGCCGGCTACCTTGAAGGCGGTGAACCAAACAATGGGCTGAAAGTCGGTGCAATCGCTGGCGTGATCATGCTGATTCCATTCGTATTGATGGGAACGTTCATCTCAAGGAGCAGAACCGCCCTGTCTCTGTCGACGAATTCGTCGAAACGGTAGCTGACTGGGACGACTCTGCAGTAGATCAAGAGCATATCGCGATCGAACTCCAACACACTCATCTCCCGAAAGCGACTGAGGTCAACTTCATTGAGTACAAGCCGGACGCCGGTCTTGTGGAGGTCCAGGGCCCGCCACCCAAATTCACTGCAATCCCGAGATTGCCCGTGTGATTAAGCAGCCAGCCGACGACTGACCACGTTATCGCTCGGCGGCGCCGTATTCGATATTGACGGTCGGCGTACTCAGTGAATCAGGCGCTTCGACTCCATTCCAATCGACCAATCGGACGTTCGCCATCAGGCCAGAAAACCGGAATCGCTGGACACCGACGTCAATCGATCTCTCTGCCGTCCCGCCGGAGATGATTGTCGCTTCTTCGCGGTGGTCAGCTTCCAACATCTCGATCTCGCCATCGACGGTAATTTCATAACTTGAGGGAACACCTCGACCGACGATCGTCACGAGGTTCGGCAGCGGATTGTTGTCTCTACTGGGTTGTTTTTGTCCCGAAGATTCGCGTGTCATGCTCCGATAACCCGAGCATCTCGGTATAAAATTTCTTGTCGATAAAAGGGTGAGAGTGAGCGAACTACACCGCGGGAGATATTGTGAGTCCGTCTTCAGAAACGTCTTGGCCAGCGATTACTTCGTAGCCCGGCCGACAGCAACGTCCCACAGTAGTCCTGGATGATCGTCGTCATTCAGAACCGCATATGTGCCGCTCCCGTACACACAGGGGGAGTGCGAATGCCGGGAGATGGGACAAGTATCAGACCTTGTTGAATCCGTATTGGCGCGGCAAGTCGTGAGAACCGAAGTCTAGCAGCGTTACTGCCTTAGTCTGGTCGTCAATTTGTACAACAAGCCGCTTACTCCCTGTAACATCGATGTATCGTTTATCCTTTGGACCGAAGCTCATACCCTTCCATGTCAAATGCCCGAACCGGTTTCTGATGTCTTCGACAAGATCGTCAATATCGCGTTTCAGTGTCCCATCGGCCTTCCGATAGCTCCGCTCAAATTCATCCGTCCGAGAAATGGGGCGTTGCTCTAAATCAAGCGAGCGAGTTCCTGGTCGATTCGTGATAGTGCCATAGTCTGAATCAGGTTCCCGTCGTGTGATGTATACCTGAATTCGGGCGGGAACACTCCGGTCAAGCCGGCGGAAGGGAAGTTCATCAGCAAGGAAGCCTTCGGAACGTGTGGTGTTGATATCGAACGCTGACGATAGCACGCTGACCTGTTGCCGGTGAAGCGTCTGTGGCGATTCACTGCTGAGCTGTGAGAGAGTGTTCTCGTTGTTGTTCGTGAAAGACGCAGTCATCCGGCGAAGCAACGGGTCATACAGACCAGAGGGAGCGAGACGGCGACACGCTGTGCTACGGTCAAGCTGCCGGAGTAACCGGTACCGCGTAGCGATTTCGTCTACGTTGAGCCGTCGATTCTGGTCGTGATAGGCATCGTACGCGTCACTGCCAGTGAAGTCAGCCAGATGTGTGGCGAGTAACTCTAGTTGGTGGTCAGCCCAGCGGTACCGGACGAGCAATTCTTCTGCGAGGTCGAATGCTTGGGTTAGAGACTCAAACGGTGACTGGGAGTGAGCGTTCGCAGTGGCGTCAAGATGGATTGATTCAGGCGGGGTGTCCGGTTCCGCTGTCAGTTTTCGTGCCCAACCGTCTAGTAAATGTCCTAGACTGCGGATGCAGCGCTGTGGAATGTAAATACCGTATGACTGCTCATCGATATGGAACGGGATGTATTCGGTAACAGCATCAAGCCCGTATGCGCCGACTGCGGTATCCCACTCGGCTTCAAGAAAATGTAATATCTCCTCAGCATGCACCTCGTTGTTATTGGGGGTAGTGTCTCGAAGTCGGTGTTCATACTTGTTTCGTGGGATAACGTGCCCGTCCGCTGGCCAGCCGATGGTTGTCTGATGATCATTGAATACCGATGGAGGGTTAGTGCCGTCTTGGAGAGGCCCGCCATATGGTTTGTAACTCTCGCCAGCTGCGTACCGGGAGAGAAACTCCCGACAGTCCATGAGACGCATACACTCCAATCGAATTCTAGGAACGAGTTATACCTCGGGGATAAGAGGCATATTTCAGATTTACCTATCAGCGTGAGAAATAGACCCGCCATCTCTGGAGCACCATCGGTTTTGATTCTACCGACAACAAAGACGCAAACACAACTTGGTGTCGCCGCTGACAGATGTCGTCGATATCGAACTCAATTCACGCTCATCGTTAGAGAACTCTTGTTGTAGTCGAATTCACCGAGAGGTTTGACCGCGTCTAACCGACAGTTCGGGTATACCTTCGTATTCGGGTAAGTTCTATGTCGCAGACGTGCGATGGAGTGTGTATGGCTCTGCCGGTATCTGTTGATGACTGGCCGGAAACGGATCGCTGGTGGGATGCTTTTACTGGTGAGCGGCAGATGATTCTCGCAGCCGATCAGGTGAGACGCGTTGACGAAGCGTGGAAACAGCGGCACTGGGAAAGTGTCGATCAGTTCTGGGATGGGTTCAAGGCCGATCATGAGTTGCATAGTACGGACCAGTTCACGCAGCGACTTGATCAAGGGTCGAAATCAACGGCGTGGGAAGAGATCGATTCGTTCTGGGCGAGTTATGTAGAAGACCACCAATCCGAGTTGGCCGAGCTGCAGCGGTTGTTGGGAACGGTCAGTGACATGTGGGAGGATGGTGCGAGTCCGTTCGATGACGATCCGCTCACGGCTGACTGGCGGTCACAAAGCTCGTTTGAAGGGCCATTACGACGGACAGTGGATGAAGAGGACTGGTCACATTGGCTCGCCCACCTCCTGTGGCAGTCTGCAGGAGCGTTCCCGGCAGCGTTACTTGGAACGCCAGATCAAGCGCCTGAACGTGTCCGTCGAGAAGTCGTCTTTCACGGCGAACGGTCTAATCGGCGAGTGGATATTCTCGTCGAATATGCGGGGACAGCGGTATCGATCGAAGTGAAAACAGGCGATGAACAGTACGGGAAGACACCGCACACGGCGGAGTTGGTTGAACGGCACGACGACCGGGACTGGTCGCACGAGCTGCTCATCCAGCGAAGCAAGCACTCGCAGCTCCAGTACACGTTCGGCGACGAGTTGGTACAACCAATTGATGAGCGCTCCGTGATTCAGGCTGGAGATTCACCCGAGGTGACGGTACGGTTCTGGCAGGATGTGAGTCGAGTCCTTCGCCGGTTGCTTAGTGAGGGCCAAGAATCGGACAGTCACTGGCAGGCGAGTGCTTACCTGTTCGTGACGTTGATCGAGCAACGGTTACTGGGGTTTCACCCCGTCAGCGACCTGTGTACGGCTGAGGCGGGTGACCGAATCGCTGGGATGGATTTGCATCAACTGACTGCTGTTGACCCGACAGCACAAATCAAGTATTTACGGCGGGTGCTCACGGAGGAAGACACGCATGAATGAGGAGTTCATTACGAACGGGATTAAGAACGACCGGTTTCTGAAAGCGCTGACGTTGGTTGATCAGTTCGAGTCGGAGATGGTGCGGGAAATTCGGAACGTCGCAGAAGCGACTGCTGAACAAGCGCCGGCGCTTTTCGTGGATGACCCGACACCGCAAAAGAGCGTGAATTTACGGCGGAATTCACCGCCGCTAGGGAATATGCGGATGGACACAGAGATGAGTCGTGTGAACGCGTCTGGGGAGCGACTGACGTGGAATCTCGCTATTGAGTGGGCGCAACCGGAAATCCATGGGCATGACGAGCCAAGCGATCAAGCACTAAGCGTGGTACTCTACAAAATCAAGGATTGCCCGATGGAAGACTACCAGCGCGTGAAGCAAGCAACGCGTCAGGAGTCACGATGGGATGCGATTCAGTTCGACGACGATGTTTGGAATAGCGATTGGGGGATTTTCTACATCCCGGTCACGAACGGCCCCGAAATTACGGATGGGTTCCAGACGTTACAGGAGCACTTCCTTGAGTTCGGAGAGCAGTTCGGTGAGCCGGCCTCTACTAACTAACAATTCAGCGCCAGTACGTGCCTGTCCATTTTGCGTCTTTGATGCCCCCAGATCGTATTCTGCATCTTGGAGGTGTTCGACGGAGTGTGTGGGAGTTCAGCTGCGGTGCTGTCTTACTTTAGGTTCTCCAGAATCTGAAGGAACCGAAACGCGGGGGCTCCGTGATCGCTAGTGTCTCCTTTTGCTCCTTTGCGGAGATTCTGAATACGTTCGGTGTAGTCTTGATTGATGATGAGTTCGAGTTCTTCGCCGGTCTCGTCTTTGAATCGGTTTCCGAGTTCTTCGAGTCCGTTGATTAGACCACTTCCTCTCTCCCAACCGGTGACTACAGGTGCCCAGAATTGGTATGAATGGTCGTCGGCGTTCGCAAACGTGTCGTTCACGTAGCGGTAATCTTCCCGGAATTTCTGCTGGAGTTTTTGTAGGGAGTACTGGTGGGCTTTGGTATTAGTGAACTCAGTCCACCAGCCCTCGTCTGGTGATCCAGAGTAGAGTTTCCCACTCATATGAGTCACCACCTCACAGACGTAGACGTTTTGTCCGCCTGTGTCTCGATCATTGTCGATGGCGATGACATCGGCTTCCATCTGGTTCCCACGCTCCTCAGAACGGTTATTATAGCTAACAACCTCACAGCCATTCATCCGTTTGTGGTACGCACCGACTAGCAGCTCGCCCCAAGTCGCATTTACCGGCATTATAAACCAACCACTGTAGGTTTACAAGAAGGCTTGGGCGGTTTAGGTTCTATGTATGCTGAGCGGCTATGAGATCAACAAACGACGAAGAAGCTCAACGGAAGAGCTTGTCGACGCGCGAGTCGCAAGCGCTGTCACGACTCGCAAGCGAGAACCGACAGGTCATCAGCATTAGTGAGACGCCCTTGACATCCCGCGGAAGTCGGCCAAGGACATGGCGTATGCGCTTAAAGAGAAAGGCTGGCTTGAGCGGATCGCGCACTGGAAATATCTCATCCTGCCGCTCGCTGCGGGCGAGAACGCCGTGTATACCGAACACGAGTTCGTGATCGCGTCAACACTCGTGGAGCCGATGTACATCGGGTACTGGAGCGCGATGAATCGCCACGGACTGACAGAGCAGATGTCCCGCACTGTGTACATCGTGACGACAGCGCGCGCTCAAGAGCGTGAAATCCACGGGGTCACGTATCGTCCGGTGTCGGTCACGGAGCAGAAGTTCTTACCGCTCTTCTATGCGATCGTGCCGGTGTCTTCGGCGATAACCGTTCCACCTTCACAGACAGGGCATTGTTCGTCAACGAGCTCATCGATGGTCTTGACTGCGTTCGACCGGCACTCCGGACACACTTTCTCATCCCTATCCAAGTCCAAATCCACTTGCGTTTCACAGTGGATACAGAAGCAGTACGTGTTGAACCCGGTGCGACGGTCAATCTCTTCCTGGGATGCGTCCTCGCCGATCACCTCTCGCGCTCGCCTCATCTCTCCGGGATGAGGACAGTGGACGCGTTCGTCGTCATCCGCAATCGCGTACATGTAGTATCCCCAGCCGGACGGCATCTCGAAGTTACAGTCCGAATTCGTACAGTAGAAGTCGAATATCTGGGGCATTGATGCGGCGATACACCGGGACGCCAGTAATCAGTTTCCCAAAGCCGAGTCGTCTTCAGTTGGACCGCATAAGTAGATTCCAAAGTTGAGAACGAGTCGAAGAGCACTCATCATGCGGAGACTAATTGGTGTCGTTGAACGCAACATCCTGAATAGCCATCAAGAGTTCTGGATGCGTGACTGTTCGACGAAGGCCGAGCTCTGGGGACAGAGCGCGGTTGATGAGTGTATGCCAGTTTTGGAAAAGGATAGCGACGTTCACGCCGTAGAGTCGAAGCTTCTCGTTGCTGCTATTGATGACCGGCATGAAATCGTTCGAAATCTGGTTTATCGATTCCTCAATCGCCCAGCGTTGATAATACGGGAAATGAATACCACTTCCTGAACGATCAGGTAACGAGCGGTCAGTCAGGTACGCTGTGTGTGTCGATGCATTGCCGACACCTGATAGAGATTCAGGATCGTCAAATTGCTCCCAGAGTGTGGACGGTAAAGAGGCAGACGATTTTTCAGCATCCGTGAAGTCTGAGAATTTTGTTTGTTCTTCAGTATTCACGGGATCTGCTCGTTTCAATTCCTGGGCGGTGAACTCGATGAGCGAGGGGTTACTACTATTGTACGGGTATGAAACGGCAGAGGGTTTTGATGACGTCTTCCACGAAACCGTCGGAACGTACCCGGTATGATTCTCCGGTGTGTATCTTTTCAATAGCTTGATTACTTTCTGGTTGGGTGCTCGTACCACCCAGTCGGAGCCTGCGATTCCACGGAACGCATCGATCAAGGCTCCTGAGATCAGTTCACTGTCGGCATACAGCGCTTCGACAGCAACGAAATCGTTCACAATCGGTGCGAGTTCGGTGATGACTCTCGGGTACGTCGATTTATCCGGTAGCCACCGCGTACCGAGTGTGAATCGAGCTTCTGTATCGATGATGCCGAGTACTGCATATGTCCACTGCGACCGATTGTCATTTTCTGACTTCGGAGGTCGATTGATAGTGACGTCGTTCTCGGCTCCATTCCATTCGATACGGTATAGGTCAACAGCCAGCGAGCGTGGACTCTGGAAGAATCCGAACCGCTCTGCGAGTCCGAGCGTTGCGCGGTGAACGGCATCGAACTGTTCCGTTATCGCTTGTTTTTCTGTGTTTTCTAATGCAACCTGGGCACCATTCAGTGGGAGATCGTCATCTCTGATATACTTCCCAATCCCGCTGCCCTTCGGGATGACTTCTCGCGTATAATTGTAGTCCGAAACATTTGTGACGGTCTGTACCCCGCAGCCGTATAATGCAGATGCGGCGAAAAGCCCTATATACTGCTGAAAGTCCGTCCGTGGTTGGGAACGATAGAAAGTGAGCGGCTCTACCGTTTCGTCAACCAGAAGCTGAACCCAATTCCGGAGAGCCGTTTGCTTCTCTGTACGGGGAACTGCTCTCTCATACAGTGGTGGGGTGACAGCGTCGAACCCGTACGTGGCGCTCACTGATGAGGGGACTTCGATGCCGTTGCGATACACAGCATAGATCGCGCGAACAACAGCGGCATCAAACGCGTCCTGTTCTGAGTCGTCCAGTTCCTTCGGAACGTTCTCTTTCGACGCTAAGCGGAGGGTCTCGGATCCGGGTAGATCTGAGGCGCTACGGTAGCCGAGTCTGGTGAGCACCGGCTCTAAACCGTTGATGTATTCGTAGAATCCTTTATGCGTCGCGGGTTGCCGAGCTCTCTTGAGAAAGACAACTTTGAACCGCCGTGTGGGAATGTCGAGAGAAGCAGGTGAGAGCTCCTCAACGTCAAGGACTTTATCCATGACATTGAGGATTGCGAGATCATACAGGGTTGCCCCATCGTTAGCGAACGGCCAGTCACGATCCTGCTGGTCGCGGTTATAAAGATGAAGTTGCGCAGTCAGATGGGTTGTCTGGAATAACGTCTCAATGTCCGGTGCGGGATGGATAAGTTCGATTTCGTCATCGAAACGAGTCGTGACTGAACCAAACTCGGTCTTTTCCGGGTGCTCGGCGTACTTTGTCGGAACTGCGTACTCGCTTGTACTGCGTGACGGAAACGGTCTGACTTGGTCTGCATGTGCGACTGGAGGGCCATCGGGCATGAGTGCTGCATAGAACTAGTTTGTATTCAGGGATAAGGGATTGGGCCTGTGGCTGAGAATCGGTCAGTCTCTGACGCGATCGTTCGCTGCGCCTCTAGTAGTGACGGAGGCCACTAAGAGATCCTCGTGTTGCTAGGCTTTTGTCTACCACCCGATTTCCAACCTACAATAACACTCCCCCTCACATGGCACTAGGAGCCTCTTTTAGACAAATCATTCCGAGACACTTCCCAAAACATAATTTTACTGTTGGTTAGTGTGGGCGATGTTACAAACCAGAACTGAGGATATGGCGCTTCTTTCACTGATATACAGGTGATTTCGTGTAGTAGCCTCGACAAGGAAGATATTAGTCCCGTTTCTGAGATACGATTTGGATTACACGGGATTTCCAAGATGCTTGTAGTGGTTCTCCAAGCATCGCGCGTGGTGGCTACATCAGTTGCTATCTCTACTGATGAAATGATTTCTTCAGAATTATGTTGCGGCGATTGTGATCGATGGCGATTCCCAGCTAAACTCTTCATTTGAAGTGTGTTACGTGATTTCACTCACTACCGCGGTCCGAAATATATCGCTCTTTGCTTGCCTGGTGAATCGTTACGAGGATATTTTCTTCTTCAAAACGTGATGTTCGGCTGTGAGCCGAGGGTTTAAAAGTACACCCTTATTTCAATTCTGTGACTCTCAGATGAGTAGGGCTAAAGAGAACGAGTTGACTCTTCCGGATCTGCCGGAGAAGTTAGCCACACGAATTGAAGAACAGTCACGTGAATTAGAGAATGGTGATACGATTGTCGGGAACGGCGAGAGCCAACTCACCAGCGAACACCCTGTGAGTGTTGTTGAGTATTTTCTCTCTGTGAACGTCGATGACTGGGCAGACTGGACGTACAAAGACTACTCGTACGACTTGACGAGATTTCTGGAGTACTGCGAATACGTCGACATCGATGATCTCTCAGAGCTTTCGTCGCGTGATCTTGTCGGGTTCAAACAGTGGCGGAAGAAGGATGGGAACATCGGACTTGCAACCCTACATGGGCAACTGGCGAATATCCGTGTACTGATCAGATGGTGCGAACAGGTCGAGATTGTCGACGAAGGGGTAGCGGACAAGATAGAACTGCCAGATCTCGACCCGTCTGACATCGTCTCGTACACTCGGATTACATCAAAGCAGGCACAAGAGATTGTGGACTACTACGATCAATTCGAGTATGTTCCCCGAGAGTTTGCCGAGTTCGCGTTGATATGGGGGGTGTTATGCCGCCTCGGCGGCGTTCGATCCTTAGACCTTGAAAGCTACAACCGCGAAGAAGGTTATATCGAACTCGAACACAGACCCGACGAAGAGACTCCATTGAAGAACGGCGAAAGTGAGGTGGAGGGCGAAGGTGGCGAACGGAAAATCAATCTCCCAGACTGGCTCTGTGATATCCTGAACAGATATATCGACGGAACTGGAGATCCCGAACACCCGAAACGAATCGAGGTTGAAGACGAGTACGGTCGGAAGCCACTATTCACAACCAAGTATGGCCGAGTGTCGGAATCAACTCTCCGACGAGACCTGTACAGAGTCACCCAGCCGTGTCGGCGTGGGCAAGAGTGTCCACATGAGATGGATCCTGATGAGTGTGATGCTAGAACCAACAACAATCTCCTCAGTCGGTGCTTGTCTGCGGTGTCGCCTCATCCCGTTCGGCGAGGAGGTATCTGCCATCAGCTCAAGCAAGGCGTATCGAAGGATACTATCTGCGAACGCGCGGACGTGTCTCGAAAGGTGCTGAACAAGCACTACGACCTGCGCACGAAAGAAGAGGCGCGACAACAGCGCCGGAACGAGCTCCGGAAGCATTTAGAGGGGTACGAAGAACCAACCCACGAGACGCGAACTGGCATCCAAGAACAGATCCCACTTCTTGGCGACATTGTATCGGCGCAGGATAAGGTGAACACCGCCTTGAAGCACAACGCTGCGCGTGCTCAAGCGTGTAAAGCAGTAGCAGGGTACATCGTCTTCGTGGCGCTCATCAGTTTCAATTTCGGCCTCATGGGAATCGGGTTCGACCCAATCGCATGGGAGCTAGTTTTGAATCTGTGAATCGGTTTTGACGATCCAAGTTATCTCGTTGAATCACTTCATGAGTAACCAAATCAATCTTCATTAATTGAGGTCCTTCTTTATACACACTTTAGGGAGAAACACTTGGACACGATAGATGCAAACTGCCTGGTGAACGTCCTACCAGTTTCAGATGAGATCCGGCGAGTCGCGCTGAATATCGAACAGAACAGGTACTATACCCAGACGATGGAGGGGTGACAGAGTGCATCGGAAACGCCACAAGACAAATCAAACCGGGGGAACAGTACCAAAAAATCTCAACAAAGGTTGTTCATCTGATCGGAGGGATGACCCGTAAGGTCCCGGCCTAAAGGTCTCTCCCTATCCCGAGAATGATATGCCGAAGGTCATTCCACAGATTTGGCAGTCTTCGATAGCGCTCAGATCAAGTGTCAGTCAACATGAATGGGTAGAGTCTTGGATTGAGATTCACATCCTCTTCCTTTATCAGACCGGTAAAGCTCATTCCTGATCACGATCGGCTTCGTCGAGGACCTCGTTAACGATCGCTTCCGCGTCGTCGCGGCTGACCGCACGGTCCCTGAGCGCTTCCCGGATCGTGAACCGGAGGACGTCGTCGTTGCTGAGATCGCTCTCCGTCAGGGTGTCGCGGAGGCGGTGCGCGAACGCCTCTTCTTCCAGGTCGCCGCATTTCGCGTCGATCTCGGTCAGCAGGCCGTGGACGGCCCGGCCGTACGCTGTCAGGTCGTGGGAATCCTCCTCGAGGTAGTTGCCGTCTCGCCAGTCCGCGATCCAGTGCTGCACGCCACTCCGCGTCACATCGAGCTCTTCCACGATGGTGGCAATATCGTCACCCTGCGCTAACCGGTTGAACGCGACCAGCCGGTTCTCGCTGCTGAAATCGCCGAAGATTCCCCCGATCAAGCTCGGATGCTCCAGTCCAGATCCGTCCATATCAGATCAACACCGGAAGCTTTTGAAAAGGCAGTGAAACTAGATATCGAAATTCGAAATTCGATGTTCGATATCCGAATGTCAGTATTCGACATCTGATACTGGTTCCAAATTTAGAAATTATTAATAGCATGCAGTACGTAGGGATGGTAGGCCCATGGCACTGCTTTCCGACGAGAAACGCTGGACGGACAGTGATCACGGGATACCCGCCGTCACAAGCATTAACCAACCAATATACTGAATTATATCCTACCCCCAACAATTCTAAACTAACTCGGAAAACATTAGATGGTACATCTAAAATACTGCTCAGAACGGTATGTAGGGAACACTGACACCGTTCACTACTTAATTCGTACCTATAAAGTATGAATGCAATGGTCGGCACGAGTAACGATGTTTTGCTACGTCTGGAAGCACAGCCGATAGTTTCCCGGTGTTATACTAGGGAATATATTTTGAAGAGACAGTGACTACCCGTCCTTAGTCTTGTGCGAAAAGCTATACGCCAAATCTTATGTCCTACAGGGATATTCTATCTGTGTAATATGCTTGTGGGTTATACGTGGTCGGCTACGTTTCGTGTCTTTCACGCGCATTTCACTCCCTAATTGTTGGCCGGATAACCATCACCCGTCAAACACCTGACGCAGGAGTACATAAACAGTACCTAAGTTTGAGGCCAAGATGTCAGTTTCTTCTCTGAGGAAAAATCTCCCTACAAACCCTCTTCCACCGTGTTAGGTTAGTTTCAGATGCTCGCTCTCTGAATTCCACAGAAACTTTACACACCAGAATGCTTAACTTCTCTCGGCGAATTCTCCCGGATGTCGCTCTCGTTGTGAGGGCGGCAGGGGGACGTGACGTCCCCGAAAGCAAGTATCGCAGTCCACGGGTCCTCCTGGCAGAGTTCGCCCGTGGATGACGGCGGCGCCGAGGAAGCCCCGGCACCTTACGTTAGCCCTAGGCTTTCTCACCTTATCAAGGTTGCGCGTCGCTGCACCGTACGCACTAATCACCACGCTACACACATGGCGACTTCAGACGCGCACGACGACACGCATCGTACGATCACTACCCTCAAGTCACTCGACTCCGCTGCGGCAGTCAAGGCGTTCATTGAGGACCAGCGCGCCGACAAAGGGCTCAAATGGGTTCGTGTCGGCGATCAGAACGCCGTTGGCACCGTCGAGATGGGAGGTAACCCCCGGAACGCACTGATGGAACGCGTAACCAATATGGTCGACGCCATCACCGAACGCGAGGTCATCGAGCAGTACGGGGACCTCGACACCGCGAAGGAAAAACTCCCGGACAATCCGCGGGATGCCGTCTCCGAACTGCTCGGGCTGCCGGCCGACGGCTACGACGGTGTCGACCAGAGTACCGTCCGAGAACTCGCGGAACTTGCGGCCATCCGGCTGGCCGACGCTGATGCCGACAACGGGCTGACCATCGAACTGGAAGACCAGGGAATCGGACAGGCCCCCAACGACTTCCCGGACACGTTCCTGTCGCTGCACGGCGACAACAAGAACAGCTGGCCGTTCCTCATCGGGAAGTTCGGTCAGGGTGGCAGCAACTCGTTCCGATTCGCCGACTACACGATTATCATCTCTCGGTCCCACGAGGGCGGCCCGGTCGGCTGGACAATCGTCCGCGAGAACAAGGAACACGAGACGGAGGACGGCGACATCGTCCGGGCGTACGAATACGCGGTCCGTCCGGATGGGACCATCCCGCAGCTTCCAGTGTCCGCAGCAACCGAACTCGAGGGCGGCGGGTCAATCGTCCGGCTCGTCAACTACTACGCCGACGGCTTCACGGGACGCGGCGACGACAAACTCAAGCGGTCGAACGTCGCCGGTGTCACCAAGCACCTGCTGTTCGCGTCCGTCTACCCGATCCGGGTCGAGGACCACCGACAGGCCGAAGCCCCGCACGCCACTATCAAAGGCGGCCGGCATCTCCTGAACGACTCCAAATACGTCGACGAAGTCGATAACGATCTCCCGGACGCCGGCATGGCTCAGGGTCAGCGCACCCAGGGCGTGATGGACGTGACCACCGATTACGGCGACCTCGAGGTCCGCTGGTGGATCGTCGACCCGTCCCAGTCCGGCCAGGATGACAAGAAACGGGACGTCGTCGAGCGGTTTGTGGACCCGTCGCAGCCGATGGTCTTCACGCTGAGCGGCCAGGTGCACCACGAGGAAACCAAGCGCACGCTCGAGGGCAACAACCTCGGCTTCATCAAAGACCGTCTCATCGTCGAGGTGAACTTCGACAGCCTCGACAGTCACAAGCGGGAACTTGTGTTCTCGAGCACGCGCGACCGCGCGCTTGAAGGCGAGGAATACGACCATGTGAAACAGCGGCTCGTCGAGGCGTTCAAGACCGATGACCAGCTCGCGGCACTGAACGACTACTACCACGAGAAGGCTCGGTCCGGCGGTGAGTCCGCTGACGAGGCCAACGAAGATCTGGCCGATCTGATGTCGACGTTCGACATCGAGGCCGACGACATCCCCGGACTTGAGGTTCCCGGCGGCGACGGGACCCGCACCGACGGCGGTGACGGGGCCGGTGGCGACGGATCCGGTGGGGACCCGGGCTCCGGCGGTGGAGGCTACGTCCCCGACCCGGTCGACGACCTGAAGCCGGAACCGACCTGGCTCGAAATCGCCAACCCTGCTGCGGAACGCGGGGAAGCGATCACGGCCCGGCAAGGCGGCACGCTCTCGCTCCACGTCCGACTCGATGCCCAGGACCGGTTCGATGAACGCGACGACGTCACGTTCACGCCCGTGTTCACGGGCGCCACCAAGGACGCGTTCACGCAGAAGACCCGCCGTCGGCTGAAGAACGGGCACACCTACCTGGTGTTCGACATCACCGACGATATCGACATCGGCACGACCGGTGAAATATCGGTACGGCTGACCTGGAACGGCGGCGAGGACTCGCTGTCGAACACCGCTGCGGTCGAGATCGGGGAACCGATCGACCGGGATACTGGGACCAACCAAACGTCCGGCTCGGTGTCGCCGGAGATCATCCCCCATGAGAACAACGGTACCGACGTACCGTTCAGCTTCGGCGAGGCCAGCGTCGTCAACTACATCGAACGCGATGATGGACAACGCGACCAAGTTCATGTCGCACTCTTCAACGAGAACATCGCGCCGATCCTCGATAAGGTCACGCGCAGCGAGAATGTGCTGAACCGGTACACGCGGGAGTACATGGCGCACATCGCGTTCCTGGCGACGATGATGCAGCACCAGGACAAACTGGATGGGCTCGACGAAGAGCTCCGCAACCAGTACCTCAACCAGACCGCGCTTACTCTCATGCAAGCCATCGCGAAGAACGTCGACCCGACGGACCTCGCCTAACCACAGCACCAGCCGCAGCGGATCACCTGCGGCATCGGCGCTGACATCGTACTGCTCCCGAGTCGCTGTCAGGACAGTTGACGTCCTTTACCGCTGACGAGGGAGAAGAAACCACGAGGATTACGGTGAAACACACGGATCCATCGCCCCGGGAATAACAGGTATGGGAACATATTAACGGGTCCAACCCGATTTGAAGGCAAATGAGCGGGCCAGATACAGCTGCAGACGGTGAACACGGGTTGCGGCAGCTGCAGCTGCAGGAAGAATATCGACTGGGTGACGACCCACTGAACGAGTTCTATATCCCGGCACTGCGCCAGAGTACTCGATACGACCGGGCGGCCGGCTTTTTCGACAGCAAGTCGTTACAGTACGCCGCCCAGGGCATCGCTGGCCTGATCGCGAACGGCGGATCGATGCGGCTTATTACGAGCCCGAATCTCAAGCCAGCGGACATCGAGGCTCTCCAGGCAGCCGACAACCGGGAAGCCGAACAGTCTGTCCTTGCTGACCGGCTTGAGGCCACGCTCTTCGAAGGAGACTATCTGGAGTTCGTGAACACAGACCGGTTCCAATGCCTCGCGTGGATGGTAGAGCAGGACCTGCTGGATATCCGGATCGCGTATCTCCCCGAGGGCGACGAGGCAAATCCGTTCCGTCTCTACCATGAAAAGCTCGGCGTGATCCGGGACGATGCCGGGCACCGGGTAGCGTTCAGCGGTTCGATCAACGAAACCGCTGCCGGGTGGACGGACAACTACGAGTCGTTCGACGTATTCCGGAGCTGGCAGCCGGGCGAGGCCACACGTGTGGACAATAAGGAACAGGCGTTCGAGCAGCTATGGGACAATGATGATCCAATGGTGACAGTCCGCGAACTACCAGAGGCCATCGAGGCTGGACTGGAAGAGTGCAGTCCCGGTACGGTCGATGGTCTGCCAGCGCTCGAGATGTTTTTCAGTGAAGAAGGAGCCAACGGTAGTCGGACTATGAAAAATGAAGACGAAATCGAACTTTGGGATCACCAACAGGAAGCTATCCAGTGGTGGCGCAACCACGACTACCAGGGACTGTTCGCTATGGCAACCGGGTCTGGAAAGACGCTGACCGCGCTCCGTGCGGCCCGGCTCCAGGCGGACGTCCGGCTGACCGTGGTGGTAGTCCCATCCAAAGTCCTACTCCAACAGTGGAAGGAGGAGATCCAGTCCGTGTTCGGGTCCGACATCGATATCCAAGAGTGTAGCGGGGACACGGACTGGAAGGCGAACATGACATCGCTGGTCGACCCGTTCCGGGTCGGCTCATTGGACGCGGTCCACGACCTGCCCCGGTCCGTGGTCCTGACCACGCTGCACACGGCGTCAAGCGAGACGTTTCTGAACTACCTGAAGCACGTGCCGCCGGAACGGCTGCAACTCATCGTCGACGAGGTGCACCGCGCAGGAGCCCCAACCTTCCAGTCGATCTTCGACATCGATGCCGGCCGCCGAATCGGTTTGTCCGCGACACCGGACCGGCAGTGGGACGAGGAAGGGACGAACGCGATCTACAGCTACTTCGGGGGCCACGAGCCGTTCCGGTTTACGACGCAGGAGGCGATCGAGAATGGCTACCTGACGGAGTACGAGTATCATCCGATCATCTGTGAATTGACGCCGCAGGAATTCGAGGATTATGCGGAGCTGTCGGTGCAGATCGAGCGGCTGTCGGCGCAGATCAGTTCGAACGATCGGGTGGACGAGTCGGTTATCAACCAGCGGGATCACCTCCTCCGGGAACGTGCCGATATCAAGAAGACGGCAGCGCGGAAGCCGGACCGGTTCGAGGCGTTCCTGTCGACAGATCATCCGCGGCCGGCCCTGGTGTTCTGCGAGGACACCGAGCAAATCGAGGAATTGGAACACCAGCTGGAAGCCCATACAGACATCGATTACGGCGTATATATCTCCAACCGGGAGGAGGAACAGGCCGAGGCGTTCTACCGGTTTGAACACGATCTCCTCGACTATCTGCTGGCGATCAAGTGTCTCGACGAAGGCGTCGACGTCCCGGACTGTTCGACCGCCGTGATCATCGCGAGCTCCCGGAACAAGCGGGAGTTCATCCAGCGACGTGGACGTGTACTCCGCCAGACAGAGGCCGTGGACCGGGCGCAGATCTACGACATGCTCGTCCTCCCAGGGCTAGGCGCTCCGCCGGACGACGAGCGTGCCCGATCTCTGGTCAAGCAGGAACTCGAACGGGCAAAAATCCTGATGGAAGCAGCCGAGAACCAGGATTCGGTCGAGCAGCGTTTAGCAGAAGAGTTGGATACATATGGACGGAGTTTCAAACACCTAGCATACATCTAACATGCAAGATTCTGTTTCCAACGACGAACTGCGGACGCTTATCCAGGAAAAGGCTGAGGAACATAATCTACCGCCTGAACTTCTCCTCGAGATCTATGAGGCCGAGCGTGAGGTCGTGAACATGGACCGACGGGGATCAATTCTGAAAGATGTCAGGGCGTTACTGGAAGACGAAGTCGACAACTAACACCGCAGACCTATGGAAATCACTGAACTCACGATCGAAAACTTCCGGCCCTACTACGGCGAAGTAACGATCAAGCCGCGAACGGAGGCTGACCACCCACTAATCTTGATCCGTGGGAAGAACGACACGGGGAAAACATCGCTCTTTACCGCGATCCGGTTCTGTCTGTACGGAGCGGAAAACCGGGCCGAGTACACAGAGCACATCAACCGCACCGCTGCCGAGGAGTCAGGAGGAACCACCCGGGTTGAGATGACGTTCCTCCATGATGACGAGGTCTACACGATCGAACGCGGTATCAACTACAGCCAGGTCGATTCGGCCGATGACCGGCAGGCAGCGAACTGGTACCGGGAGGTCCGGGGACCGAACGGGGACATTGTTGAACAGGGAGCCAAAGAACAGGAGTACCGCCGGTTTATCAACCGGATTCTCCCGGAGAACGTCGCCCCGTTTTTCCTCTTCGACGCGGAGGAACTTCAGCGGTTCGAGGAGTCCCATGACGAGACGGTGCGTGAATCGATCGAGACCGTGCTCGGCATCCAGGAGATCGAGAACGCGGTCGACGATCTGAACGACCGGAAACGGAACTTCGACCGCGAGTACGCCGATTTTGAATCGACCGCAAGCGAGGTCGAAGCGTTACGGGAAGAACTTCGTGACGTGATGGACGAACTCGACGAGATTGGTGACGATACCGAAGGCGAGATCGCCGAGATCCAAGAGAAGATTGAGACGAAGAAAGCCAACCGCCGCGAGGTCCGCCAGGAACTGGATAAAATCCAAGACACGGAGCCACTTCGCCAGGAGAAACAAGACCTTCAAGAGGAGTTGCACGCTGCTGAAACCGACCTCCAGGAGACAATCGAGCAGCGGGACAAGCTCCGCCGGGAACTGGGCCCGATCATGGCTGCCCGTGGCCGACAGGTGTTCCGAGATAACTATGATATTGAAGGTGCCAGCGGGGAAGCCGAAGTCCTTCATCAGATCATTAACGATGATGATCGCGATACCTGTATCTGTGGGGAGCCGTTGACCGACGAGAAGCACCAGCAGCTCTCCGAGCGGTATGTGAAACTTCATTCACCACAACGCCGCCGCCTGACAGCCCTCATGGAAATTTGTCAAAACGTCGATACTGTTGTCTCCTCCGAACTGGATCGGTATCAGCAGTACCAGGCGACGATCCGCCGTCTTCGCCAAAACATTGAAGATACGCAGGCGGAGATCGAGGAGATCCAGTCCCAGATCGATGAGATCGAGCAAGCGGCGAAGGCTGGCCTGAAAGAGAAAGAAACGCAACTGAACAACGAAATCCAAGAACTCGAAGGGACGCTAAACAAGAAGCGCGAGCGGAAGGGCGAACTCACCAGTGAGAAACAACGACTGGAGACCCGGATCGCCGGGATGGAAGAGGCTGACAGCGAAGCGGAACGATACCGGGAACTATCCACCCTGGCCGAGCGCTGTGAACAAGCGTTCGAAGACATCAAAGAGGAGTTGGTCGAAAGCCGCCGAAAGTCCGTCGAGGACCACGCAACAGAGACGTTCCTCAAACTAACAAACCGGCCGGACTACTACCAAGGAATAGAGATCACGGAAAACTATGAACTGCAGGTCAAGACGCCGAACGCCACCCGGAGCTTAGAAGAGCAGGACCCGAGTGCCGGCCAGACACAGATTATTGCGTACTCGTTCATCGCCGGCCTCAGCAAGTACACGACGCGGAACGCCCCTGTCGTGATCGATACACCGATCGGCCGGCTGGATCCGGAGCACAAGGCCAACCTCGTTGACTTCTACCACGAGTTCAGTGATCAGGTCATCATCCTCTACCAGCCGAACGAACTCTCTACAGATGATATCGGGGAGATGGCCGAGTTCATCGCCGACCACTACGAGATCACGATCCGGGATGACGATCTCAGCTCGTCGACGATCAAGGAACTCCCGGATGTCATGGAGGCCGCCGCGGAGGTGGAATCATGACGCGCATGATCAAAACCGGCAAGCAACACATCTACATCCGGTACGTTGAACGAGCAGAAGCATCCCGTGGCGATGAGGATGCAGATGATGAAGCCGACGAGGAAGACACGGGTAGTGACGGAGAACCCAGCGCAAGTGATAACTACTTCTTCAAATACCAGTACGAACTGTTCAGCTTCGGAGCTATCCTCGGCTTCCTCCACGACGAAAAGGTCGATGCCGATGCTGCCTACGGCCAGGACATCCGCCGGGTCGAGGACATCAGCGACGACAACAAGCATCGCCAGACCATCGATTTCATCACGAAGGTCGTCCAGCTCGAGGAAGGAATGGAAGAGGACGACGCCTGGGAGGAAGTACTCCGGTACGCGGATGCCGGTGTCGCACGGTTCGATGAGGAAACAGATGACGACCTCGACTTCGTGCGGTTTGTTGAAGATGCGTCCGAGGACCTGTGGCGGGAGCGGTTCACGGACGCCATCGGAACACCGGGCGACGTCGGTACCCTCTAACTCCGGCAGTACGTTCGCTTACACCGGAAACTCCTAATGGAGGAGACTGGCATTGGCCGCCACCTGTGATTGCTATGCTCGTGCAGTGCCAGTGACCCAAATGGACTCCGTTTCAACCGCTATTTGACCAAAACCCGCTGCAGATAGCATTTGTCGTATCTCGTCGGCGTCGTAATACTCGAAATAGCGGTCGTCCACAGGATCTGTGTCTGCTGGAGCGCGCTTCGCTGACAGGAAGATAACCCCTGTGTCACAAAGGATGCGCTGGAATTCTTGGAGAGTCGGGATCGCATCTGACCGGGGAATATGGAGGAACGAGGCAGAACTCCAAACCCCGTCGAACGAGGCATCCTGAAACGGGATCTGCCGCATATCGCCTTGGACCACCGCT
The DNA here is from genome assembly GCF_017352155.2 of Haloterrigena alkaliphila. Taxonomy (NCBI): domain Archaea; kingdom Methanobacteriati; phylum Methanobacteriota; class Halobacteria; order Halobacteriales; family Natrialbaceae; genus Haloterrigena; species Haloterrigena alkaliphila. The sequence continues at coordinate 1,889,168 of NZ_CP071462.1, forward strand.
GATTCTGATGTATTCCTGTCTACGACTTGGAGAAACGCCGATACTACGTCAAGGCCGACTACTTCATACCCTCGGGACGTAAACGTTGCAAGGTCTGACCCGGGGCCACAGCCAATGTCTAAAATACGCTTACCGTCCAGCGCCTCACAGAATTCCGTGCCATAGCGGTCAGCCGTTGATACGGAAAGATATTTTTCCACAAATCTGTGGGTGTTCGTCCCGTAGACAGTACGCGTTCGAGAAACGGCATCCATATTCTCACAGCCAAGGCCCTTCTACAGCTGTCGTGAGATGCCGAGAAACGAGCCTTCTCGGGGAGACACCTTCCAGCGTGGTCACAGCTGGACGCGGCGTTTCTTTGGGACGATGTCCGCGATGGTGTCGGCCACGTAGTCAATCTCGTCCGCGGTTGTGTCCTTCCCGAGACCGAAGCGGACTGCGGATTCCAATCGTTCTTCGTCGTCCGTGATTGCTTCTAACACGTGGGACGTTTCGACCGTGGTAGTTCCTCCGTCTTCTGCGGTGGAACACGCTGCACCCGCCGCGGCGATGATCCCGTGCTGGTTTAACTCACGTGTCAACAGATAGTTGCTGACACCACGGAAACTCACGTTCAAGTTGTGCGGCAGCCGGTGGTCAGGATGCCCGTTCAATGCCAGGTCATCAAGCCGGTCGGTTAGCTGGTCCCAAAGCCGGTCGCGAAGGGTTTCCACGTGGGCAACCCGGTCGTCCTGGTTAGATACGGCCAGGTCCACGGCTTTCCCGAGGCCGACGATCCCGGGGACGTTGAGCGTACCGGACCGCAGCCCGCTCTGGTGGCCGCCGCCACGGATGAGCGGGGTGATATCGTTTTTCGGGTGCGGGCGGCGAACATACAGTGCCCCGACACCTTTCGGGCCGTAGATCTTGTGCCCGGAGATCGACATAAGATCGATCCCGAGGTCCTCAACATCGAGTTCAAGATAGCCGAGAGCTTGGACCGCGTCAGTATGGAAATAGATATCGTGTTCGTCAGCGATCTCCCCGATCTCCGCCAGCGGTGCCACGGTGCCGATCTCGTTGTTCGCAGCCATGATCGAGATCAGCAAGGTCTCCTCTTGGACCGCTGCGCGTACGTCGTCCGGGTCAACCCGGCCGTGTTCGTCGACCGGGAGATAGGTGATATCAACTCCGTCCGCTTCGAATACCTCACAGGGCTCGAGTACAGCTTCGTGTTCCGTGACCGCGGTGATGATATGTGGGGTTTCCCCTTGCTGCAATGCGTGCTCGACCGGGCCGCGGATGGCAAGATTGTCCGACTCCGTCGCCCCACTGGTGAAGATAATGTTCTTTGTACTCGGGGCACCGATGGCGTCCGCAACCTGGGTGGCGGCGGTTTCGACGCCGGTCTTCGCATCGCGGCCGGCCTGATGGGTGTCGTTCGCCGGGTTGCCGTAATGCTCCGTGTGGTATGGCTGCATCGCCTCGAGCACTTGTTGGTCGACCGGGGTAGACGCGTGGTGATCGAGATAGATGGGTGTCGGAACGTTCTCACTCATGGTATCATCTCTGTTCTATTCATCGGGCTTTAACTCACCGGGAATGACCTCGTAGAAGTCTGCGAGGCTGTCTATTCGGCCATTCAGGGTTTTGATGCCGCGGTTTGTGTGGGCGACGAAGTGCTCATACAGCTCCTCGTCAGGGTCCCGGCCCTCATTGATCAGCCGCTGCCGGACCATCGCGATATACAATGGATCGTGCTCACCGAGCAGGGTGTATCGGTTGATCGCTTTCCCGTCGGTATCGTACTCCTCCGGGTTTGGAGGGCGTGGCTCGCTCAGTGAATAACAGAGGCCGGCCCGTGCCAGGTAGTTCGGTGTGAGCCCGGTTGTGGACTGCAGGTACTGGAGATAGTTTGTTACACCTTTGTCGAGTTTCACACGATTGAAGTCAGCGCCTTTACTCATTGTTGAATCCCTCTAACTGGATCTGGTGGTCGGTATCGATTTCGATATCGTCGTTCCGGAGTACGTCATCGGGGCCGTCGGACCAGAAGTATCCTGGTTCAACATGTGTCTGCCCCATCTCTTCATCGTAGGTCAGGTGGTACTCGGCGGCGATATCCTCTTCCAAGATTTCGTAGAACTCCTGCGTGATCTCGGTGTCGGTGGAGAAGAGCAGGACCTGGTGTGAGGCGTCCGGGAAGAAGTTCCGCACGAGGTTTTCCCGATGCTCTTGGTCGAGGCGGCCGAGCGGGGTGTCGATCATGAACGGGAGTGGCCGGTCGGAGATATCGGCCAGTGCCCACAGCATGGCCGTGGCAAAGATCTGGCGTTCCCCCGCGGACAGTTGGGACTGGTTTTTGGACTCGCCACCGACCGTTTTGATCTGGATCGTGGTCTCGTCAGGGTCGATTTCAACCTGGTCGTAAAACTGGCTCTTGTTCGACAGGGCGAGGTAGTGGTCGGTTAGAACGGATTCCAGCCGTTTGAGCTTCTGCTGTGCCAGTTTGTCCTGGTAGTCCTGCACGGCGCTCCGGACGTCCTGGGCGAGGTCAGCGCGGTCGGAGACATCGTCAAGGTCCTCGTACCGTTCGATCTTGTTCTCCCGTTCCTGTTCCAGTCGACCGATGTAGTTCTCGAGTTCTTCTAGCCGGTTCTCGAGCTGCTCGATCTCAGTTGTGAGTTCGCCGCGTTCCTCAGTGAGGTCGTTGATTTCTTTGATGAGCGGGGAGAGCACGGACTGTTCCGGTGTCCGGCTCAGTTTGTCTTCGATGTCCTGCCGCTCTCGGGTGGCGCGTTCGAGTTCGTCCGTGATCGATCTGAGTTCATCCGGCACTTCCGATAGTGCCCGGTCGGCGACCGTATACATTTCCTGGCGTTGGCGTTCCGAGAACTCGCGGGCAAGCCGGATTTCGTCCGGAAGGTCATCGGCCAGTCGATCGAACAGTTCGGACTGAAGCGTCTGGACGATATCCTTCGACTTGTCGACGGAGACATCGAGACCGTCCCAGACCTCGTCCTCGTCCGCGAGCTCGTCCAATTCGGTCACTACTCGGTTTTGTGCGGCGATCTCGGCCGTAGCTTCTGACTCCATTTCAAGCCGGTCAACGACCTGGTTACAGAGGTCGGGTGCCAGAGCGAACGGATAGCTCCCCCGGACGTGGTCCCGAATGTCTTCTTCCAGGGATTCGATCGTGGCGTTCAGTTCGGCACGGCGTTCCTTGTGCTTGTCCCGTTTTTTGGCGAACCCACCGCCTTCCTGCGATAGTTCTGTCTCTTTCTGCTCGATTTCGGCTTCAATCTCTTCGAGTCGTGCGGTCTTTTCCGCGAGGTGTTCCTCGACCTCTGTCTGCTCGTTTCGGTATTCCTCGATGTCCTGATCAAGCTCTTCAATTTTCTCCACGATTTCTTCGTGGCCGCTTTCATCGAGCTTGTTGGTCTGGTAGATCTGGAGGTCGGTGTCAAGTCGATCGACAAGATCGAGCCCGAGGAGGGAGTACAGGGAGTCCTGAAAGTCGTCGCCGTTTTCGATGGCGGTGGCGAGCTGCTGGATTTTCTCTCCGTCGAAGAAGAAGAGTTCGGACATGCCCGGGGGGATAAGTTCCTTGAGGAAGTCCTCCCACTGGTCTTCTTCCAGGTCCGAGAGCTGGCTGCCGTTCCGTTTAATGGTTAGATCCTCAACGATGCTCTTGCCGCGGTCGCGCCATTTCCGGGTGACGGTGTAGTGGTCGGTAGACCCGAAGTTCCCGTACTCGAATTCGACGGTGATTTCGGCCTCTGTTGCCTGATGCCCGTTCGATTCATGCAGATAGTCTTGCAGGTGTTTCTCGTATTCACTGCGGCTCGTCCGACTACCAAAGGCGCTCTGTCCGTGGAGACAAAGCTGGACGGCTGTGAAGAACGAGGTTTTCCCCGCACCGTTCTTGCCGCCGAAGAGCACGATCGGCTGGTCGTCGGTCGTCTGCAGGTTGAACGGGTTTTCGCCGCCGTAGGGTCCGTAGTTAGAGATTAGGACACGTGTGAGTTTCATGCGAGATCCTCGTATTCAAGGTCATATTCCCACCGTTCCGGCTCTTCACCGTCGATCTCGGCTGCGACCTCCTGGATCGAGCGCCAGTCTTCGCGGAAGATCTTATCGATCTTGTCGTAGATGGCCGCCCGGCGTTTCATGCCGTGGTGCTGCAGTTCCGTGTCAAGTAGCCGTTTGATGAGTTTCGGTGGGATATCGTGGGCCTCACATACGTCTTCTAACACGGCTGCTTCCTCTTCTGTAAACGTCCCCAGATCATCTTTAGTCCATTCCAGTTCATCGTCCATGACCTCGTTGTAGATCCGGGGCACAGAATCCTCCCAGTCCGCTTCTTCCTGCCGCCACAGCCGGCGGATCTCCCGGAGCTCCTCTTCCTGAATGAGCTCCAAGTAGTCCATCTCGTCGCCGCGAAGTTCGTTCACCTGCTTCTGCGTCTCCAACAGTTTCCGGAGGAGATGCTTCCGGAACTCAAGCTTGTAGGCCCGCGGGATCACACCGGTCCCGCCGTTGTTCTTTTCCCGGATATAGCCGTGCTTTCGGCCCTTCATCTCGCGGTACATCGGCTTCTTGTCCGGGTCCTGAGTTTCCTTTAGGAGGTTCCGGTAGTCGAGCAACGGCTTCATCCAGTCTTCACCGCCATCAACCATGTTCTCCATCGCTTTGTCCTCACTGACGACGGTACACGTCCAGCAGCCGAACCGGCTATTTCCGCAGGACGGCGTGTTCGTGTCGATCACCATGGGACACTCGTCGTCAGCCTCTTGGTACAGTGCGGCCAGATCCCGGTTGTTCTTCCCCCAGGGACACTCGTTCTGGAGTAGATAGGTCCAGACGTCGTCTACCAGCCAGTCCTCGATCGGTGTGTAGACGTAGGCGCTAGCGAACTTCGAATGCCGGGATAGGTTGCTGCCTTCGATGCTGTGCAGGTTCATGACCTGTTCACGGGTTGCGCTCTCCGCCTTGCGGGCACCAAGCACCACGATCACTTCCCCGTGGTCGGAAACCTTGTCCCGGATAAACTGGTCCGCTGGATCAATTTTTAGCCGGTCCGTGCACCAGCGGAAGTTCTGGTTCGGGGCCGGGTAGCCACGGCCAAGGAGATTCACCCAGAACGAGTCGCTGACATCAGGATAGACCTTTTGTGCCTCGAACGGGAGATCCTCTTTCTCTGCATACTCGTTAATATTCTCGAGGGTGGATGTAATATGGTTGACAATCTTCGGGGTCTCAACAAGCGTATCGCTCGAGATCACATAGATCGGGTTTGTCTGTTTCTCATCCGGCAGATCCTTGACTGCATACCAGATCAGCTGGAGCACCGTGGTAGAGTCCTTGCCACCGCTATAACCAATCACCCAGGGCCGGTCGTCAGCAATATAGGTCTCCTGAATCTCCTTTTGAATATCCTGAAGGCCTCGATATTCAAAAACGGACGTCTTCCCGTCCGATGATTCGACATCGTCTGCTTTGCCGCTACTCGATGCCATTCTTATACCGTCCATTACATCGGACCTCCCATAAGACTTGGCTAATCAGAGTGAAAGTAAAACCACCGACTATATCGTAGTGCGGGCTGTAACCGGCCTGAGACGCCGTCTCACGCTTGATATGGTTATGGCGAGACTGAAAGACGATCCGAGGAAAAAACCGCTGTCAGGCCGCTTTTTATGGCTTCACTCGCCATCCGCAGATTCGAAATCAACGATGAAGGCCGCCCCGTTCTCCACTCGGAACAGAACACCCCGCTGATTGCCCTCAGGATCTGAGGCGGGGTAGAGCTGCTCCCCGGTGTCGAGCGTGAGCACGGGCGGCCGGTAATCGGACGGATCCGTCCATCCACGATATTCTATTGCCGCCCGAGATAGCGGGGACAGTTCCCGGATACGCGAGCCACTAATATCTTCCCAGGCGTCGACGCCTTTCTCGAAGAACACTCCCGGCGAATTCCCTTCCATATCGCTGGCGGGGATAAGCAGTGAGCCGTCACCGAGTTCAAGAACGATCGATGCGTCGTAAACATCGACGGTCCACGCTAATTCATCGGGAGTATCGGCGGCCAGGCGGCGCACGTCCGTGATGACCTGGCCTTCGATATCGCTCATACCACGTCTGTCGAAGACACTGCGGATAAACATTGCTTCGCATCCGAACTTCGGTTTGACTGTCTCTTCGTTTGGATTATCGGTCCTGAATTTAGCCTCCTAAATTGCTCAGAAGACAAATCAACCTCGTCTAAGCCTAATCACCTGAGAACTGGCTTTGGAGACTTAAGTCTATCTTCTGGCAAAGTCGTTCCATTGACTCACTTCATGAGTAACTGAATCAACCTTCATTCCCTGAGACCCTTCTTCAGACACACCTTGACGAGGAACACCTGAACACTACAGCTGCGAACTGAACGGAGGGCCAATCTCAGTTCAGGATACAATAGAAGACAGTTTAGCAGAGTTGAATATGGTATGACACCTGCGTTTTATGGTACACGATACCAATCCAACTCCCAATGAGTCCGCTTGAAGTTGATCCACTGGATGCGAGGGTTCTTGAGCGTAACTATGATTACGCGCAGAAGAACGTACGACTTCTCGCCATGTGGTATGAATGTGATATTGAGCGCATGCTTGAACTGCTGGCTGAGCACGATATTGACCTCTCGAGGAACGATAGGCTACAGTTTAGGGAGGGGTATCAATCGACGCGACAGGGCTTATACGGATAATATTGTCCAGTAGAAATGAAGGGGGTGGGGGCGTGGGACAGGTTCTGAACCACCAAGCCCTTCACTGCCAATATTCGCATTGTGTTCTGGGTTAGTCCTGTATGAAGCGATAGGTGAGTTACCTTTACTTACCGCTGAAAGCGGCTAGATTATCACTTCCATGAGAGCTCATCGAGCGCGTCGCACACGCGTGGTTGGGGGACATCAGCGCCGTCGGAGAATTCCTGAGCGGTAGAGATACCGCACTGTAAGAGGTTCACGTACGCATGGGCCTCGTATTTTGATAACCCGAGATCCTTGAGATACATCGACGGGTCTGTTTCCAGACGGTATGAGTACTTGACCGTAGTTGATGTATTTTTCCTAACTCATACATAAGGAGTGTATATTTAGATATTAGAATATATCCACACCATGAATGGCCAGACCGGGTCTGAATAGGTTCTGTTATTCACAATACTATGGTCGCCCACTTACTACTGACCAGTTGTGACCAGCGTATAACTCACGTCCGTCGATATATGTGGGTGGATATGACGTCATATTCAGATAAAAAGGCGCATTAGAAAACTATGATTGGCAAATCACTCCGGGAACACGATGTATGTTCATCAAATTGGTGCCGATACGTATCGTTCGCTGATCCGACTCCTCGGGCGTCACGTTGTTGGACGGTACGTGACGATGTAGCCTCGTCAGCCGGACTACAGTCCGCGAGGCAGCTCCGTCTGACCGGCTCGTGCCGGGTGAGTCAATGTTAGATATTCCCCTGCAGACCGATCCGGAGATCGTTGCAGAAGGGGTCAACCTCGTGTGGGTCCTCGTCGCGGCCTTCCTCGTGTTCTTCATGCACGCGGGCTTCGGCATGCTCGAATCCGGCCAGGTCCGCTCGAAGAACGTCGCCAACCAACTGACGAAGAACGTGCTCACGTGGGGCGTCGGCGTTATTTCCTACTTCGTCATCGGCGCCGGTGTCTCGGCGGCCGTCGCCGGACTCACGACTGGCGGAGGCATAGACGGCGCGTTCAGCTACATTAACGGTGGGTCGACGGTCTGGGCAAACTGGCTGTTCGGCGCGGCATTCTCGATGGTGGCCGCGTCTATTGTTTCGGGCGCCGTCGCTGAGCGGGCGCAACTCGGCGGCTATCTCGTGTTCACGGTGTTCGTCGGGGCGCTGATCTACCCCGTCGCGACGGGTCTGACTTGGGGCGGCGGGTTCCTGGCGGAGCTCGGATTTCAGGATTTCGCCGGCGCGGCGATCGTCCACATGACCGGCGGCTTCTGCGGTCTCACCGCCGCATACGTCATCGGACCGCGGATCGACAAGTACAACGATGACGGGACCGCAAACGTCATTCCCGGCCACTCCCTCCCGTACGCGGTTCTCGGTACGCTCATCCTCGCGTTCGGGTGGTACGGCTTCAACGTCGGGACCGCGGTAGAGGTCTTCCAGGTCTCCGACGGCGGCGAACTAGCGCTCGGAGACTACGCATACGTGGGTCGGGTCGCACTCAACACGGCGCTGGTGATGGGTGCCGGCAGTATCGGCGCCGCTGCCGTCGGCTACGCCCGTCACGGGAAGGTCGACACGCTCATGACTGCCAACGGGCTCCTCGCGGGTCTCGTTAGCGTCTGTGCTATCGCAGCGGTGGCGAGCTGGACCGGAACGCTCGTGGTCGGCGTCATCGCCGGTATCCAGGTCCCGCTGGTATTCGAGCTGCTCGAGCGCGTTGGTATTGACGACGTCTGTGCGGTCTTCCCGGTTCACGGCTCCGCTGGCATCCTCAGCGCCCTCGCCGTCCCCTTCGTCGACACGACCTCGGCGTTCTCGCTCTCGCAACTCGCCGCCCAGATCGCCGGCGTCGTCGTTCTCGCGGTCTGGGCAGTCGGGATCACGCTCGTCATCTACGGGATCCTGAAGGCCCTCGGTTGGGCTCGCGTCCCCCGCGAGGAGGAGGTCGAGGGACTGGACGCCTCGGAGCACGGCGTCGAAACCTACCCCGAGTTCGGGTCGAACTTCGTCGACGATGTCACCGGTGCCGGTCGCGTTCCGGACAGTACCGACGGGACGCCCGGAACCGGCGGTGAGGTGACCGGCGATGACTGATATCGAATTGATCATCGGCTACATTCGACCCGACAAGCTGGGCGCAGTCAAACGGGCGCTCGCCGAGGTCGGTGCGCCCTCGCTGACGGTCACCAACGTCTCGGGTCGCGGCTCCCAACCCGTGAAAAAGAGCCAGTGGCGCGGCGAGGAGTACACGGTCGATCTACACCAGAAGGTCAAAGTCGAGTGCGTTGTGGCGGACATTCCTGCCGACGACGTCGTCGACGCCATCGCCGACGCCGAGAAGACCGGCGAACCGGGCGACGGCAAGATCTTCGTGGTGCCCGTCGAGGAAGCCCATCAGATCCGGACCGGTGCCAGCGGAATCGACGCGGTCTAACTCGAGCGGGGACAGGCCCGCCGGTCGACTGGTCAATGCAGGCCAACGTACCGGCGGCGGACGCGCCTCGTCCGGCGCCTCGTATTTGACGCGGGGGTCGACGGTTTGCGGTCGCGACGATCGTCGAGACGTAATCGATCACTGACGTCCCCTCTACAGCTCGGTATCGTCGCTCTCACTGCGATACAATAGCGGCTCATTTTGCGTGCTCTCCTGTGACCGCTTACTACGAGCGAATGGTAAACAATCGGCATCACGAAACCAGTTAAAGAGTAGACCGTCGGCTCGTTCACTCGACGACCGTCAGGTGATCGAGCCAGAGCAAACTATGGACTCAGAACAAACGATACGAGCAGTAACGCTCGAGACGGCAACGTCGATTATCGAGGCAGCCGAACAGCGCGCAGACGAAATAGCGAATCCCATGGTCATCACGGTCGTCAACCCTGAAGGGAACCTCATCGCGCAACATCGAATGGACGACGCGTGGCTCGCGTCGGTCGATATCTCACGAAACAAGGCGTTCACTGCAGCCTCGCTGAAAATGCCGACACACGAGTTAGCTGATCCGACTCGGCCGGGCGAATCACTGTACGGACTCCAGAACACCAACGAAGGTCGAATGGTTATCTTCGGCGGTGGCTATCCGCTCGAGCGAGACGGTGAGGTCGTCGGGGCAATCGGTGTCAGTGGCGGTGCCGTTGAGCAGGATCGAGATGTCGCCGAAGCCGGCGTCCGCGAGTTCGAGGACCTCACGTCGTAGCGCGCTGATTGGGCCTCGAAAATCGGGGAGCATTAGGCGACGTCGTCTCCCGTTTGTGCGGCCCCGGCAGGCCGGTAACTCGCTTTCCGTCCGTTCTTCCAGAGGAGATCGAACAGCTGTGATTGCGTCTTGTATAGCGTATCGCTCGTGGTCGAGATACCGACGTAGCCGTCGGTATCGCTGGCGGCGAACGCAACTAGCACGTGGCCGTTATCGTAGAGGTAGATCCGACCCTCGATGGTTTCGACCCGTCGGATGTCCATGATCTCTTCGGCGCGATCGTAGATCGAACCGGACACCGTTCCGTCGTCCGAGATGACCGCCTGAATCGATACTCCCTCCTCGGCCTTCTGTGCCAGGTCCTCCACGTGATGGTTGAGAATTCGTTCGAAGCTGATGGGCGTCGTTATCATTCTGATCTCCGACGTCGCCGTGGTCGTGAGCTCGCAGAGTTTCTCGAGGATACGGTGGCGATCGGAGTACGTCCAGCAGATTTCCGAACGTTCCGCCGGTCGCGTTCTGTCCTCAAGGGTGTCCGTGAGTTGCTCGCCGAGTCGCTCTACTCGAGACAACTCTTCGTCGTACTGGCGCTGTTTGAACTCGCAGAAGTGCTCGATCGCGGCATCGGGGTCGACCGGTCCGAACTTTTTCGGCCGACCCGGCTGGACGTTGACGAAGCCTTTCTGTGCGAGTTCGTCGAGCGCATCGTACACTCGCGGTTGGGGAACGTCGGCGCCGTCGGAGACCTCTTGTGCAGTCGAGATACCGCGTTGCAAGAGACACGCGTATGCGTGTGCCTCGTATTCTGATAATCCGAGCTCCTTGAGGTACATCGACGTCTTGTTCTCCATACGAGTACGTCGATCTCGTCCATGACTTGAATTATTTTCCCTTTAGCTCACGAAACATATGCTAGATGGTTGTAATATGAATTCAGAACCTACGTATGTTTTGTAATACGGTTCATGGGTTGACAATCGTCTCGTAGTCATGCAGGGCTTTTTTACCGAGAACTTTTGGTCTGCGTCCGTCCTATAACTTATTCTATCTGTACTGCGATGCGTCCACTCTGTATCGATCGATCACGTCAACGAGGTCGGGGAAGAGGGGAGGCTCATCGATCCGCCGACGGAGTCCGGCGTAGCGCAGGTAGGAGACGATTGACCTGTTTCTATCGGTCGCACGGACGTCCTGGCTCTCATCGGGGCATTGGACCTCGAACCGCCGTGATCGACGACAGCGGCGACTGTTCGCCACTGCGAGGCTGGCCCCGTAACTATCGCCGATCGTTTACTACAACCGAGTTGTAAACAACCTCCAATATAAAATCGCCCAGATAGGTATTCGTCGGCTCGTTCAATCACTGAATGTGCAGTGTCGGGCCAGATCAAACCATGAGTAAGCAACGAGAACCAGTATCTGTCGACCATCCACTCGACCAACTCACTGCCGAGGAAATCGAAACCGCTGCCGACATCTTCGAGGCGGAAACGGATCTCGGCAGCGAGATCCAGTACCACAACATCACGCTCGAAGAGCCGCCCAAGGCCGTCGTTAAGGAGTTCGAACCCGGAGACACGTTCGATCGAAAGGCGGCGATCGTCGCGAGGGAGGACGGCGAGACGTACGAGGGGACCGTTTCGCTTACCGAGAACACCGTCCTCGAGTACGAGCACCTGCCCGAGGCCCAGCCCGCGGTGATGCCCGAAGAGATCGAGGAGGCCCGCGAGGTCGTCAAGAACGATCCCGAGTGGCGGGAGGCGGCGGCCAAGCGCGGCGTCGAGAACTTCGACCACGTCATGGTCGACCCCTGGGCGGCCAGCGGGTTCGAACCGGAGGAACACAAGGGGAAACGCCTCTGTCGAGCGATCTCGTGGATCCGAACGAGCGAGAACGATAACGGGCGGGCACGGCCAATCGAGGGCCTGTTCGCGTTCGTCGACCTCGACGAAATGGAAGTCGTCGAGATCGAGGACAACGGCGTTCCCCATCCGGACAGTCCGCTCCCGCCCGAGGACGCGGACTACCGGGCCGACAGGGTCGAAACCCGGGACGACTACGAGCACCTGGACGTCGTTCAGCCGGACGGCCCCAGCTGGGAGGTCGACGGAAACAAAGTCGAGTGGCTCGACTGGGAAATGCACGTCGACTGGACCGCCCGCGAGGGGCTCGTCTTCCACGACGTCAAATTCGACGACGGCGACGAATCGCGCCGTGTTCTCCACCGCGCGTCCGCCTGTGAGATGGCCGTGCCGTACGGCGATCCAGATCCGAACCACTCTTGGAAGAACGCCTTCGACATCGGCGAGTACCACGTCGGTCGAATGGCCAACCGGCTGACCGAGGGCTGTGACTGCCTCGGCGTCATGAAGTACTTCGACGTCGAAATGAACACGATCGAGGGCGAGGCTGAAACCCTCGAGAGCGCGATATGTATGCACGAGGAGGACGACGGAATCCTCTGGAAACACACCGATGAGCGCAAACCCCACACCGAGGTTCGCCGCCGCCGCCGCCTCGTCATCTCCTTTATCGCGACGGTGTACAACTACGACTACGGGTTCTACTGGTACTTCTACCCCGACGGCAGTATCGAGGCCGAGGTCCGACTGACCGGCATCGACTCGAATGGGGTCGTTCCGGCCGACGAGACCGCCGAAGACACGTACGGCCAGTACGCGCTCGTTGCGCCGCAGGTGAAAGCGCCCATCCACCAGCACTTCTTCAACTTCCGACTGGACTTCGACATCGACGACAGCCCGATGCGTGCCTACGAGGTCCACAACGAACCAACGGGCAGCGAGCGCAACCGGAAGAACGCCTTCCGGGCGAAGGAGACGTTACTGGAGCGTGAGAACGAGGCGCGTCAGGACATCGATCCGCTCCGCGGACGCTACTGGCGGATCGCCAGCAGCGAGACCGAAAACTCCTACGGGCGCAGCTGCGGCTACAAACTCGAGCCCCACACCAACGTCTCCGCACCGATGAAACCGACCTCAAGTTACATGGAACGGTCGGGATTCATCCAGAACAACTTCTGGGTGACGCCGTACGACGAGGACGAACGGTTCGCTGCGGGTGACTATCCGAACCTCAACGACGACACGGTGGGGCTTCCGGAATGGACGGAACAGGATCGATCGCTCGTCGACGAAGACCTCGTGGTCTGGTACACGCAGGGGGTCAATCACGTTCCGAGCGCGGAAGACTGGCCGATCCTGCCGGTCGAAATCGCTAGCTTCCATCTCAAACCCGAGGGATTCCTCGACAGCAACCCGTCGATCTCGCTCCCGCCTGAACCGTGTCACACCGAGTACGACATCACTAGCCCTGACGGCGACTGTTCGTCCGGTGACGGCTGCTCGTCCGCCGACGACTGAGGGCACGGGATCGTCATCGCAATCGATCGCTCTCCGCATCCGAAGGCCATTTTTACTGTTCGTCGTTTCGTCTATCGAGCGACCGCCGTGTGGCGTTCTCGACGCGCTCCCTTGGCGACAACTGTCGAGTGGTAACGGAGTTCCTTGCCCTTCTCTCTCAGTTGCTCATACAACATGCTACTGCTTTCGTTCACATTTCGTCCCATCAGACGGGAGGTGTTGCAATGATCGAACCGGCGATGCTGGCGCGCGTCGACCTAGCGCTGTTCTTCGGGATCGGCGTTCTCGGCGGCGCCCATTGTATCGGAATGTGTGGCCCAGTCGTCTCGATGTACGACGACGCGCGGTCGCGCGGGCCCTCGAGCGGCCGGCTCTCGACACGGGCGATATATCAACATAGTCTGTTCAACATCGGCCGAACGACGGGTTATGCGACACTCGGCGGGCTGTTCGGAGCGCTAGGTAGCGTCCTCTATCTGACGATGGAGACACTGCTATCAGTTACGAATGCGATCCGCGGGTCGGTCGGCGTCGTCCTCGGTGTGCTCATCATCTGCCATGGAATCGGTTCCGTGGTCGGCCGGCATGGAAGCGTCCTTCACAAGCTTCCGATCCCGGGACTTTCGATAGATCGGCTCGTGAACGATGCCTCGAATCGACTCGGTCGCATCGCCGACGGGCCGGGTATCGTCGGTCTGGGTCTGGTTCACGGCCTCGTTCCGTGCCCGATGCTGTATGCGGCGTTCGTCTACGTATTCGCTGTCGGTTCTCCCACGGTCGGCATCGCTGCGCTCGCCGCGTTCGGTCTCGGGACCGTCCCGGCGGTCTTTCTCTACGGAACCGCGCTCGGCTCACTCGATCCGATCCGGAGGGCCCGACTGCACCGCGTCCTCGGCGTCGCGTTCGTTATCCTCGGCTACGTGCTGTTCGCACACGGGGTAATGGCGCTCGGCGTCCATCTCCCTCACCCGCAATTGCCACATTATTCACCTACTGAGCTGCAGGGCGGAGGCCACCAGTAACGGTTGAGGTGTAAGGCGAGATAATTCGTAGGTTGACTTACTATTGTCTTACCGATTACCGAGTCGTTGACGAGGCCCTTCTCGGTTCTGAAGGATCGATTTTCGAGGTAGCAAACCAGATTGACCCAGATGTCATCACGCTTGGACACGACCAGCCCTTCGACGTTGACGAACTCGAAACGACGCTCGCTGAACATGGGCACCCTGATATCCGTGTCGTTCGAATTAGTGCGTTCGAACCAGAGGAAGATGACCTGATAGTTTCGTCGAGCAGTATAAAGGAGAGACTCCGGCGGACTCGATCGGGATAATCGGAGGCTGATACAACCGTTCGTAGAGAAGTGACTAAGAGTCAATCCATAAGTAACTGGATTAACCTTCATTCATTGAGGTCTTCTTCAGACACACGTTGACGAGGAATACCTGCACACTACAGATGCTTATCGACCGTCGAGGGTTCTACCAGGTCAAGGAGATGTTCCGATAGCCGTGCGAGATACAGGCTACCCAACCCTTCAGGGTGGGCAGCTCACAGCCTCACCGACGTCAGCGTTGAGGACACGCGACTGCAAGGCGTCGCTATCGGGCTCCTTAACTTGGGTCTGGCTCAGTTCTGGATTTGACCAAGCAGATCCTGTCAGAGACGCCGTATAGTATCGCACTGATAAATTCCCGTGGGCGGATCCCTGCGGTTGCACCGCAGGGTTGGCCCGTGGTAGCCCCGTCCTAGTCCTTGATCCCGATGTACTTCTGACACTCACACAACGCATGTTCGAACGAGGACATCGAAGGTTGAAGTCGAAATCAGTCGTCGAGAATAGATTACTCAGCCGTGTCGTCTTCATGACTGATTGCTTCAATGGTGTCTCGGGCGGTTTCTGCGTCGTACGCAAAGAAGACGCATTTCGCATATTCCTGGGCTACTTCTGTGGCGTGAATGAGGTTGTCTGTCTCGATGTTCACTGCATAGAGTTCAATACTAACCGGATTGTCGACACGTGTCTGAAACCCGGAGGCGATGATCTCGAGCCAGTATGTGGTCGAGTACGACAAGTCGTAGAGTGGAACCACGAATTCATCTACGTAGGGTGTAATGGCGTCAACGTTGATCCCCGTTCGTTTGTAGAGGTGGCCGGGATACGGGTCGGGATAGAGCGTCAGATACACGCGACCAGGAATGTGTTCTACCGCTGTTTCGACAAAGTCCGTTATAATGCTCGAACGCCACTTGAACCAGTCGTCGTATGAGCTTTCAGCAAACTTCTCCTGACAAACATCGCAGAGACAGTATTCGCGTCGTGGGAAGCCAATATCATCGAGACGAACATCCGGATTGACGCTAGCGACATCATCGATGGTTTCGATCAGCTGCTCCTGGTATTGGTCTCGACTCGGACAGATATAGTCCCAATCGAAGTAACTGCGGTCACGAGTCGCTAACTCGTTGGCGTCGTTTACGGGAACCAGCGACGGGTCCGCCTCAGCCGCTTTGTTGTCCCCGAAGCAAGATATCATGTTCGTACCCGATGCGACTGGATTGGTTGTCCGACCGGTCACGTCCTTTACTTCATAAAAGCCGTAATCGAATTCCGGCCACATGAGCTCATCCTCATTCCTCGTGACGACACCGTACATAACCGAACTTGTTGCCCCAGCAAGATAACTGTTCAGTCTGTTGTTCCTAGACCATCATGGGACAAGACATTTCAGTAATAACTTAATTCCTAGTTGTAAAAACACCCCTCAATTGATATCTACACGTTAGCTCTAACGAGCGGTAATGCAGGTAGTTGGTTCGCGATCTTGTTTTTCATGTTATTTTGCCAATCTCGAGTAACTATCTCACAAAGAAATATTTATTTTTAGGAAGTAATTATTGAGACAATTTTCCGAGACCGGCGAATGAAGAACTCATTGTAGAAATCCCGATCAGCCAGGAGAAGAGCGCTCTCAAAGGGGTAGGTGGTGAGACGGTTGATAATGCACTCGACCGCGTCAACTTCCTTCTCGTCGCTGCGGACATACGTCATCGCCAGTGGGACTGGTTTTCCCTTCGAGACGAGGCTCGCCGTACAGTAACGGTAATACGTCGTCGTCCTGTCTTGGGCTCTCATTCGACAGAGTTTACCGTTCTAGTTTGCGTGAGTACCGTGGTAGGAGTTATCGACGAATCAATGGTATCGATCCTCGACCGGTCACGGCCGAGGATCGTCATCGCTAACCGCATGAGTAGGAAATTCGCGTCGGATTCAAACCTTTCTCGATTGAGGGTGTTGCCAGTCCATGATGGTATCGTCACTGGAAGCTTGATCATTCTCCTTACGTCTCCCAGACGGAGGTCTAGTTAAATGTTGCAAGGATGTCAATAGCCCCTGGTCGGGACTGAGGGGCGAGCCCTCGGCCCCAAGCCTTGGGAGTTGGCTAATAACGTCTCCTGCTACATCTTTCATGCCCGTGTCTGAAAGAACACCGTCTGGTTAGGGAAAATTGATCTAATTCACTTGATTTACCATTTCCCTCATTAGGGCAATACTTTAGCTTCGACTCTCAGATCGATTGGGAAGTACCGGTAGTAGAGGTGTGGTTCTTCGGTCGCTACCAGTCACAGATGAGGATATCATATTTTTGGGCAGCCCTGCTATATAGAATACGTTAAGGAGTTATACATAATTCTGAATGCTTCTCCCATTGTTTCTGTTCACCCTTTATTCCAAGATAATATTCGGGGAATAGAGATCATGCTGCCTTGTTGAATGCGAGACTGTATTGGGGTAGGTTAATTACTCATAGTTCCAGAGCATCAAAGACAGGTTCTCGCAGTCAGAAAGGTTTTTTAGGAAACCAGTGTAAATAGAAGATATGGCCACCGATGAGGCGGAAGAATACTGGATTCGTACCTCTATAGATGATCTACAGAGTGCTTTATTATTAGGAGATAACTCTACCGACGTCTCTAAGAAGCTTCTCGAAATGATGAATACTTATGCACCGATATGGCGGGAAGTGTATATAATAGACGAAAAGTCAGATGATTCGATCACATCTACTATTCAGTCTGGCGATTCATCTGTATCTCACAATATTAGCTGGATAGATTCCTTCGATAATATGGGAACCAAAGGTGTATTCGAAGAATTAAGATTAGAAATAGAGAGTATTCAAGCACCATCTCACATTGATACCGTTTTCTTTGTTAATGCAACTACTATAGAAAAGTACCTCTCACGTTACGAGATTACAGAGATTATCGAACAGATCCAATCCATGTCTGATTTCACCTACATTTATGCTGATTTGAATGAGTTATCACAAAATTCACTTGATTATTTAACGTCAACAGTAGACCAAGTTGCGACCTATAATAGTTCGACCAACGCTTGGGACAAAAGCATTTCTGACGTGGAGGATATATCCTGATGATTTAATTTATATTTACTAGTTATCTCGTGATAGGATTGGATTGCATTCAGACAAGCTGATTCCATGCGAAAGGAATGCTCTCCACCACTCATCGGTAATTTTTACTTTAGTTATATTAATATAATTCGGATGGGGGGATAGTTCATCGTCTTCAGGGGCCTCCATCCGAAGACTGCGATATCGAGAATCAGCTGTGAGTCGAGTGCAGTGTATACCCAAGACCAGTTTCCGTGGATTTTGACAACCTCATTAATAGCGATCTCCGAGAGCTTCGTCTTTGGCGGATCTGGTACGCTGTCAGCGGATGTACCTAGTGCCAGATTGCTTGTGAGAGCAGTTAATATCGAGCAAGCGAAGAGTCACTTGTATCTCTCAAAGCGAACAACCAGTCTGTGACGACGGATGTCGAACACCTTGATGGGCGTTGTCGTCCGTTCTCGCTCCAAATATTCATCAATTCCGCCACTCAGCACTCCCTGAGCAGATCTGCAAGTAGCCTGCCAAATTATCTCTACGACTTAACAGTTTCTCAAACTGTGAAACTAGACGATGCCTTCTAAAGAGATTGATGCCCTAGAAATATGATCAAGATATTTTGAACCATTGATACATTTCAAGGTATTCCCTCCTTCATTTCACTTCATAGGCGAAAATCGGCCGATTCTTTGAACTAGTATTGTGATTTCAGCATCATATCTTGATGGAAATTCCTCTTAAACGCTGGCCCGCATAGATACTAGCGAAGAATTTAGTGCTGATGAGAGTGTAGGATCACTTGAGGAACTCGAATCAGATCTCGACTTCCGACTTTGTAAGGAGATGAGCAGTCCATTCACTCCCACGCGGACCAAGTGAAACCGAAAAACGTCGAGACGGTACTCTCGAAACTGGACGTCAACGGCGGGCTGACTGTAGAGTAACGCTACATCGTCGAGTTCTTCGCAGAAGCCTGGGGTCGGAACTGCTCGAACTACCGACCCGAAGTCTCAGAGAGGCCGGGTCTACGACAAGTGGTCGATTATTCAGGCAGCAGTCCACCTGTTTGACCCGTCAGCCAACGCCGGCACGAGGACATTCGACCAGACTGCACGTGTGACCAAGTCGCCGGAGGGTCCGCCCACCACGACTGGACTCGAAAACGATTGAGAACCAGAATAAAGGACTACCTCTGGCGTCCGACCACCGCGTTCCGACCGGTCGGAGTCCCCAACATATTTGTTAACGGGTGACGCAGACGTCCTTGTACAATCTGATTTGGGATAACGTAAAGAGGATTGTCTGCGTGATAGAGGAAAACAATGATCGATGGAACACTAATTGTGATCGGAAGAGAGACGGGAGAGTCAAACAAGACGATAGAGACACACGTTGGCCGACTGCGGGAGCGGGATATCGCAAACACGGTTCGGGCTGAACGGTTCGATGAAACCCAGAACCCCGCGATTGACGGTGATGGTCGGACTGACGACAACGACGAGGAAGTGTTCGTCGTGCCGATGAGTCTGGTGGAGACAAACGAAACGAGAACGACGGTTCCCAGAGTGGCGAGCGCAATCAGCGACGCGGCCTGTCTCTGTGGGCCGATCGGTCAGAATCCGGCGATCACAGACGCTATAGCCGACCGAGCCGCCGAACAACTCGAACCTGGTCCCGACGTGTCTCTCGTCTTGGTTGGCCTCGGCAGCAGCTCAATGCCCCACGAGCGGTTGACAATTGAGTATCACGAACGCCGACTCCGCGACCAGACCGGCTACGGGGAGGTCACGTCCGCATATCTGGTGCAAGACCCTGCCGTCGAGTGCGCCCGCTACAATGCCACTAACGACCGGATCGTGGTAGTCCCCGTCTTCATCACCCCCTCCACTACGACCGAAGAGGAGATTCCGGCGAAACTCGAACTTGACCGCGACGACGTCAAGTACACCGACCCTCTCGGAACCCATCCGCGAGTCACCGACGCGATTCACTCGGAAGTAGCGAAACAGCATGTGCTCCAGATCTGCGTTGACGGCTCTGGATCTCCGCCTGTCGGTCCCTTGAACGAATCCACCGGTCCCGCCGCGAATGAGGGCATGGGATCGTCCCGCTAATATATGGCCGAGTCGACTGCCAAGCGGACCGCCGGTCACGAGGCAACTGAGGGTCCTAGCCCCAGCGATGGGTGTCATGCCCAGCCACAGCAAGCACACCAGCAGGAGCAGGTAGCGAAGCCAGAAGTTCGGCATCGAAACGCTGATCGACCCGGAGATCTGGCTGGTCTTATCGATCCAAGTGTCATGGTGGACGGCGCTTACAATGCCTATTGAAACGCCGATCAGCACCGAAACGACCGTCGCCGACAGCGCAAGTTCGAGTATTCGGCACCTGTGCGAGTATCAGTGAGGCCACGGGTTCGGATTGGTATTTTGATATTCCGAGATTTCCTCGGGATCGCATCGGTGAGCCACGAGACATACTGATTACGAAAGGGATTGTCCAGCCTAGGTTCAGCGCGGAAGGCTGTGACTCAAACGCCGACGGGAGACTCTGCCGTTGCTCTCTGAGGACGGTGTACGCCGGATCACCTGGTGTGTGAAACACGAACCCGACGTAATCAGCGCGACTTCGACCATTACGACGGAGAACGATTCAAACCGAGGAGAAGAACACGTAGCATTTAGTGTCGGAAGTGAACTGGCAACCGTATCTGAGCGTACTCTAGCAAGTGATAGTCGTGATGTCGAGATCATGCAACCGAGTTTTTCGAACCGCCCGATCGGCTATAGGCGACCAATGTTGTGAATCGCCGATTATCGTCCAATTAGCAATGAGCAGCCCAGAAATACAATCATACTTTTCCTATTAAAAATTGACTTGTAAAGGTTTACGTTACTTGATGTCCTCTCCGCCCAGTGTGAAAGCGACCGCGCTCGCACACCCGATCCAAGGGCTCATCAAGTATCACGGACTGCGGGACGAATCACGCAACATTCCCTATCACGACTCCATTTCGATGTGCACGGCTCCCTCGAAGACGGAGACAACCGTCGAGTTCGGCCACTACGAGAACACCTGTTTCGTCAATGGTGAGGAGATCGACCGGGAGGGGTACGAGCGGGTGATGACTGTTCTCGACCGCGTGAGACGGCTGGCCGGGTTCGAACAGGGCGCTCGCGTCGAGTCTCACAATACCTTCGCGTCCAACGTGGGGTTGGGCGCGTCTGCGTCCGCGTTCGCGGCGCTCGCGGTCGCGGCGGCCGACGCTGCCGATCTCGACTTGGACCGCGGGGAGCTGTCCGTCCTCGCCCGCCACGGTGCGCCCTCCGCAGCGCGGAGCGTCACAGGCGGGTTCTCCCAGCTCCGGACGAATACGACTGATGCGGAGTGTGCCGCAGAGCGAATCGCCGCGCCATTCGAGGAGGACATTCGGACGGTCGTCGGCCTGGTCCCGGAATTCAAACACACGTCACACGCCCACGAGGAGGCCCCGGACTCGCATCTATTCGACGGACGGCTAGCCTACATCCACGACGCGCTCGCGGACATGCAGCAATCGATCCGTGACGGAGACTTCGAGACAACCTTCAAACTTGCCGAGCGCGACTCACTGAGCCTTCTTGCAGTCACCATGACAGGGCCAGAGAACTGGTTTTACTGGCGGCCGGAAACGGTCCGTCTCCGCGACATCGCAACACACCTTCGGGAGGAGGAGGGGCTCCCGGTGTACTTCTCCTCGGACACTGGTGCGACGGCATACCTGAACACGACTTCCGCACACGCGGACCGTGTCGCGGCGGAAGTCGAGGCACTCGGCCTTGAATCCCGAATCTGGAGCGTCGGTGGCCCAGCAAAGGTCATCGACGACCACCTGTTCTGAAATGTAGTGCTACGATGTCAACTATACCTGACCCCGTGGATTGGTTGCCAGCTGACAACTCAAGGACGATGCCATACCAGTCACCTCTCAGCGGCTGATTGTCGGTCGTTCTACAGAACTGCCATCGGGTTTGTCGTGAGTATCCAGAATCAGGTCCCGGTTGTTGTAGTTCGATACCGGCCTGTGTAGTCTCCACACGCCGTCGTAACGGTCGGACAGGTGCCAATCCGACGGGGATTGTGCCTCGCCCCGTCAACTTGGATTCCCAAGGTCGCCGGCGTTCTCGCCGAACTCTCGCGCAAGACTGTCGACACCTCGTCCAGACGTTCAAGTACCACTCGTTGCACGGCTGAATCGCGATCCTTGTTCTGTCTCCGCTGAAGAGTCCGAGGCCGGACATCTCGGTGATGAAGACCGATGACCAGAGGACGTTACGCTCCTGTAGCCACCCGACCGGACCGATGCCTACCTGCTGACCTATGATTACGAGGACAGGGTCGACGCGCTCAATGCGTTCGCCGAGCGCGTCGCAGACGGCGACCGCGAGACAGCAGTTCTCATGGGCGACCCATGTAAATCGAGCGACCAATCTGTTGGAAAGTCTAGGACGTCGTTGAAAGGCTAATCCGGGTCATTCCGGACATCTCTTGACTTCAACCCGCCGCCATACGCGCGCGGACGCCAATAGAAGAGCCGTCATTCGTCACGCTGATAAGAACGGTGCCATCAGCGCCGGCCTGGACTGACTCTGCCCTAGAGGGGACTGTATCGATTGGGATACTGGTAGGTGTACACGGAATAGATCGCGAACCGCCTGTCGTCTCCGCGTGGCGCGACGTCAGGCGAGTGGACCAGTACAGTTTGGACGCCGTTGACGGGAACGTTGTCAACGTTGACTCGCTCCTTAAGCACAGCTGTCTAGACAGTCGAGGTAGTCTTTCGTTGTCGGACGTTCTTTTAA